>JAYSTY010000143.1:0-22335 GCA_043719385.1 Blastocatellia bacterium | reverse complement strand
TTGCGAAGGCGGTACGTGGTTTTCTTTTTCATCGCAGAAAATATCTACCACGTTTCCGCTGCCGCAGCTACCCTTTCTGATTCGTGCAACAACGCCCATCCAGAGAACAAAATCGCCATCTGATCTATTAATCGTAGGATCACGCAACGGATCAATATGTTGGCGATAAAGCCCAAGAAGGTTATATAAAAATTTGCGTGAGACTAAATCGTTAGCGATGGCTTCAATTAACTTTTCACATAAGGGCAAGATTTTATTCCATTGCTGCCACGAGATTTTTCTTTCCAGAAAGGCCAGCGCGTTTTTTTCGGTATCGTTTTGTAAATAGTCTTGCGCTGATGACTTGGCGATTCCACTCAATCGCGCCTCTGCCTCTTCTGCCGCACGACCAATCGGATATTTACCTTTGCACAAAGTGATGCCGCCGGAAATATGCCACGCCGGATGATTGCCGCAGAATGCTTTGAATTGTTGCTGGATTTTATTGGCAACATCCAGAACCTCATTCCACGCGCCCACGATGAGCAGGTCATCGCCTCCGGCATACGTTGTATAGAGATTTTTATCTTTCACTAATTCGTTGAGATACCCCGTAAAGAACCAGTCCATCAGGCGGGAAAGTCCGGCAATCGAAACCAATGATTTTGCTTCGGACAATAATCCTTCTGAAAAAATGAAGCCCAGATTATCTACGTCCATGCGCAGGACGCCCAGAAAATTTGCGCCCTGCCCGGCCTCCGCCAGCACATGAAAATCTACTAAACGATCTCGTCCATTTTTTTCTTCAGTCTTTACAGCGTTGGCGAGAAATTGAAATCCTTGTGCGGTTTCTGGGGCAGGATTTGAAAGCGCCTGCGGCAGAAATTCAATCGTCGAATTCTTATGATCCGCAATGCGTAAACTTACTTGCGCGTCTTTTTGCGGAACGGTTGCGCTGGTTAATAACCAGGTACGATTGAGATCAGGGAATTCAATCAGGAGATGTTCATAAGCATCACGCAATTGCCTGGCATCTTTCTCATCACGTGGTAAGCGTCCGGCGTTTTCTACTTTCCAATCGTTGGCGCGCTGTAATTGCACTGTCTGCGCTTTGAGGAGGACACGTCCAATGCCATCGTAAAGCAGGCTTTGCGGGCTGCGCGTGGGACGTTGCTCAGCATCCTCTTCATCTCCGTTGTTATCCTCTTTTGGCTTTTGGCTGAGCCTGGAAAACTCAACTTCCTCCGCTGTTAAATCGCCCCCTGTATCGCGGCAAATGCCCTGCTGCATTTTCAAGACCCAGGCATTTTCCCAGCTTTCATCATCAGGAATCTCATTGCCAAAGCTGAGCGGCGCGGCGAATTGCTGATATTTCTGCGCGCTAACCAATTCCTCAAGCTGATTGTGCGCCGAAGTAAAATCTTTGATGGCGGCACGTCCGACCGCACAATCCACCAACAAGAGCCCCAATGCGCCACGAAATTCTTTCCATACCCATTGCTGAATCGTCTGGCGGATCGCTGTCAATTTATCGCGTGTTGTCTGATTATTAGGAGCAACGATCAGGAAATGTCCCCCTGTTGCCCGGATTGTATTGACGGAATAAAGGTCTAATTCCTTCGTCACATAATCAGCCAATGTTTTAACTACGAGGTTCAAATAAAACGACCGCCCACGTAATCGTCGCGCCATTCCGTCCTGTAATTCCTGTCCATTGAAGGCCGGATTATAAATAAAATTCTGAATACCGGAGACACCACCTTCAATCAGCAGGAATGGCTTTTCGTTACCGTCGCCGGCATCGTGCAAACAAACCGCCAGCGCCGCTGTAATCCGGCTATGATCGTACAGCGACCAATGTTCACCAACAGGCACGCTCCACATATATTTGTGAAGCAGATGCGTCAGAGAATCAAATCGCGCTTCAAAATCAACGGTTGGAAGACGCTGCGATTCCGCCACAAAATCATCCCAGAGTCCTGCGTAATCATTGTCGGACTGTTTTATGGTTGGGAAAATTTTGTCAGAAATTTGTAGAGGAAGTAACGGGTAGTAACGACGATTTTTCAAATCAGCCCGCCAATTGTCCACATCGGCAAAATCCGTGACTGCCTCCAAACGCGCATTTGGTAACATCGTAGTGCTGCCAACCAAAGTAGCGGCGTCATCCAAATAGCTCTGTGTCCGTGCATCCAAAACTTGAATATCAAGCGCGGTACTTGAGTTGTTTCGTCCGGCAAATTGCTGCACTTTATTCACGTGCAGCAATAATGCACTGAGGGTCAAGGCTTCTCGTGTTGTCATCGCACCTCCCTGAAAATAGTTTCAGTCTGTAAATTGCGAACGGGGATTATGCTTCTTCGCTGTGCTTTTTCGGTCTATCTTTGGCTTAGGCTCGCTGGCTTTATTTGCTCATCAATGTATTTCTATGGCCTTTACATCAGGCGCTTCATTACAAATTTCATATTTCCCCAGTCCAAAACTGGTATTCTTTCCAATGCGCAAAATTTCTCCGGCTACCAATAATGGTAATAACTCCTGCAAGGGCGCACCCGCATATTCGCTGTGTCCGACAAAACCGCCGATGCGTAAATGCGCTTGCTGCCGCTGGGAATACCGCGCCATATCCCACCAGCGCAAACGTGATGCAGTCGTTGTGATCATTCGTGCCTGTGCCAGGATCGCCTGATAATCAGCTTCCCAATTGGTTTCGCCGTGAAATTCCATCAGCAATTTCACCCGCCGCATGATGTTTCGGATCAGCAAATCAAAGGGTGCTTGTGTTTGCAAATCACCATCGGATTTGATGCGTATCGGGGTTGCAAATTTCAGCTTCACGCTTTCCTGTGCTGGCAATTGTGCCAGCCGTACATCCATCCAATCGCTTAAGTTTTCCGGCTTCGCATTGTCGGTAAGAAATCGTTGTGTCTCGCCCTGATAAATTGCGGTGCGATGACCTCTGGCATCAACGTTGACGACTTCAACTAAAGAAAATCGTCCACGCCCTTTGCCCAACCCATGTTCTGCCATCCGGTGAATTGCCAATACCAGATAAGGCAAATGCGAAATCGCTTTGCCCATTAACATCAAGCCAAAAACTAATTCATCGTCTTTGGCAAGCTCACGATAGCGTTCCCATTGTCCTAAAGCGGCATCCGGTTCATCGCTGAGCGGTTTACGACGCCGATGAACCGGAGGGTCAAGCGTATAAGGTGAGGGCACGGCTATTGATTGTTCGTTGTATTGTTGTGTCGTCTCAAAAACCTGTGGGTAAATACACTGACGAGAAACAAGGCAGGATTCACAATTCCGATGACGAGTGACACATACCGTATTTTTCAACGCCTGTCCAAACGCGCCACGCAGTGTCGAGCCGGCAAAGGCGGGTACAGCGGCAGACTCTTCTGCCCGCAAACGAATCTCGTAGCGAGCAATTTTCAGGCTGGAAAACTCACTCGTACTTTTGTTCTGAGGATATAAACAGACGGCTGCGCTACTATCTGAAACGATAGTCACATCTCCCCCCTTGGTTAAATTACTGGTTGACTGAGTATGGCAAATTGGCGGGGCGAAACATTTCTGGCGTGAACAACTGCCAGAAATCCAATCCAGCCATCCTTCGATCCAAAGTTGTAATGCTTTTGAGGTCGTGCGGAATTTAGCGCAGGCGTATCAGACTGTCAATCGTATTAATTTCAAGTAGCGATGGTTTAATCCAGACTACCCCTGACCGTTCCCTTCATTTGTGCCGCTGAATGAAAATGGAGGATCAAAGCTTGCGCCGCGCCTATCTATCAACCCGCGCACCGCCACCCTGCATGATTTTTTCAACTTCGGCCTGTGTCGCCATCGTTGTGTCACCCGGCGTAGTCATCGCCAATGCGCCGTGCGCCGCACCGTAATCAACTGCGCGTTGCGCACCCTGTCCTGTGAGGAATCCGTAAATCAAGCCTGACGCGAAAGAATCTCCACCACCGACACGATCATAGATTTCAAGTCCCTCCCTTAAGGTTGCCTGAAAAAGTTTGCCGTCGTAAAAACAAACCGCGCCCCAATCGTTGACCGTGGCAGTTTTAGCATTGCGCAGCGTCGTAGCGACTACTTTAAAGTTAGGAAACTCGCGCACTGCCTGCGCAATCATCCATCCAAAATTCGTGGGATCAAGCGCCGATAAATGATCGTCTACGCCTTCGACCGCAAAACCAAGCGCGGCGGTAAAATCCTCTTCATTGCCGAGCATCACATCAATCATTTCCGCCAGGCCGCGATTAACTTCAATGGCTTTTTTTGAGCCGCCAATTGATTTCCAGAGCGAGGGACGATAGTTCAAATCATAGGAAATAATCGTGCCATATTTCTTCGCACACTCCATCGCTTCTATGGCTACGAGTGGTGTAGTTTCCGACAACGCCGCAAAAATTCCGCCGCAATGAAACCAGCGTGCACCTTCTTCCCCAAAGATTTTTTCCCAATCAATATCGCCTGGTTTAAGTTGTGAAACAGCCGTGTGACCGCGATCAGAACAACCCATCGCGCCGCGCACGCCAAAACCTTTTTCCGTAAAGTTCAAGCCGTTGCGAGACTCCCTGCCGACACCATCGTATTTGACCCAGCGCAGATGTGACTGGTCTACACCACCCTGAAAAATCAGGTCCTGCACCAGCCGCCCAACCGGATTATCCGCGAGCGCAGTCACGACCGCCGTGTCCATCCCGAAGCAGCGTTTCAGCCCTCGCGCTACGTTATATTCGCCGCCGCCTTCCCACACACAAAACGTGCGCGTTGTGTGAATGCGTCCAGCGCCCGGATCAAGGCGCAGCATAACTTCGCCAAGCGAAACTAAATCCCACTTACATTGTTCTTTTGGTTTGATGTTCATTGCTCAGATTTTTTGCCACAGATTTTACTGATGAAAACTGATTGACACTGATTTGAATTAGGCGTGACAATCCAGCTTAAGCTGTGCAATCTGTGGCAAATAAATTAACGATTAATAAGTTTGACGGCTTCTGCCGAGAGTCGTTTGATCTCAGCAAAATTATTATCCTTCATCAATTCAGGTTTCACCATCCAGCTCCCACCACAGGCTACGACTTGCGGAAGAGCCAGATAATCACCAATGGTTTTGGTATCAATGCCGCCCGTTGGGATAAACCGTACATCCTTGTAAGGCGCACAAATCGCTTGCAAAAATTTGACTCCGCCAGCGGGTTCAGCCGGAAAGAATTTCATTACGCTGAGGCCTTTGGCAAGGTTCATTTCGATTTCGGTCGGAGTGCAAATGCCGGGAAAAATTGTAAGGTTGTTAGCGATGCAGAAATCAACTACGGCGGGGTTTGTACCGGGAGAAACCAAAAACTCCGCCCCCGCATCCAGCGCGATTTGTGCCTGTGCCGGGGAAAGCACTGTTCCCGCGCCGAGCAAAATTTCAGGAAAGCGTTGTTTGATTTGCGTGATCGCTTCCGCCGCCGCCGCCGTGCGAAAAGTAATTTCCGCACACGGCAAACCGCCTGCGAGTAAAGCTTCAGCCAATGGCAGCGCGTATTCGAGGCTGGAGATACTAACGACGGGAATGATGCCGATTTGTTTGATGCGTTCGATGATGTCCACTTGATTCTTCCTCTCTGAAATTAAAGCGCGAGAAGAATAATGAACATCTGTTTATCAGGCAAGGTTTATTCAAAACTAACTTCCGGGTGCGTTTCGGTGATTCTTATTCCTGCTATAACTTTCGTGCAGCACGCCAGACACTGGCGTTCGCGGCCATCGCCCAAATCATATTTCACCTCGCATTGACGACACGTGCCGTTCCAGCAAAAGCCGCCATACGAAATTGTCTCGAAGGCGATGTACTGAAAACAGCGCAGCAGGGTATTATTTTCCGGCACTTTGAAGTTTTGACCGAGCGCTTCGATCTGCACCAATTTATGGAACGGATCAAATAAGCTCAGGTCTAAATCAGGATGCGGTGATTGGGTAATATCTGGCGCTTCTTCGACAATGGCAACGGCGATCTCCATGCTTGCTCTCCAACTTTTGACAGAGTAGTAAGGGTTGTCTGATGATGGCGAAGAAAATTTGTGGGCTGACTTCGCTCGTTCGGTAAGACTCTGGCCGGGCGACCAGGGTTGAGAGTAACGCAAGTAAGAATTCGCCGCAATCACCGTAATTCTGACATTTTTATGACTAAACCAATACAAAAACCTAAAGCCTTACAAACAGGCGACCTCGTGCAAATCGTCGCGCCGGCCAGCAATCTAAAATCCGAGTATTTATTGCGTGGTGTCGCCGAATTGACCAGCCTCGGCCTGCGCGTGAAATATGATCCTGACATTTTGGAAAAAGATCGTTACACCGCAGGCAACGACGAACGCCGCCGCCGCGAATTGACTGATGCGTTTACTGACACCGAAGTGAAAGCAGTGTGGGCCGCGCGTGGCGGTTACGGCGTGATGCGAATTCTGCCTTTACTGGATGAAAATTTGTTGCGCGAAAATCCAAAAATCTTCATCGGTTACAGCGATATGACGGCGCTGCATTTATACCTCTACCGGCGCTTCGGCTGGGTCACATTTCACGGCCCAATGGCGGCGAAAGATTTAGCAGGCGGCGAAGCGCATTATGACAAAACTACGCTGCTGAACGCACTGACAAAAGCGGAGCCGATGGGCGAAATTGTTACTACCGACACGGAAATTTTGCAGCGGGGCAAAAGCGTCAGTGGACGACTGGTCGGTGGCTGCCTGTCAATAATTGCAGCGATGATGGGGACGCCGGATGAGCTTGCAACAAACAATGCAATTTTATTTTTGGAAGATACGGGAACGCGACCTTATCAACTGGATCGCATGCTGCAACAGCTAAAATTAGCCGGAAAATTTGCCAGCGTGCGCGGCATCGTGTTTGGCGAAATGAGCGATTGTTTTCAGCACAGCGAACAGGGCTACACCTTACAGGATGTGTTGCGTGATTTGACGGCAGACTTAAAAATTCCGGTGCTGTTCGGACTGCGCAGCGGGCATAGCAAGATCGGCAATTTAACGTTGCCGCTTGGTGTGATGGCGACATTGGATGGCGAACGCGGCGTGTTGCGAATTGAGGAGGCAGCCGTGCAAGCATAGGAATTAATTGATTATCCAAAGTCGCCTGTTTATAATTTGCCCATTATGCAATTTCAGATTTTAGTGCAACGACAAAGCGAGAATTTTTTTACAGCGACAGTGCTGGGACTGCCTGATTGTCGGGCGTCCGCCGCAACCGAAGCCGAGGCGATAACCGATGTTCGTTCAGAATTAGCGCATCGCTTGCAAAAAATGAAAGTCGTTACCGTCGAAGTTGAAACACCCACAGAACAAGCGCCACCGATCACCGGAAATCCCTGGCTGGATAGTGCAGGAATTTTTAAGGATGATCCAACGTGGGATGAATTTCAGGCCAATATCGCTGAGTATCGTCGTGAAGTAGACGCGGAAGAAGCGGCACGCGAGGCAGAAAGAGAAGCCTTACAAGAGGCCGCTTAATGAGGCTTTATATTCTTGATACGGATCACCTCAGCCTGAACCAAAGAAACCCAACGCTCTTTGCACGTTACCTGAAACAGATTCCGTCTGAGCAAATTGCAATTACAATCATTACGGCGCAGGAACAATTACGTGGGCGATTTCTGCAAATCAATGCGGCGAGAACTGAAGAACAAGCTATTGCTGCTTACCAGCAATTACAAAAAACAATTCGCTGGCTCAATGATTATCAGGTTATTGATTACGATTTTGCAGCAAGCCGTGTTTATACAAATTTACGCCAACAAAAAATTCGCATCGGCACACAGGATTTACGCATTGCGGCAATTACGCTTTCAGTCGGTGGAATTTTAGTTACTCGCAATCAAATTGATTTTGGTCAGATTCCTGCTTTGACGATTGAGGATTGGACTAAATAAGTGCCAATTGTGCCTGCAATGATTTGATGATTTGCCCGCCGTGAAAACGTCCGTTTTCGATAAACACTTTGCCTGTATCTTTGCCTGCGATTGTGACTCCGGCTAAATAAATTCCCGGCACATTTGACTCCAAAGTTTCTATATCAAATGACGGCTTCCACGTGGCAGGATCAATCGTAATTCCTAAGCTGTGCAGGAAATCGTTGTCGACGTGATAGCCCGTCAACGCGAAGACAAAATCATTGGGCAGTTCCCTTTCCTTATCTGTTTCCAGGTTAACAATCACGATGGACTGCGCACGAATTTCTTTCACTACTGTTTTGAAATGCATGGTGATTTCTTTGTTCTCAATCCGGTTTTGGATGTCGGGCATAATCCAATACTTGATACTGTCTTTGAGCGCGGCGCCGCGATGAATCATGGTGACATGCGCGCCGTGGCGATAAAGGTCAAGCGCGGCGATGGCGGCTGAGTTCCCTGCTCCGATGATCGCTACATCACGTTGATAAAACGGATGTGCATCTTTATAAAAATGCGAAACCTTCGGTAAGTCTTCGCCAGGGATATGCAGGAAATTTGGCTGGTCGTAATAGCCAATCGAGACAATCAATTTCCGCGTTTGATAATTATGCTGCTCACCTGTCGCCGGCAATTCGGTTGTCACCTGAAAATCACTATCTGCGCCCTTCACCCGCATAACTTTTTCGTATTGATTGACGCGCAAATTGTAAGTATCAACCACGCGGCGATAATATTTGAGCGCTTCGATACGATTAGGTTTTTCGCGTTCACAAACAAATGGCAGATCGCCAATTTCCAGTAATTCCGGCGTCGTAAAAAAAGTCATCTGCGTGGGGTAGTTGTAAAGCGAATTGACCACACAACCTTTTTCCAGCACCAGATAATCCAGCCCTGCGCGTTGCGCTTCAATCGCACAAGCTAAGCCCGTGGGGCCGCCACCAATCACAATGACATCGTAAGTTTTCATAATAAAAAGCCGGTACCACCTGCGGGAGCGGGTGGATGTTATATGGTTGATTCCACCACTATCATTAAACGCTTGTGGCTCTGCCGCCGGATGTGCGGTGCTGCGCCCCCACATTGGCGGCACAGCCGCATAAAATAATGGGAATGGTAACGGAAAGGCACAGCCTTTCCACACATCAGGCGGCAGAGCCGCAAAATCGCTCGTCGCCCTATTACTCTTCCTTCGCTTAATCTCACTTGTTTTTCCATTCACTAAACGCTACAACTGAGCTTACGTTGCGTTCCAAATTTGGTCAAACTATGCCCGTCAAAGAACCGCCCCTGCGTCGTCAGTATCTGGAAATAAAGCGCCGTTTTCCCGGCATGATTCTGTTATTTCAGATTGGCGATTTTTATGAATGCTTTGATGAAGATGCGCGGGTTGTCGCCCGTGAATTAGGCGTCGCGCTGACGCGTAAACATTTTGGCAAAGGGCAAATTCATCCGCTCGCTGGCGTCCCCATTCGTTCCCTCGAAACCCATCTTGCCAGGCTTATCAATCGCGGTCACAAGGTAGCGATTTGCGAGCAAACGACGCCGCCGGGCAAAGGCCTGGTCGAACGCGAAGTCACGCGCATCATCACGCCCGGCACGATCATCGAACCTGGTTTGCTGGAAGGTCGCGATAATAATTTTCTGGCGAGTTTTATTGCTGGTGAACGAAATTCGGGGCTGGCATTTGTGGATGTTTCCACCGGAGAATTTGCGACTACAGAACTGGAAAGCGCACAGGCTCTGACCGAACTCGAACGACTTGCACCCGCCGAATTATTGCTGGCGCGCTCGCAGGAATTACCCGGCCTTGATGTGCGTTCTGTCACCAAAATTGCCGACGAAGAAATTGAAGCGGCCAAAGCCCGAAAATCTTTGCTGCAACATTTCGGCGTCAAAACGCTGGCGGCTTTTGGTTGCGAACATCAGCCCCTGGCAATTTGTGCTGCCGCCGCGATCATCGCGTATTTGCGTGACACGCAACCAGACGCGCTGCAAACACTCACGCGTTTGCAAACGCACCGCACCGATAATTTCATGCGACTTGATCCGAACGCGATTCGCAATCTGGAAATATTTCAAAGCTGGGATTTTACGGGCGGCGCTCCGATTGGTTCTCTGGTGGCGACAATTGATTTGACGCTCACGCCGATGGGCGGGCGTTTGTTGAGAAAATGGGTGCGGCATCCGTTGCTTGATTTGACTGAATTACGCGCGCGACAGGACGCCATTGAATGGTTCGTAAAAAATGATCTGGCGCGGGAAAATTTGCGCTCGGCTTTTGCCAATGTGCTTGATCTGGAGCGGCTGCTGGGACGAATCCGCCGCAAAATTGCCGTGCCTGCCGAGGTCGTAGCCCTGGCGCACAGCCTGCGCACAATCCCGGCGCTTCGTGCTGCGCTGGAAAAAAATACAGGTAAAGCGCGCGCTCCCAAAGATTTTATTGCGCCGCTTGAGCAATGCGATGATCTGGCGAATTTTGTCGGTCAGGCAATTACGGATCGCCCGGCTTCGGATTTCGAACGCGGCAATATTATTCGCACGGGCTTTGCCAAAGAACTTGACGAATTGCGCGACATCCTGAGTGGCGGGCGTGAATTCGTCGCCAAATTTGAAACCAGTGAACGAGCGCGCACGGGCATTCGCTCGCTGAAAGTCAGCTTCAACAAAGTCTTCGGCTTTTATATCGAAATCACCAAAGCGAATTTGCATTTAGCGCCGAAAGATTACATTCGCAAACAAACGCTGATCAATGCTGAACGCTATTTCACGCTTGAACTCAAAGAACACGAAGCCCTGATTGCGAATGCCAAAGAAAGAATTTTAGAGCTGGAAACAAATTTATATCGGCAGGTCTGTGACGAACTCGGTCGCCATTGCGAACGCATCAGCAAAGTCGCCGCAGGCATTGCGCGACTGGATGTTTTCTCTACGCTGGCGGAAATCGCAGCGCAGCACAACTACGTCAAACCCGAACTCAACGAAGGCGATGGCATCACGATTATCAAAGGTCGTCATCCAATGATTGAGCAGCGATTAGACACACGTCGGTTTGTTGCCAATGATGCGCAGCTCGCCAATCATGACACGCAAATCATGTTATTGACGGCCCCTAATATGGCAGGTAAATCTGTCTACTTACGACAAGTCGCGCTGATAGTTTTGCTTGCCCAAATTGGCGCGTTTGTTCCGGCGGAAGCTGCCACGATTGGCATTATTGATCGTATCTTCACTCGTGTCGGCTTAACTGATTTTACCTTGCAGGGTCATTCAAGTTTTATGGTGGAGATGATTGAGACGGCGAACATTTTGCACAACGCGACGCCAAAGAGCCTGATTTTACTGGATGAAGTGGGGCGCGGCACGGCAACGGCGGACGGGCTTTCGATTGCGCGTTCCATCGTCGAATACATTCACAACCAGCCACGCGTGGCGGCAAAAACAATGTTCGCCACGCATTATCACGAACTGACGGATTGCGCAGAGTATTTGCCCCGCGTCAAAAATTTTCATCTGGCAGTGAAGGAAACCGGCAAACGCGTAGAGTATTTGCATCGTGTCGAACCAGGTCGCGCCGAAAAATCTTTTGGTATTCACGTGGCCGAAATCGCAGGATTGCCCAAGCCGGTGATTCGGCGCGCCCAAAAATTGCTGGCGGAGTTTGAGCAGACCAACCCTCAACCACTAAGCAATACTTCATCACCAGTGACAAGTTCTTCCTCAACCCTGTCGGAGCTTCTCAGCGCTCTCGACATAAATGTAATGAGTCCGGTTGAGGCGTTAACAAAGCTTTACGAATTACAAAAGCAGGCGCAGGAAATGCAGACAAAATAATTTTCCTTTCACTTTCCACAGCAGCGCAAAAAATCTATTGCAAATGATTGGCGACAGGCATAGACTCCCGCCGAATTGAAACCTATTACAATCGCTAAGAACGAAATTCGTTGCTACGCCAGTATCCGATAAGTCGGTAGCGCAAAGAATTCCCCCTCGTTCATAAATCCCCAGCATTGGTGTAATTCAATTCATTCAGCCGATTTTTGTAGTCCCCCTAAAGCGTTGGCAGAGATTCGTTCTGGCACAGTGTGCGACAGGTCGCCTGCGTCCTGACGACAAAAGTTTCCTTTCTGCCTGAAATGTTTTAGGGATTTTTACCATTTACCAATGAAACATCATTTTGTCTGAAAGGAGACACGCTATGCCACCGCTACCCGAACTGGATACATTCATCGCGCTTTCCCAGGTTCTCACGGGTGAGAACAAACTGGATAAGAATTTAGCCGATGAATATTTACAACGACTCAAAGCCGCCAATGCCGACGTAATGCAGCAAATCGCTACGGAGTTCAATAATATCGCCAATGATCCGTATTTGGACTTTGAAGTAAAGCGCCGCATTGTCGAGACCAAAGAAAAAGGCAAAGAGAAGTTGCCCCTGATGTCACAGCAAATCATCCGCCTCTGGTACACCGGAGAATTTTTTCCCCTCGGAGCCGATGGCAAGCTCGTCGCCAATGCCCTGCCTGGCACGCAAAAACAATATTACAGTGGTTTGATCTGGTCAGTGATTCAAGCTCATCCGCCGACTAATTCCACAAAAAAATACGGCTACTGGACGAAAAAACCAGCCGCTAAATAATTCTTATGAAAGGAGCAGAATTCTCATGCCAAATGAATATGATGTAGTAATAATCGGATCAGGCGTGGCAGGCGCATTGGTCGCCTGGAAACTCGCGCAAGCAAAATGCAAAGTATTATTGCTGGACGCGGGGGAAAAACATTTAGAGCCTGCCGACCGTGCGCAGTTTGTCAAAGCTTTTACAGAAGCCAACAATAAAGGCAAAACGCCTTCTCAGCCTTACGTGAATCCCAATAATAATAAATTTGCCTTTAGTCCCGACACCGCCGATTTCAAAGTTAAACCGGAGCCAACTCCATACTATTTACAGGAAGGCCCCAAACCATTCAAAAGCCAGTATCAGCGTCTGGTCGGTGGCAGCACCTGGGCCTGGCGCGGCAACAGCCCGCGTTATATTCCCAGCGATTTCAAATTGAAAACGCTCTATCCAAATTTGAAGAACGCGCAGGATTGGCCCATTAGTTATGACGAGCTGGAACCCTGGTATTGCGATGCCGAGGACGCGCTGGGTGTGGCGGGTGACGACAAAGAATGGAATGGCGTTTTTGACGCCTATCGTTCGCGCAAGTTTCCGATGCCTAAAATCGCGCAGGCTTACGGCGATTTGCAACTCAAAAAGCGCCTCAAAGGATTAAAAATAGATGGTACTGAAGTCCGTTTTTTTGGGAATCCACAGGCGCGCAATTCACGGAAATATGATGGTCGTCCGGCCTGCGAAGGGAATTCCAACTGTATCCCTATTTGTCCAATTCAAGCGAAATATGACGCAACTGTCCACGTCAAAAAAGCGCTCAAGCTCGGAGTCGAGTTAATCGAACGCGCGGTGGTGACAGAATTAAAACTGGATCAGGCAGGCAATATTGATGAGGTAACTTACAAGACCTGGCCGGATGGAATGCCGGGTTCCGCCAAAGGAAAAATTGTGGTGCTCGCCACCCATGCGATTGAGACGCCGAAGATTCTGTTGATGTCCAGAGGCGGTCAGGGAATCGCCAATGCAAGTGGTTTGGTCGGTTGTAACCTGATGGATCATCCGGGCGGCGAAGGCGCAGCGATTATGCCCTTCCCCGTCTATCCGTTTAATGGACCGCAATCCACTTCCTGCATTGATTCGTTCCGCAACCACAAGCTTCGGGGCGAATCCTGTGCCTTCCGCCTGACGATTGGCAACGATGGCTGGGGGCGCGGGAAACACCCGTTCGATTCGCTGAAAGACCTGACTGACCGAAAATTATTCGGCGCAGAATTGCGGGAAGAATTAAATCATCTGGTCACACGGCAGCTACGCATTTCTTACGCGACAGAACAATTACCCGACCCGGCCAATCGCGTAGTCTTAGCGGCTGAAAAAGATGGTTTCGATATTCAGCGCCCGAAGATTTCTTACACGGTTGATGATTATGTCTTCAACGGTATGAAGTACGCACAGAAAATCATCAAGGTACTTTTCACGGAATTAGGCGCGAAAGAAAATGAGTGGGAATTCAGCGATGTCGTCGTGGATAAATTCTTTTCCGGCTCCGCGCACATTATGGGGACGACGATGATGGGCAGCACTCCACAGACCTCTGTTGTGGACGCCGAATGCCGTTCGCACGATCACCCAAACCTGTTCATTGCCGGCGGTTCGGTCTTTCCCACCGGAAGCTGTACGAATCCAACGATCACGCTGGCGGCGCTGTCATTACGTGTCGCGGCAAGCATCAAAAATCAACTGCAACCTTAACCTCAGGAGGAAACATGTCCTATAAACTTTTTCGTGGTGAATTTCACCTTTTTTATCAAGGCAAAACAAAGCAAATTGGTTCTGAACCGGACGGAGATACGATCTGGTTCCAGCCAAACAATAAAAAATTACTGGAAAATTTTACCCCGGTTGGTCCTGATGGAAGGCCCAGAAAAGCGCAATTCAATGGTAGCAACGTGATGGTTCCGTTGCGCTTTGAAGGAATTGACTCAATTGAACTCCACTACCAAGGAACGCAGCAAGAGGATATTTTAGCGCGCGCAGCCCGAGATTTCATGCTGAAAGAAGCTGGCTTTAAGCTGGTCACTTACAGCGGTGCGAAGCTGACTGTCGTCAAAACTGCCACGCCACATCCGATGAAAGGTTATATTCTCACCCGCTCAATTGACCCACATGGCAGGATCGTTTCGTTTGTCTTTGCTGGTACTACAAATCGCCCGGATGGCAGCGATGTCTTTCTTGATACTACAATGCTGAAAACCAGCTTGAATGCCAAAATAACCGCTGCTGGTCATGCCTATCCATTATTTTACCGTGACTTGCCGGTAGACCTTCGCAATCAGATACTTACATCCGTCAAGCAAGCCAGGAACGCGTCGCCCAAACGCGGGCTCTGGCCCAAAGATACCTCGACTACGGGCGCAACGGTTAAAGACCTGGCTGGTCTACAGAAACTGGTACTCTGGCCAAAACTTTTCCGCCGCTTATCTGATTATTTCCGTGATCCTTCTAAACCAACCAGCCTCGCCCTGTTCGATACCTGGTTGAAAGCCAAACCCGCTGATCGAGACGATGAATTATGGATTGCTTCGATTGCGGCTGCTCAGCATCTGCATAATGTTGTGAAAGTCACCGGCAACAAAATATCGCTTAAGTATGCGACCGAGGACTTGATCATTATCCCCAGATAAGAGGGGCAATGCGCGAGAAAAAGTGACTGCCCCGGCAGTCCCTTTTTCCCATCACGCCACCCTGTATTTCACGCGCTACTTTGCACTAAATTTAACCTGGAGGTAAAGCTATGCCAACAAAAAACTCTTCTCCACTAACCAGAAAAGCGGCAACGGCGAAGGCAACTACAACAAAAAAGAAAACCATTAACGCTAAGAAAAAAGCTGCCTCGACGATAAAGAAAAAGACTACGCCTGAAAATGTGTTCATTGCTCCCCCAGCGACAGCACGGGAGCTTGTACCGGCAGGCGATACGACTGACCGATCAATCTCGCGTTCAGCATCTCTCCCAATGAGAGCGTCGGAGCCTGTACTGGCAGTCACCCCGCCTGCTGCACTCGCTGCCGCAGAAGCCACGCCTGTCCCTAACACGCAAGCAGAATGCCTAATCTGGATGGGGCAAAGCTTTCATGTCCGTGTTTTGCTGGCAATCTCCGATTGGGCAGGGGAGCCGGTTGCAACTCTTACTGCCACCATGACGTTGGGGGAGTTAGCGAAAGGACCTTCCTGGGGGGCTGGTCAACAGGCCAGATTAGTTAATGCCACGAATAGTCGAGCTGTCTTCTTCCCCTTTGCGTCAACCATGCTGCCCCCCTCTGTGCTGTTACCCGCCGCCACAAAAGTCGCGGAATGGGAAAGAGTTGCTTGGCGCCAACAAGACCCCCAAACTCCCTGCTTCGTTTTTGGGGGTTAAGCCATTGGAGGTTATATGAGTAAGAAATGTCTGACGTTTTTACCCCTAATCATGGGATTTGCCGTTGTCTTTTCGCGCGCGAACTATGCGCAAAGTGTCGTTAATCCTGTTTTCAATAACAATTCCATTGTTATTTCGATTGCCGATAACTTCATGCCAATTGACCCAACAATTCTGGCCAATTCCTATCTGTTCTTTGAAGATAGCAATTTTACTCCGGTGAAAATTTGGGCTGATGCAAATGTGCTGGTGTCTATAGGAGTCCCCTCTGGGGTTTTGCTAAATAATTTTCGGATCGGAAAAGATGCTGCCAGTGAAAAGGTAAATTTGGCAACCGGCGGTGGTGGCGTCCCCGCCATCCCGACAGGAAAATCTCGCACCTATCAAATCATTTTGAAAGGTGTGCAGTTAGCCACAGATAGCAAAATGCGTGATAAGCAAATTGCGCTTGACGTCGTTTCACCGGAAAAGCCGCTGGCGCAACTCTTCATCGCGCCTATCTCTAATATTCAAACCATCGAATATAACCGACGCGCATTAGTGGTTCGCCCGCTGGGCTTTAACAATAAGACCTTATTAGAGAAGCTCCAGGCTAATCCAGGTCAAATTAAAATTGCTTACAAATTTCACGCCAATGATCCGGCCATTGATTATGTAACGCAGGCGACAAAGATTGTGAGCAATCCGAAGGATTCAATTTCTGGCACTACTTTTATCATTGCGCCACAACGCGCCTTACCGCGCCGTCCTGAAAAGTACACAGTCAAACTATCGTTTCCAGTTGAAGTCGCTAAAGATTCATTGGCAGGAAACTCGACAGTTCCTGCGGACAGCCCAACTTTTGATGTCACGAGTGTGGCAGATTTAGTCCCTGGTAAAACAGATCGCGCAACATCAAAGTTTTATTTTGAGACGACATTTGCCTCGACTGTGAATGCCACAACGCGCAAACGCACCAATGTTGGGATTTTTGGCGTACATCTCAAACCGACGCTCAACATGCTGACCTACAACGTGGACGGCGAGCAGGGCAGTAAACCAATTTGGATGGCATTTCGCCCATTACTGGAAGCAGACTTCGATACACAGTCTCCGGCCAAATTGAAATCGCCAAATCGGATTGTTTTTGGCATGGATTATGAGTTGGGGCGGGATGCTAATTCAATTTCGTCTCCGTTACAACAGATGATTTGGATTAACGGATTGCGGTATGATTCAGATCGAGACTTCAAACTGCAAACGATGTACTGGCATACCGAATTTAGTCCTCGTTTTCTAAATTTCGAGCAAACCAGAGAGCAACGGCTTCATCAGTTTCGCCAATCACTAGCCAAACTAAACGATGTAAAACGCAAGGAACCCATTATTTCCGCCTATCGGGTTTTACCTTCGATTGGGTATGAGTTGGGGGGCATTACCAAACGGGACAAGCGTAATACCAATTTTCCAACTAATCATATTTCCCGCCTCTTAGTTGGCCTAGACCTGGGTCTTGAGTTCAAGCGCCTGATCGCTTTTAGTATCAATGACACTTATTATTTTTTGGAGAATGCTCCGCGACGGCGCAACAGAAATTATTTGGAAACGCGTTTTGACATCAACACGGGACCACTTTTCAATCTTGATCTTGGGGGACTGCAAAATGCGATTACCTTTAAATTTCAAAGAGGCGATCAGCCCCCTGTCTTCGGGCCCGTAAATGCATTTTCGGCTGGATTCAAGATTTTTCGTTAGCAGCCTGATAAGTTCGCTTGCAGTGGAAACGGCTGCGGCTGCGGTCACGATAGATGATTTGATAAAGCCACGAGGTGTTACGGACTTGTTTTTATTCAGGCTACCGGATTAATGGCGTATTGTTCCAGGAAACCGCATTCTGAGCAGCGAAACGAAGTCACCGCATAGCGATTTTTCCCGCTTGTCTTCAGCCCCTGCCAAAATTCGTATTCGGGTTTGCCTTCGACCCAGATTTCCTGCGAACTGGAATCATAAGCACCGATTTCCAGCGTAAAGCCTTCGGTCATTTCACCGCTGCATTTGGGACAAATGGTGTTGGTTTCGCTCATGCTTCACACCCACATTATTTCAGTTTTTTCGCTGTCCACTTGATCGCGTTGGTAATCATCGTTTGATAACGTGCGTCATTCCAAATCGCAGAATTGTGGCCCGGCTCAGAATAAAATACACGGCCTTTGCCGTAGCTGCGAGACCAAACCAGCGGGAAAGAATCGTCTTTGATATTCGTCTGTTCGCCGACTGCGTGAATGCCGCGAATACCTTTTTTCGTCATGTCAGTTTTGGTAGTGTCCAGACTCATGACCACTTTGCATTCTTTGAAGTTGAACTGTTTGTACTGATAAGTTTCCTCAGTCCATGCAAACGAATCCTCGAATTGTTTAGTCAAAGGAAATTTCTTGTCATCTTTTTTGACGGTGACTTTGGTATTCGATGTCCACGGATGCCCATCAAAATATGCGCCAATCAATTCGCCATACGCCGGCCATTTGTAAAAAGTATCGGTCGCGCTGTGAATGCCGATGAAGCCTTTACCATTTTTGACAAAATCCAAAAACAGTTTTTTCTGTTCATCCGACCACGGTAATTCACCTGTCGTATAAAAAATCAGCACATCAATATTTTTGAGATTTTCTGCCGTGATGACCTGCGCGGAGTCCTGGGAAATCTTCACGTCAAAATTATTTTTCGCGCCCAGTTCCTGCAAGATTTTTTCGGATTCGGGTAACACGGAATGCTTGAAGCCTTTGGATTCGGTGATGTAGGTGACGCGGATTTTTTGGACTAAAAGAGGAGGAGCTTCAGCTTTATATTCAGCAGCGCCCTCTTTATCTTTTAATTCGACACAAGCACAAGTTTTGAACCCAGTACTTGCGAAAGTAAAAACAAGTAAAATCGTAAACAAAATACTTGCTACTAAAAATATTGTCGGGGCTTTGGCACCTATGCTTTTCAATAGTTGGTTCATATTTTTTGAAATTTAAAAGGGGGAAGATATTTCACTTCTCCCTTTTAAATTTTGCCTTTTGTATTATTACGACCGATACGCTTCACGTCCAACGCCCTGTACGGGTATATCCTGCGCCGCCAGGACTTCGTTTTGCAGGGAGTACATGCACGCCGCCGCCTCATCAATCTTGCGGGTGAACGCAATTGAACCCTGCAAGATCGGTTTCAGCGCCTTCTTATCCTGAATGCGCGCTTTCGGGTATTCGTGCTCGACAATCAGGAAAGTTTTTTCGACATCCAGCGTCAGCAATTCACGCGCTGCCAGTTGATGATCCAGCCAGTCTACGGTGCGATTTTGCAAATATGCCAGCGGATCGTGTTTCGCCGTGCCAGGTAATTCATGTTCGCACAAAATTATCTGTTTTTTCCAGGCATTCGCCAGGTCAGCAGGATTTTCCGACGGCTTGCCATTGACCATATCGCCGCGTTCGAGCGTTTGTCCGCCGTAACCCCACGCTGATACGCCTTTGGAATCGGTCACCTGTCCTTTGACGTGGAAACCGCCAATCAGGAAATTATAGCCCTCGTCTTTCAGATACTGAAAAATCGAGCGCGTATCCTGCCCCATCAAAATTGCGTGCGACGGGTCGTAATGAATTCTGAACTGATCGCCGACGCCGTGTTTTTCACAAATGCGATGGAGCGCAATCCACGTCCCCGGCGTATACGCAATATTGTTGTGCCAGTTATCGCCGGGAACCCAACCCGGCATCGGGCATTGTTCGTTGCGATATTGCAAACCGCGCACCTTGCATGCTTTCAGCAAGGGAATGAAATTTTCCTCAAAATCAATCAGGTTCGCATCCATATTCAGGGCTTGATTACGACCGACGAAACCGCAGACGGCTTCGGCTCCGACCGCGACGGCGGCATCCATCGCACGCAGCATGAAGTCGTGTTTTGACTTCCGAATCGCCGGATCGTGATGCAGCATATTGTCAAAATACCCGATGTCAGAAATGCCGATTTTATATTGCCTGAGCGCAGCATTGACGCGCTTCGCCCGATCTTTCGTGAACGGCTGGCGCAAGTCCAGGTGATTGGCAACCGGATCAAGCATCGCTTCGGGTGGAACATCCGTTTCATCAGGATGAATTGCTGCTGAAAGCTGGATGTAGCCGACGCCGAGTTCATTGGCAAACTTAACCCAGTCTTCGATAGCGAGATCAGGGTCTTTATCACGTTTTTTACGCGGTGTCAGTTCCTGTAAAGCGGCAGTCAGGATGCCGACTTTCATAAATTTAGGCTTAAATGGTACAATAGACATTTTCCCTCCGAGAATTCTCAGCAAACTTCCGAGTCTGCTGATTAAGTCAGTTTTGATTGGAATAGATTGCAGTTTAGAAGATGGTCAATCCATCACGTGGGAGTGTGCCTAAGACCCTGAGCAGTGTCAAGAATACCTGAAAAATACCACGTGCGACGACCTCACCGTCCAATAATCTGCTCCGACCTGCTGCACCAGCAATTAACAGCAAGCATTTCAAAATTTCGGCACGTGTGTTCAAATGAGCCTGCTCGGATCAGAGCAATAAGGTTAACAATTTATTCTCCATATAAGTCTCGTTGGAAAGGAAAACAATGCCCATGTTTTGCAAGATGACCCATCACCTGTTGTTATTCTCTATGTTGCTGGTTGCTATAATTTGCAGCGCACAACCTACACCACAAATTGTCAATCTATGGCCGAGTGGTCATTCGACCTTGCAAGGCGCGAATGAAAAGGAAGTCACGACGCCGGCAAACCCGCAACCGGGACAGCGCATCGCGTCCATCGTCAATATTCATAACCCTTCCATCGAAGTGCATCTCGCTTCGCCGGAAAAAAATACGGGCACGGCTCTGGTCGTAGCTCCCGGCGGCGGACATCGCCAGGTCGTGTGGGGTTCCGAGGGATCGGATTTGGTGGAATGGCTGAACGGGATTGGCGTGAATGTTTTCATTCTGAAATATCGTTTAGCGCAAACGCCAAATTATAAATACACCGTCGAAGGCGAAGCGTTGCAGGACACGCAACGGGCTATCCGCATTGTGCGCGAACGCGCGAAAGAATGGCGAGTAAATTTAAGTCGGATTGGCGTCCTGGGATTTTCAGCCGGAGGCGCGTTGGGTGCGCTCGCCGATATTCGCTTTGATCGCGGCAAAGCTGACGCCGCTGATCCAATTGATCGTCAAAGTTGTCGTCCTGATTTTGTCGCGCTCGTCTATCCCGGCTGGTCGCCGATGGACATCACTGCGCCAAAAGATGCTGCCCCTGCTTTTTTGACCAGCGCGGGACTTGATGATGCTTTTCACGCGAAGCAAACCGTTGAATTTCACGACTCACTTTTTAAGGCTGGCGTGCAAACTGATTTGCATATTTACGCGCACGGCGGACACGGCGGCGGCATCAAGCCGCGTGATGGAATCCCCTTTGGTTCGTGGCCGAAACGTTTTGAAGAATGGCTCGCGGATTTGGGCATGCTGAAACCCGCGACGGGCTTGGGCGCAAGCTTCAAAGGGCCGATTGGATTGGAGCTTTATTCGGTGCGTGAACAACTGGCGAAAGACGTTCCGTCTACGCTCGACCGCGTACGCGATTTTGGATTTCAATACGTTGAAGTCGGCAGCACGTACAAGCTCGCGCCGGAAGAATTCAAAAAACAATTGGAATCACGCGGACTAAAACCCATCAGCGGTTTGTACGATTATGCTCGTTACCGCGACGATATCGAAGGCGTCGCCAAAGAGGCCAAAGCGTTAGGCTTGCAATACGTCGGAACCGCGTGGATTCCGCATCAAGACCCATTCGATGAAAAGGCTGCACGCGATGCGATTGCCGTCTTCAATCGTGCTGGCGAAGCGTTAGCCAAACACGGTCTGAAATTTTTCTATCACACGCACGGCTACGAATTTCAACCGTATGGCGACGGCACTTTATTCGATTTGCTGATGAAAGAAACGAAGCCGGAATTTGTGCGCTACCAAATGGATATTTTCTGGATCGTGCATCCCGGACAAGACCCGGTGAAGCTGCTCGAAAAATACGGAAACCGCTTTGAATTAATGCACGTCAAAGATATGCGCAAAGGCACTCCCACTGGATTGCTCACAGGAAAATCTGACATCACCAACGACGTAGCGTTCGGCACAGGCATTATGAAATGGACTGAGATTTTGAAAGCCGCACAAAAGGCCGGCGTGAAGTGGTATTTCATCGAAGACGAATCTCCGATTTCGATGGAGCAGCTTCCGGTGAGTATGCGCTTTTTAGAACTATTAAGATTTTAGTCAGTACCGCGACCGATAGGGAGCGTAGTCCTGGTCAATGTATCTCTCGCGGAGACCTCGCTCCCTATCGGTCGCGG
>JAYSTY010000142.1:0-3681 GCA_043719385.1 Blastocatellia bacterium | reverse complement strand
GTAAACGGCTCATCAGGATTCGCATTCTGCGCATACGGATTCGGACCAAACGCATATTTTTTGCGCAGTTCATCAGCCGGCGATTCGCTCTTCAAACCGTGATGGGCATCTTCATAAGGGAACGGATCGTGATAAGAAAAATCCACGAATGATTTGCGAATTGGGCCAGCTTCCAACATCACAACTTTCAGTCCGCCTTCGACTAAGACCTGTGCGGTAGTGCCTCCGGCAGCACCTGATCCGACAATTAAGACATCATACTCAAAAGCTGATTTTTGAATAGCAGGCGCGGCAGCCGCTTTCTTTGGCGGGGCAGATTTTTTCTTACGCTGGAACATAATTTGGTAAACCTCAGTAGAAGGATAGTGAAATCAAAACCATTCTAAAGATCAGTTCGGATGTTGTCCAGCAGGCGATAGAATGGAGCGGTCAGACGGAACAAATGATTGAAAAACAAGGGGCAGCGTGATATACAGGCTGTGGATAACAACCTCTTGAAAATCAGGTGAATCACGCAAGGCGCGTTGGTGTAATTGGTTAACACGCCGCCCTCTCAAGGCGGAGAGTACGGGTTCGATCCCCGTACGCGCTACCAAAAATTTAACTTATTGGTGAGACAGGCGGCGCAGGTCGCCTTAAGTTTTTTTCAAAGAAGGATTTTTATAGTGAGCAATTTATATTTAGTCACAGGTGGAGCAGGTTTCATCGGTTCGCATATCTCGACAGCGTTGATAAATCGCGGAGACCGCGTTCGGGTGCTGGATAATTTATTAACCGGACATCGCCATAACCTCGCGCATCTGGAAGGCAAAATTGAGTTTATCGAAGGCAGCATTTGTGACACAGAAATTACTCGACAGGCAATGGAGGGCGTGAAAGTTGTTTTTCACGAAGCGGCAATTCCTTCCGTTCCGCGCTCCGTTGCGAATCCGCGTGAAAGCCACGAAGCGAATGTCAATGGCACTTTCAATGTGTTGATGGCAGCGAAAGAAGCCGGCGTAAAGCGATTAGTCTTTGCAGCTTCGAGTTCGGCGTATGGCGAAACTGAAGTTTTGCCGAAGCACGAAGCGATGTATCCCAGCCCGCTTTCACCTTATGCCGCGCACAAGGTTTTCGGCGAATTTTATTGTCAGGTCTTCAGCCGCGTTTATGGTCTGGAAACCGTCGCGCTCAGATATTTCAATGTGTTCGGCCCACGCCAGGACCCCACATCGCAATATTCCGGCGTCATCTCAAAATTCGTGACCTCTTTGCTGGCAAATCAGTCCCCGGTAATTTTTGGTGATGGCGAACAGTCACGCGATTTCACTTACATTAATAATGTTGTGGATGCGAATTTGCGTGCTGCCGAAGCCTCTGACGCCAGTGGCAATGTCGTTAACGTCGGTGTCGGTGAGCGAATTACCTTGAATGAGTTACAAGCCGAGTTGCAGAAAATTCTGGGGACGAATCTGACTGTAAAATACGAAGCTCCCCGCGCCGGAGATGTCCGTCATTCATTAGCTGAAATCTCAAAAACTGAGCGCGTGATTGGCTATAAACCGACTGTTCCTTTTGCCGAGGGTTTACGACGGACGGTTGAATGGTACAAAGAAAATCAACAGGCATAGATCAAGTCAACCCGTCGCTCCCGCTCAGGGGACAGTACCGCGAGCCGGAGCGAGCCGGGTTCCCGCCACGGAGATTTACAATTTTTTCCTCATTCCCAGTGCCAATGGCTCATAGCCCAATTCTTCCCACATACGACGCGCAGTTTCGTTATTATAAAGCACATGTAATTCGCTGTTTTTCAGTCCCTGTTCGCTAAACCAGGCTTCAGCGGCGAGTGCCAGCATGCGTCCGATACCCTGATTTCGTGCCGCCGCCGCCACATAAACCCCGGCAATATATCCGCTCAAAATCTGCACTGCCGGACGTGGGCGACGCATCACAAAAGTGAAACTGCGGTGGGCAAGACGCTCAATCACATCTTTTGCCCACCGTCTCCAGCCTAATTCTTCGCGGGGTAATTGCGTTCCGACGCTCACTGCTCTCAGGTAGCCCACAATTTTCTGTTCGTACTCGGCGACAAAAAATCGGGTATTGGGAGCCTGTAGTTGTTTGAGAGTTTCTTCAACGCTCGCGGCCCAGGGATTTATTTCGGCGGTGGCGCGTGACATCGCACGTTCATAGCTCAACAGCTCACGCGTCAGCGCCGCAATGGATTCTGCATCCGTTACGACAGCAGGGCGAATATTGACCAGGTTTACAGGTTGCTTTGTCATCGGCAAAAATTGCTTTCTTGACCGTCCGCGAAAGGATACGCCATAATTCTATTTGTTTTAAGCTGCGCCCTGTTGAGTAACTTTAATGGCAAAATTCTTTTCGGCAATTCTCATCATCGTTCTTACAACTTTTACTGCGGCGCAATCGGCGTCACCAAACCAAACTTTGTATGGCCCCGTCGTCACGGCGCATCTTACTAATCTGGCAGAAGAGCTAAACGAATTGGAGTATCAAATCCAGCATCAGGAAATCAGTCGCATTGATTACACGCGCTCTAAACAAAGATTATTGTTGCAAAAACAATTCGTCGAGCAACGCGCAAAAATCAGTGGCGAGGATAATATTCCAGAAATGCAAATTCTGACGGCTGACGAAATTAACCGGATGATCGGCGTCAGCGAAGCTAAAAATCAGCCCTGGCGCGTGGACGATGTATTGGCGGACAAATGGAAAATTAACCGGATCGAAAAACGTGCTGAGCGTTTTTTTATTCTGGAAAGAGTCGCACTGGAAAATGCCGGCAAGGCACGCCCCAGGCCTAATCCGCTGGACGTGATCGAAACCATTATTGTCATCGAACCTGATCCCGAAGAAGAGGAACAGGCGCGTCTTGCCGCTGCGCCCAAACCACAAGCTTCCAGGCCACCAACTCAATCTGCGCCACAAGTTCCGGTCATTCCGCGCCCGACTATTCACGCCCTTTTTTTGCCGACCTACACCACCAAAGCACGGGAAAGAAAGATTGAAGGTAAAGTAGTGCTCCACGCAGTTTTCACGCACGATGGCAAAATTAAAGATTTGGAAGTCGCGCAAAAATTAGGCTATGGTCTGGATGAAAGCGCTCTGGAAGCGGCCAAAAAATTAACCTTTGCTCCGGCGCTGATCGAAGGCCAGGCGGTCAACATTCAGGCAAATATTATTTATCTGTTTACACTTACACATACTAGCGCCAGCGTGCAACCGGTGGCAGTCAAAGGTGGTCAGCATTGAAAATTTCGCGGCGTCAATTCATCAAACTATCGGCGGCTTCCACCTTCATGGTCGGGGCTGGCGGGTTAGGTTTAGGTTCGTGGTTGCGAACACAAATTGAAATCTCACGCGTGAACGTCAATTTGCCGCGCTTGCCAGAGGAATTTAACGGCCTGACCATCGCGCATTTAAGCGACATTCATCACGGCGTATTTTGCAGCCAGGATTATGTCAATCGTTGTGTGGAAATTGCCAATAGCCTGACCCCGGATATAGTTGCGTTGACTGGAGATTTTACGTTTGGCGCGAAATCTTATGCTGAACCCTGCGGCGAAATCCTTGCCGGATTGCAGGCAAAGATTGGCAAATTTGCGGTGCTGGGCAATCACGATCATTACAACAGCGCAGGCCGCGTAACACGCGCTTTACGCCAGGCCGGAATCACTG
>JAYSTY010000141.1:0-22370 GCA_043719385.1 Blastocatellia bacterium | reverse complement strand
CGACGCATTGATCGAGCGCTCAAAATATTCGCACGTATCCTCCAACCAATTTGGATTGTCATACGCGGTACGTTCCAGCAAGGCGCGGAAATAATATTCTTCGGAACTCTGTTTCAGTTGCGGCAACAATTGTTCTTTGGCTTTGACCAGTCGGTTGTTTTCGTCCTGCATCTGTTCACGTTCGTCGTCAAAAACGGCACGGGCAGCGGCGATTTCGCCCCGCTCGAAATATTCTTTGGCGCGGCGCAAACGATCTGTATTGATTTCGAGGCGATTGAATTCTTCGGCTAAGCGGCGGATGTCTTGTTTGAATTGTTCAATTTTATTTTCAAGCGTGGCGATATTTTGGCTGATTTTTAGGCGCTTCTCTATTTTGTCTTCAGGCACGTCAGCAAACCATTCCCGCTGCGTTTCTAATTGGTTCAATAGGTCTTTGTACTCCAGCGATTTGCCGAGAATCTGTGTGATGTTGACGGTGGAGTTGTGAACATCCTGAACGCCAATGTTGTTTGAGCCGTGTTGGGTGAGTTCGTTGGTCATAACGGTTTTTTCTTTAGGCTCGAAGCGCCGCCAGGAAATAGCCACGTGCGGGAGCGCGTGGAAAGAAGCGATTTATGAACAGAGCATCGAAGATGGGGCACCAAATGTGGCGGCTCTTCGAGCCTCCCATATTTAACTATAGCTTGCAAGAAAAAGAATTTCCGTGGCAACAGTAGCGCAACCAGCCATGGTTGCGTCGCTGGAAGGCGAACCCCTTCGGATGAAAGAGATTGCCCCCCAAGCCTCGCAACCATGGCTGGTTGCGCTACTGTTTATGCGCCATTTCCTTTTCTTGAAAGCTATAGTAGAACGAATTGACGGTCTGACAAAATGGTTACACGATTTTTAGCAGGATTATCTGCTGCCTGACCTTAAATTGCGTCTGCTTGTCTCAACGCAGCAATTTCTGCCGCGCTAAAACCCCAGGCCGCCAGCACTTCATCAGAGTGTTGAGACTGGCGTTGAATTTCCGGCGCAGTACGACTAAAACGTGGCGCCGGGGCAGGTTGCGTGATGCCGTCAAGTTCCACAAAGGTTCCGCGCATAGCATTATGCGGATGGCGTGGCGCTTCATCCAGATCAAGCACAGGCGCGAAGCAAATATCAGTCCCTTCCATCAGGGAACACCATTCATCACGCGTTTTAGTTTTGAAAACCTGCCTGAGTTTCTCCGTTAATTCCGACCAGCGTGCGTTGTTCATTTGCTCCTGTAAGGCTGAATCGTTGAGGCCAATTTTTTTAAGCAGCAGCGCATAGAATTGCGGTTCGATGGAACCGATAGAAACATATTTGCCGTCATTGCATTCGTATGTGCCGTAAAAATGCGCACCACCATCGAGCATGTTCGTGCCGCGCTCATTCGTCCAGGTACCCATTGCTTTCAGCCCGTAAATAATCGTCATTAACGTAGCCGACCCGTCGGTCATTGCCGCATCAATGATCTGACCTTTGCCTGACGTTTTGGCTTCGAGCAGAGCGCACACGATGCCAAAGGCCAGCATCATCCCACCGCCGCCAAAATCACCAACCAGATTCAACGGCGGGACAGGCTTGCCGCCGCGCTCGCCAATCGCATGTAAGACGCCGCTCAGGCTGATGTAATTAATATCGTGTCCGGCAGCGTGTGCCAGCGGCCCCGTTTGCCCCCAGCCTGTCATCCGTCCGTAGATCAGGCGCGGATTACGCGCCAGGCAAATTTCCGGCCCCAGGCCAAGTTTTTCCATCACGCCGGGACGAAAGCCTTCAATTAATGCGTCAGCCTGCTTGATCAAACGCAGTGTAGCCTCAATGCCTGCGGGCTGTTTCAGATCAATGCCGATGGATGGACGGCCACGCAGCAGGGGGTTAAATTTACCACGCGGATCAGGTGCGCCCCTGCGCTCCACACGAATAATTTCGGCTCCCATATCGGCGAGCATCATGGCGCAAAACGGCCCCGGGCCAATGCCCGCGAGTTCGACGATACGGAGTCCCTGTAATGGTCCCATTTGTTGGTTCCTTTTTTTATAACAACCTTGTTCCAGATCAAAAATGTCACATTCCCTCAAATGATTGCAGCAAGCTACCGCGAGATTGATTCTATGGTCAAGGCATGACTGTCCTTTTGGACTGAAACATAAAGCTGAATTATGAACTAATTGATTGAGCTTAAGAGGTAGGTTTTATAGAGGGGAAATAACAGGAAGCTACGACGCGTTGCTGTCGTGTTTTTATTTGCCGCAGCTTCCTGTTATCGAGGCAATTGTTTTAGCGTGGGGCGCTGGCACGAATCGTGAATTCTGATCCGCGCGTTAATTCCAGATCATCCCGGCCCTGCACATAAATTGATCCTGCGCCTGCTCCCCCGCCAAGGACCGCGCCGATTGCTGCACCTTTGCCGCCACCTGCAATCGCGCCGATAACAGCGCCGATTGCGCCACCAATAGCCGAGCGCTGTACTGTGCGATTCGTTTGGCTTTTATCATCGGCAACACCGCCTTCCTGATCTACGCGGACGGTTTGCCCATTCGGTAAACGGACGCTGTCTATCGTGCCGGCAAAATCAGAAGTGCGGCCATTGCGCATCCGAATGCGATCAAATTGCAGTTGAAATCCGGCCCGACCGGAAACGCGCCCGGAACGTTCCGCACTTACTACGCGACCTTCAATCACCGCTCCGTCATATTGATTTGGCTCACGAATGGTCATTGAAAAAGTGTCGCCTGCCTGTGCTTCTTTGGTTTTCAAATCATTGTTCAGCGTGGCAATTACCTGAGTGCCATCGGTCATCATGAAATCACCGCGCTGCGAATTGTTGTTATTATTATTGTTGTTATTATTATTATTATTATTACGCGAGTCTGGATAATCCACGGCTCCGTTGTAGACATTGAATTGCGCTGTATCTGCGGTGCGGTCATAAATGCTGCGTGCCACAACTGTTTGATTCAAGCGCTCTGTGTACAGACTGCGAGTAACGCGTAAACTGCGTCCGCCGTCAAGCGGTTCAAAGGTCACTTCAAAGTCACTGCCTCGATCACCGGTTGTGCGCACCATCAGGCGGTCTCCGCTCAAAGTTGTACGCGTACTGCGTTGACGACCATTGCGCAGGTTTTCCGTATTTTCACGACCATCGGCATCAAACGTGACTTGTTGGGCGCGACTGGAAGCCATTGTTATCGTTCGCCCACGCCGTTCAAGTGCCAATGCGTCCGGTGCTTCCAGGCGACGCATCAGGTTATCCTGAACATTGTTATTATTATTGTTGTTGTTATTATTATTGTTATTGCGATCTCTGCCTAAAGCTCGTTCCACTACCGTCCGCGGATCATCGCTTCGAGATGAATTTAAACGCCAGGTCCCGGTCAGGCGATCACTGAGCCGATAGGGACGCTGTTGTGCCATTGCCGCCGTCAGCAAATACATCAGGGTCAGCAATGTAAGGGTCGAATTTTTTATATGATGAGTCATTGTATTTCCCTCCGAAATATTACTTCTTAATGTTAGAACCGATAGTCGTAACCATCAGCCCCGTACCTGGCAAGTGCCGGAGAGTTTTGTGTTCTTGCCAGGCACAGTGCTGATTCAAGCTGTAAACGCATTCCTGGTTTAGCGCTTACCCGCCACCTTCTCGCCAATTTTTTCAATTGCTTCGCCTGTTTTGCGGCGTGCTTTCCCCACCTGTTCCTGTACTTTGCCAGCGGTGCGTTCTGCTTCGCCCTCCGCTTCAAGGTTTGGATTGCCGATGGCTTCGCCAACCTTATCTTTAATTGCACCCTTAATTTGTTTACCTTTACCTTTTACCTCTTCTTTATTCCACATAGTATTTTTCTCCTCCTTGTAAAATTCTCCGTCAATGCCGGAATGATTCTGTTTGCGAATCGGAGATTCATAAGGGCAATCAGCGTGCCGAAAATAAAGTTGTGATTCCTGGCACTTTTATCCTCTTTGTCTTTTGCTGGAATGATCCGTTCCTGACGATCTGTACGAAAAGCGGAACACTTGTGACGAAAATCGAACAATCTGCCCACCTACAATTATCGGAAATGTCCAAAAAACTTCAGGCACACCAATTGCTGTTAATTATTTCGGTATTACACCAAATAATTCCAGGCAATATAAAAGTAAAGAAGTGGTTAGGAGGGATTTATGAAACGAGCCAGATTAATTAAACGAGATGAACAAATAGAACGAGAAATTACCAAAGTAGAAAAGGTGAAAAAACCTGTCTTAACTTCGCTTAATCGCGACGTGGTTCGACAGTGGGTGGATGAACGCCAGACAAGATCCGTGACCGATCCTCGCAGTGCTTTTTCTGCCCTGTTTGCACAACTGGCGCAAAGCTAATACAAAAGGAATTTATGCCTGAACAAGCCGTAGCAGAACCAGTCCATCTACTTTCTATTATGGGATTGTTTTCCAATTATGAGAAAGCGGATGAGGGGTTTAAGTACCTAACAGAACTAGGCTATGACCATGATCATATTGTTATAGTTTTGTCTGACACCGCGCCTAAAGCAGCCCTGACAGGCACGACGGCAAGCCATATCAGAACTGATGCCCAGCACGGCCCGGAGCCAAGTGCTCCAGGGGTGGAAAAAAGCACCAAAGCTATTGAAGGCTTAGGCGTGGGATCATCTATTGGTGCGCTGGCGGGAGCGATTGCACTGATCGGAACATCCGTGCTTGTGCCCGGTCTTGGGTTGGCTTTTTTAGGGACGCTTGCCGCTGGCATAGTGGGTGCGAGTGGTGGCGCAGCGGTGGGTGGATTGACCGGACTGTTATATGGCTCCGGTGTGCCGGAAACAGAATTACCGTATTACCAAAGCGGAATTAAGGATGGAAAAGTGCTGGTCGGTGTAACGCCGCGGACAATGGACGATGCCGAAAAAATCGGTGCACGGTGGAAAGAATTAGGAGCCGAGTTGCGACCCGGTTAATTTCCGATTGATGTTTTACTAAAATGGTTTTATCGGTTACGAAGCTAACTGATAAAACCATTTTTTGTTTAAGGCTTAAGCAGTTCGCTTTTTAGCCGAGACAGGCTTATCAACTTCTACCAGCAGATCAGACAATTCATCTGCATGTTCTTCCTCTTTCGCCAGAATTTCTTCCAGCATGCGCCGCGAAGTTGTGTCTTTATCACCAAAGAAATTAATCATTTCCCGGTAACTTTCAATGGCAATGCGTTCGGCAATAAGGTCTTCACGGATCATTTCATCCAGCGAGGAACCCTCTTTATATTCGCTGTGGCTCAAGCCTGTCAGCCCGGCGGGGTTCATTTCCGGCTTGCCACCCAGTTGCATAATGCGCGCTGCCAGCATATCGGCGTGCTGTTGTTCTTCGTTGGAATGCTGAAGAAATTCTTCCGCCACCGCCGCTGAGTGAATCCCACGAGCGGCAAAGTAATGGTAACGATAGCGTAGTACGCAGACGATTTCTGTCGCCAGTGCCGCATTCAAAATGCCGACTACCTGCTCGCGATTAAGCGGATAATCCTGGGTCACAGCGCCTTCTTCAATTTGTTTACGTGCGCGGGCACGAAGTTCTAAAATATTACTGATAAAGTCCATTTTTTCTCCCTTACGAATTTTTTGTTTGTCCTGTTTTTTCTCTGGTTTCATTACTGGTTAATCAATCCTTTTGGTAAGTTTCTTGTGCTACAACTTAGCTTCTGCAAGGGGGATGCCAGGAGTCACCGGGAAAAATTCTAATCGTCGCTTTTTTCTTTATTAAAAATATCTGCTGAGTATCTGTCTTGTTACATTCCAGTTGACTGTGAATTGAAGCGCCACAACGTGCCGCATTAAAACCATTCTTAATTAAAAAAAGAGCAGTAATGGATGTATTGAAACGGATCAACTGTTTCGATTACAGGCAGCCTGGCTGCACCAAAATTTACCTGCTCTGTGCTGGTCTTTTACAACTTTTGACGGCATACCAGTTGCTCCAGGTAATTTGGTTATTAAAATTAGTTATTTGTTAAGCAGGTAAGCAGAAGTTGAGAGGTAGTTTGATCGTCGCTCAGATGTTCAATCACTTACCGCTTCAGGTGAGTAATAAGAAGATAGACCAGATCAGGGGCAAAACCTGATCCGAAAGAGAGGTAAAATTATGTGTGATTATTCATTAATGGAAGTACCCAATCGGCTTGCCGCTGAAGGCGAAAGTTTACAGGTTTTTGATTTTCCAACCGGCACTAAAGGGCTGATCTCCGCTGTCACACCACAGCGCAGTTTCTGGCAACAGGTCAAAGGATTTTTTGTCAATGAACCGGAACAATTGCCTTGTGCTGTTTGTGTGCCTCCCGGCGCTCTTTTGACTATCCATAATTTTTCCCCTGCGATCCAGCGACAGTTCAATGTCAACGCTGTAGAAGAGGTTACCTTTACGCAATTGCACGCTGATGAGGGGTATCATCGTGACGCTATCCGATTCAGCAGTGGTCAGACATTGTCGTTGCAAATACTGAAACCAGGCCAACCGGTAGAGATAGTTCGGCTTTCGTTAGCAGAGGAGGAAGAAACTACGCCGCTAGTGATCAGAAGACAACTATATGAGATGGTTGGCAGATAAAAAATATCTGTGAACAAACATGCGTTTTACTGAAGCTAAAATTCTGCCAGACAAATAATTATGCCTGTCCGCAAAACTGTAACTCGTGTCGAACGTGATCCGCTGGGTGGAGTCTCCGGGCCAGTTGCTGCTCTGTATGGTGTCCAGACCAAACGCACACTGGACAATTTTCAAATCAGTCGGTTACGCATTCATTCTGCACTTATTACAGCTTTGGCAGAAATTAAGCAGTGCGGCTGAATGAACAACTCGGATTAATGGGCGCAGCCGAAGTGGCACAACAAGCCATCGAAACGGGTAAAAGTATTGCCACACTCCTACGGGAACGCAGGCAAACTTAATCATTGTCATAAATCTTCTTATGCAGAAGCAGGTAGTAAGGGTAGGTGTGCGCCGTTACTGGGTGTGGGCTTCTGCATGGATGAACTGCATTAAGTGTTAACGTTTTGGCAGGGAAAGGGTAATTGAATGATTGAAGCACTGGGCTGGATCAGCTCTATAATTTTGGTGCTGACATTAGGGAAACAGGTATATAAGCAGTGGCAGGAAGGTGGCAGTGAAGGTGTTTCCAAATGGCTGTTCATTGGTCAGATAACAGCTTCTGCGGGCTTTGCCATTTATAGCTGGTTATTACATAACTGGGTCTTTTTTATGACCAACCTGTTAATGATTCTGAATGCCCTTATCGGGCTTGGTATTATTTTCTTACAGCGTCATCGTAAACATCAATAAAGGTGTTAAAAATAGTCTTAGAACAAAATATACAGTAAAAATGTAAAACAGGCTGTTAGCCTGTTCAGCAGTGCGCTCATGCCGCGCTTCGGGCAGAGCAACAGTCTGCTGTACGCTTATTTCTAACCTGCTCTAGTAATAGTAAAAGTAACTCTCCATGGGTAAGTCAATGCACTAATATTAGTGTCTGTCAGGATACACTGGAAATTAAGTTCTCAAGTGTCATGAATGTTTTCCAGCCACTGTCTTTTAGTCATACAATCTGCTGTAAAACTACTCTTATTTATTTTCCTTCAACTCCTTTAGCTCTCTCATTGTCTGGTAAGTAGGTAAGGTGAAATATGTTAGGAACAGAATTTGCAGCTTTCCCATGCAGGCACGATGTAATGAACTAATTCATTACACCACCCGGCCTGGTCGGTGAATAGCTGTCTGACGGGTGTGTGATCGTGTTAATTACATTTTTATGGAGGATTAGCAATATGACGGATACCAAAAAAAAATATGATAGCAATTTGGCGGAAGAAACTTCGGCAATGGGAGAACGAGTCAGTGGTGCAGTTAAAGAAGGAGTTGGTGCAGTTACAGGTAATCGAGATTTAGAGCGCAAGGGCGAGATGGAAAACGCGGCTGGAAATACACGTCAGGCAGCCAACCATGTATTTGGATCGTTCAGTGATCGAGAAAGTGCTGAGCGGGCTTATAACGCCGCAACCAGTCGCGGTTATAAGCAGGATGATGTCAATTTGCTAATGTCAAATGACACACGGGACAAATACTTTTCAGGCGATAGTGAAAATACTGAATTAAGTAGCAAAGCCGCAGAGGGGGCTGGTACAGGGGCGATGATTGGTGGTGCAGCAGTAGGTATTCTGGGCGCGATTGCCGCGATTGGTACGTCCGTTGCCATTCCGGGGCTGGGCTTACTATTGGCAGGACCGCTGGTTGCCGGCCTGGCCGGGATGGGCGCAGGTGGACTGACGGGTGGATTGATCGGTGCTTTGATTGGTTGGGGCATCCCGGAAGATCGCGCAAAGGCATACGAAGATGATGTGCGTAATGGTCGTATTATCATGGGAGTTAATCCTCGTACACCAGAAGATGCAACTTACTTTGAAAACGAATGGAGAAAACATAACGCGCAAAATATTACGCGTTAAATGTAAGCCGATCAGGTGAAAAAAAGGAAACTATTAATTAATAGTTTCCTTTTTTTATAAACATAGATGTCTTGTTCCGTTTGGAAGAGGTGAACAGGGAGTGCGGTGTAATTCTGGAAGTAGGAAATGAAGTAATTCCTGTGCCATGCAACTCGATAAAAACCGGCTCCGACTAAGTAGAGCTTTAGACCTTTACGCTTTGTAATTGAACATGGCCTGAGAATTGCTCAACCGTTTCAAGAGTAGCAGTTGCTACTCTCAATTCGTTACAAATGCTTAAAGAATCATAACAGGAGAATAAATGGCGAAAGAAAAAAAGAAACAGCCAGGCAGCACCAATGAAAAGGTAGATGATTTGGCGCAGTATACCGTGGACGATACAGAACAATATCTGACTACCAATCATGGAGTGCGGATCAGTGATGATCAAAATTCACTTAAGGCTGGCGAGCGCGGACCATCATTACTGGAAGATTTTATTTTGCGTGAGAAGATCACGCATTTCGATCACGAACGAATTCCTGAACGCATCGTTCACGCGCGCGGCTCAGCGGCGCATGGATATTTTCAGGTATATGAATCGCAGTCCCAATTAACCAGCGCCGCTTTTCTCCAGGACCCGTCCGTCAGAACGCCTGTTTTTGTGCGCTTTTCTACTGTAGCCGGTTCACGCGGCTCAACTGATCTGGCGCGTGATGTGCGCGGGTTTGCGGTCAAATTTTATACCTCAGAAGGAAATTTTGATTTGGTCGGCAACAATATTCCCGTGTTCTTTATTCAGGATGCCGTCAAGTTTCCTGATCTGATTCATGCCGTCAAACCAGAACCGCATAATGAGATGCCCCAGGCAGGTTCAGCCCACGATACATTCTGGGATTTCGTTTCGGTGATGCCGGAATCCATGCACATGATTATGTGGGCGATGTCGGATCGTGCGATTCCGCGCAGCTTGCGGATGATGGAAGGGTTCGGCATTCATACCTTTCGTTTCATCAACGACAAAGGCAAAGCCCGCTTTGTCAAATTTCACTGGAAACCACTTTTAGGCATGCATTCTGTAATGTGGGATGAAGCGCAAAAAATTTCTGGCAAAGACGCAGATTTTCATCGCCGTGATTTGTGGGAAGCCATCGAAACCGGCAATTACCCCGAATGGGAATTTGGCGTGCAAATCATTGAAGAAGCGGATGAGCATAAGTTCGACTTCGATTTATTAGACCCGACGAAACTGATTCCTGAAGAACTTGTGCCTGTGCGCCGCATTGGAAAATTAACGCTGGATCGTAATCCCGACAATTTTTTTGCGGAAACTGAACAGGTTGCATTTCATCCCGGCCACATTGTCCCCGGTATTGATTTCACGAATGATCCTTTGTTACAGGGACGATTATTTTCCTACACGGATACGCAATTGAGCCGCCTGGGCGGGCCAAATTTTCACGAAATTCCGATCAATCGTCCGGTTGCGCCGGTACATAACAATCAACGCGATGGTCACATGCGCCAAACCATCAATCGCGGGCAAATCAGCTATGGCCCGAATCGTTTGGGCGGTGGCTGTCCGTTTCAGGCAGGCCGCGAGATGAGTGGCTTTACCAGCTACGCCGAAAAAATTGATGCTCATAAAGTGCGTGGTCGGAGCGAAAGTTTCTTTGATCATTTCAGCCAGGCAGCGCTGTTTTATAACAGCCAGTCAGCCCCGGAAAAAAATCATATCGTCAAGGCGCTGCGCTTTGAATTAGGCAAACTGGAAACGCCTTCAATCAGGGAACGCGTGCTCGTGTTGCTGAATTATGTAGATAAAACACTGGCCGCGCGCGTAGCAGAAGGGCTGGGAATGAAGGTTCCTGCTAAACTCGACAGCCCCCTCAATCACAGTGTTCCAGCCGATGGTGACAGCAAGCGGTTTCAGCCCAAACCGATCAATAAGCCTGTCGGCACCTCGCCTGCGCTGAGTATGGCGAATACGAGCAAAGACAGCATTAAGACGCGTAAAATCGCGATTCTGGCGGCAGATGGTTTTGATGATGCCGCACTGGTTGGTATGCAAAAAGCTCTGCTGAACGCTGGTGCGATGGTGCAAATTGTGGCTCTGCGGCTTGGTTATCTCAGGGGAGCGAAAGGCACAGAAGTTAAAGCTGACCACAGTTTATTAACGGCTCCCTCGGTGCTGTTTGATGCGGTCTATCTTCCGGGTGGCGAGCAAAGTGTGCAACGATTACTAGCCGAAGACGATGCGCTTGTTTTCGTGCGGGAGGCGTATCAACATTGTAAAGCGATAGCGGCGCAGGATGCAGGCGTGGATTTCCTGAACGCCGCATTGCCAAAGAAATCAAATGAGGCTGAAGCGAAAGATAAGTCAGGCGAGGAGGGAATTATCATCAGCCGTGATGCACAAACAGACAAGCTGGCGCAGGCCTTTATCGCTGCGATTGCGCAACATCGTCATTGGAGTCGGGAAAAGATCGTGTAGCTGACAATAATGGAGAGGAAAAACTTAATGCTGTGATCGGTAGCGAGCCTCATCGTTAACACCCGCTGCTCCTATCGGTCGCGGCTTATTTGAATTCGAGCGACCGATAAGGCAGCTTGTCAAAACAAAACTTGAAAAATTCGTCAATTGGCCCTGTGTAAATCATCACGCGGAACGGAATGATTGGCTCAATCTCGTGGTAATCTGTATTGAGCATGATACAGGATTCAGCCTGTACTCGAACTTCCGCGTGTCACCGTGGAGCGGCATCGTCTGATCTGTGTCGGTGAAATAGCGATCATTCCGATTGGTCCGTATCGGAACGCACGCAGTGACCGTCACATCCAATTCCGACGGATCAAACGCCCACTGTTTACGTGTGTAATTGCGAAAAAACTTTTCATATAAATCACGTCCTGCTTTTGTCGCTAATGAATCTGGTTATTTTCCTGGGCGGCCTGATCACTTAACGTGGTCAACCACGATGGACTCAGCGCCGATTCACTTTGTTTCCCCTGGGCATGCGCTGTGCCAATGTCCCCCGGCGCAGGCAGCAAGCCATTGATTACACCTAACAAATCTGCTGTCAAACCCGGAAATATGCCGTGCATTGTGGCCGCAAGTTTTGCCTGCAAAGACAGAATTACTTCTGCCTCACCATACCGACACGCTGTTACGATGCGCCGCGCAGCACGCTCGGCACTCATCGAAAGTAAGGGCAGTGCATCACTAATACTAAACCACGCATACTCGGCGCGATGTTGTCCCTTAAAAGTTGCATTGCGCGGACTGCCAGTTCGCATCAGACCTGGACAAATCGTCGTGACGTAAATGTTGTCTTTCTTTAATTCTGCCCGCAACCCTTCTGAGAGGCCGACCAGGGCAAACTTGCTGACGCTATAGGGCAACAAATGTGGCACACTAATTTTGCCACCAATCGAAGCGATGTTGACAATGCGACCTGCCTGGCGAGCGCGCATCTCTGGTAAGACGGCGAGGATGGTAGCAAGCGCCGCCTGATAATTGGTTTGCATCGCATCCTGGAAATCGGCGTGCGTCATTGCCTCCATGGGGCCAAGGTTAATGAGACCTGCGTTATTGACCAGCACATCAATCCGACCATAATGCGTGCGAATAGTCTGGATCATTGCTTCAACTTCAAACGGCATCGTGACATCGCAGGGAATTGTCAGCACACGGTTCTCGGGCGCTCCCAAATCAGCTTTGGCGTGCTCCAGTTCAGCAACATCCCGTGCACAAATTGCGAGCTTAGCTCCAGCCCGCAGGAATTCACGCGCCATGACCAATCCCAGTCCGCGCGACCCGCCGGTAATTAATACGACTTTCTCGCGTAACTCGAATTCCTTTCGACGTTGCAAAGCAGTATGCGCAAGGCAGGCGGCACCGATGCCTGCCGCTGTTATGGCACCAACCTTATATTTATGCCGATGGGTCAGGGCGGATAGTTGTCTGAGGGTGTAATACTTGAGTAACTTCCGTACTAATAGATTCATAAACTTCTCAATAAAAGATTTGCCGTGTAGCGGCATAAGTCAAAGCCTTTAGCTCGCTACACGGCAAACCGTGCTTTCACCGTAATGTTATGCGTTATTACTTTTCTGCTTTGCGCTTCGAATAACTTGCCAGTGTATCAGGAAAAGCACGAATGCCACTCGGTGCCGTGACCTTGTTTTCCTGCAGAACTTCTTTCGCCGAAACTCCTGCGCCATAGGCGTCGCGCATATCATCATTATCCTGCTTAATCACTACGCCTTTCAATTCAAGACCGGCAAACAAACCTTTACTCCGTGAATAAGAAAGAATCTGGGCATTCAACGCTGCGTCTGTTTCAGCACCAGCTTGACGACCAACCGGGCCTGCTGCCACAGAAGCATCCGCACCCATCGTGAATTTATTTTTGAGCAAACTGTTGACGCCATCCTTGTTCATAAACAGAAAGACGAAATCGGTTGCCTGGGCCCCAATCTGTAACCCAATACTACCGCCACCCAGCGTAAAATATGCCGGTGCGCTCCAGGTATTACCAACGCGACAACTCGCTACGCCACGTCCGCCACGCCCGCCGACAATGAACCCGGCTTTAAGAACCTGGGGGAAGACGGCAACGCATTCTGCTTTATCCAGCAGTTCCTGCGGAACAGCCTTGTCGGGTGCGCCCATAATCTCATTGAAAACTTTAGCCGCTTTATCCGATTGCTCAATTTCATCTTTCATGTCACGCCCTTCTATACGATCCTTGCTTGTTTCTTCGGCTTTGACAGTTTCTTTTTGCTCTTTAGGTTCTTCCTGCGCTTGCGTCTGCACCTGCATAGTAATAGCAAAGGTACAACATAACGCCAGCGATAAAAAAATAGTTGATTTCAATTTCATTAGTATCCTCCATTCTGCCTGCAATAAATCTGTTTGTCGTTTTATTCCGGGGAATAAATTTCCGCACGGGGTACTTATCAACTATGCAATAGACGCGCCACTCAATAAAATAAAGTCTCATCTTCCCGAGTTATTTACTCTCCTTAAGAAGACTTATTATTGCTCAATGTTTTGGAAATAATTAAGTTCACTTGTCAGTCTGTTTACTGTCCTTGTTTAGAACACGTTGTTGTATGGCTTTGCCCTAAGTGTACGTTTTCTGGTTAAATTCGCTTTACTTGTGAGGGAAGGGCATTCTCCCTGTCGAATAATGGTAAGAAGTATTGCTGTTACTTCAGGCGGCGCAATCTTTCGCACCAGAATACCAAATTGTGAATGGCCGCTGGTATATGACTTGCAGGTGAATAATAGTACAGGATAAATTGTTCTGTACATCCAATCAGTCAGAAAGGAGCCGCAAAAGTATGATAGATCAAACTGATAAATGTGGGCACGATGGATGCCAGTGTTCCGCCCAGGCAGACACCGGATATTGTAGTGATCATTGTCAGCAGGCCAGCCTTCGCACGGAGCCGAAGTCCGATTGTGGTTGTGGGCACGCAGGTTGCGCTGCTGTAGCGAAACCACAACCTGCCGGAGGCAGACACTGAATAAGCCGCTTAAAGCCTCACGCTGCTAAATCATTCATGAGGAGCGCAGATATATTATGCCTGCTCTGTTTATTACAGGTTCTAAGGTAATTTACGTGGAAAACTTTAACCGTATCAGTAAATAAAGCATTAGTGTTTCTTATCAGAACGAAGTGTATTATGTCCAAGCATTCGCTTAACTTATCTTTTGTCGCGGACGTTGCCGAAGATTACCCTGTCTCCGCATAATTAACTTATTTATTTATAACCTGCTAATGATTTATTGCTGCTGTCAGAAACAGTCTTGTAGTTCATGGCATTGTGCTTGCACTTACAGTTGGGTGTCGTGTGTTATATCCATCAACCCGGCAATAAATTTTCGGTTCGCATTACGTGGATTAACAACCCGCGAGTAAATAAAAAGATGTGCACCTATTGACCAATAACAGGGAGGAAGTATGCAGAATAAAAATATCATTTCAGCAAGAGCGCTTAGCCTTTTTCTGGCTGGCCTGATCGTTACCATTGGAATAAGTTTGAGTGGTTGTACCGACGCGCGGGAAGCCAGCGGCACGTCAGGCACGCCAAAAGCTAAGATGAGCAATTCTGATTTGGAAAATGCAATCAAGACGAAGTTTGATGCCGATCCACAACTGAAAGCGGATGATTTAAGTGTTAGTGCTGATGCTGATCGCAATGAAGTAACTCTTTCAGGAACTGTCGAAACACAGGCGTTGCGGATGAAAGCCGTGGAACTGGCGAAGAGTGCACATGCAGGTTTGGTTATTACTGACAAGGTTGATGTAAAGCCACGTGAATTAACGCGTGCAGAATGGACAGCAGATCGGGCGCGGGAAGAGCGCACAAAAGCAAAAGGCTACGGTGATACTATCGGCGATTCGCTGGATGACGCCTGGGTACATACCAAAATCGTCACGCAGTTGATTGGTAATTCTAAAACGCCCGAACGCAAGATCAACGTGGACGTCAATAAAAATGTCGTAACCTTGCGTGGTATGGTAGATACCCTGGAAGAAAAAACAGAAGCTGAGCGTGTTGCAAAGGCTACTGAAGGGGTTACGCGGGTTAATAACCAGTTAAAAGTTGGCGCTGCCAAAACTGCCAGCCCGATGCCAGCAGCAACTAAAAAGTCGTAACTGAATAAGTTACGTTAAAATATCAACGCAGGACTGATAATCACCTTGTCGAGGTAGGCCTGGTTACAGAATGTAAACCACAATACCCGACAGGTGACGGTCCTTGCTGCAAGCAATCAGGCTTTAGTTATTATCCTTACTTAAATCAGTACAGGAAATAATCAAGCGGAAGTTGAGGGGAAAAGATGGCACAATGTGAAGTATGTGGTAATGACTATCATCTGTCATTTGAAATTATTACGGCGGGATCGAAACATACCTTTGATTGCTTCGAGTGCGCGATTCATAAACTGGCTCCGATCTGTAGCCATTGCGGCTGCAAAATCATCGGACATGGCAGTGAAGCAAATAATAATTTTTATTGCTGTGCCAGTTGTGCTCGTCATGAAGGTGTTAGCACGGTGAAAGATCATGCCTGAGTTAATTCAGGCTGAAGGAAAGGATTGTTCTTTAATTATTACCTTTAGATAACAATGGCAGGGAAGACACTGATTAATGCAGATACATTAATCAGTGTCTTCCCTGCCATTGCGCTGTCATTTATTTATACCATTTGTGCACGTTCGACTGGCGCACCTGCCACGCACATTGCATGTCCGCAACCACAGATCGCTTCAAATTCAGGTGCAGTTTCACAATGTGAGCTACACCACTTCTCTTCCTCGACCACCGTACAGTTACAGCCAGGATGGGCACATGGATGGTCAGTTTTATCGTCGGTCATAGTCTGCTCTCCTTTTAGTCATAAAATATGCTACAGAATGTTGCCATGACCCGAAATGAGTCCAGTTTGTCAGCAAATATTCTCCAGCAGGATTACCTTCATTACAAAGAGGCAAACAGCGAGCCAGGTGTTTGCCAGAAAGACTGAAGCGGCGAATATTAATCTGGTCTGTTATTTGCAAGGAATGAGAATCTATCTTTATCAGGTGTGTACGTGTATTCATTATGTCCGTTAGGCGAACCTGACTGTATCTAATAAGTACGATTATTGTACGTCATTTCTGCTCGACGCATTTTAGTTTGAAGGAGAAAAAATGTTACGCAGCATAAATAAATTGACAGGCAACAAGATTATTGCTGTTGATGGCGAGATTGGTAATCTGGACTACTTCTTCTTTGACGATGAAGCCTGGACAATTCGTTATCTGGTTGTGAATACGGGGAACTGGCTGACCGGGCGCCAGGTATTAATTTCTCATCACTCTATTAATAACGTGAATTGGGTTGAAGGCGGCGTATATGTTTCACTAACGATGAAACAGGTCGAACAAAGTCCTGCTATTGATGTCCTGAAGCCAATCTCGCGCCTTCAGGAAGCAGCTTTTCTAAATTATTATGAACAACCCTATTATTGGGACAGCGCCGAATTATGGGCAACGGCGGCAGCTCCTGACTTAATACATACGGCAGGTGCTGTACAAGCTGATACTGCATTTATTAATGAGAGTACAACATCAGTTACCGATACGCGATTACGCAGCACAGAAACTGTCTCAGGTTACCCGATTGCAGCATTGGATGGCGAACTTGGGCATGTTGAAGATTTTGTTGTGGATGATGAAAGCTGGGCGATTCGTTATCTGGTTGTCGCAACTCGCAACTGGTGGCCGGGAAAGAAAGTCATTATCGCGCCGCAATGGATCAATTCTGTCAACTGGCGCGACACAAAAGTGCATGTAAATTTAACCCGCGAGGCAATTAAAGGAAGCCCGGAATTCAGTGAAGCAACGCTGATTTCGCGTGAGTACGAAAATCAACTTTATCGGTATTACGGTCATCCGGGATATTGGCAGGATTAACGAGGAGGTAAGTTATGGCGATGAATATTGATGTAGTATGTGGGATGAAAATTGATGAAGACGATGCCGTTGGAACCTCAGAGTATCTTAATCGTACTTATTACTTTTGTTCAGAAGACTGTAAGCATAAGTTTGATCAAAAACCGGAGCAATATATTGTAAAAACCGGAATCGGAAATGCAAGTGCGGCTGATCTGGACGAAACCAGTTAGCAGGATTCGCCACAAAGAATACAGTTGTATTCTTTGTGGCGAATTACTGGAACAAGCGAGTTTTTGAGTAATTAATTTCTCTCAACCTTACGAGCTTGCGAACCTTCCACTTCTAATTCATTTTTTACCTCAAACACACCTGATACGCCTCTTGCTTTAATATTGGCATAATTCCTGTCAGCTTCTGAACTAACCAGACCCTTCAACACTACCTTTCCATTATTGACGATAATGTGGATAGACGGATTAGCTCCCAGCGCATAGCGGAAAAGCTGTGAATTGCCATTAAAAAGCGTGTTATATAACGCACGCCGAATGCGATCATCATTGGGCGAAAGTGGGAGTACCTGAATATCACTTTTCAGCCCATTGACGCCTTCAATTTCTTTGACGCGCGCTTCAGCATCAGATTTTGTGGTGGGACGTACAACCCAGCCGCGTAAACTAACCTGACCATCCGGGCCAACATTGCCCTCCAGCCAGTCAAAAACTCCATACCAGGGCAGCGTTAACAATTCATGCCGGATTTCTTTTACCAGACGGGCTGTTTCGCGTGAATTATCGCCACTCAGTTGAGCTTTTTCATCTGAACGCTGCGCTAGAACATTCTGATGAAACCCTGTGAGGCTTAATCCTGTCAGCAATAAAATGAGACTAACTCCAAGTTTGTTATTCTGTTGCATAAAATAATTTTCCTTCTCCTTAAATTCTGTGTTCAGTCAGTATTAATTAATTGAGCAACCCTCGTGCCGCAAGCCAAAATATAAGGTTACAGTTTGAGTACACAGCAGAAAATATTGCAATGAGTGGTTGCCAAAAGATTAAGTATGAGTCTCATTAAGCTGCTTTAAATGCTTAATGGAAGTAGTAAGTGATTGTTCGGAAAACGATGTTTGACTATAGAACACCTGAGTGCAATGAGGACAGATAAATAAATTTTATTTGAACAACTGATTGATTGAAAGCTATGTGATTTATTAGCAGGTTATCGAGTCGCCACGATAGGTTAGCAATTATTACAGCCTTACTATTTTATCCTGTACAACATAAACCCTGTTATGCAAACCAAATGCAACATTGTTTTCAGGAAACAGGATTTTCACGATTTGCAATGCGTGGCGAGGGCTTTTTATCAGGCGGCACAAGATTTGCTGTTACAAAGTAAGCTGGATTTAATGCAAGCTGAGTTATTAACTATCCGCCGCTGTTTTCCTCGCGCAAAGGCAGGTCAACGCGGCTGAATTTTTATGGAGGTAAGATGATGGCAAAGCCAAAAGAAGATCGGCATCTGGAAGCAACCAGAGTTACTGTAACGGAAGTACAGGAATGAATGCAGGGCGGCGAGCCATTCGTTTTTATTGATACCCGCAATCCCAAAGCGTGGGGCGAAGCTGCTACCAAAATACCTGGCGCCATCCGCGTTCCGGCGGATACAACGGCCCAGACTCTGCCGGCCATTCCCCATGATCGCATCATTATTACCTACTGTACCTGACCAAATGAAGCATCCAGCGCCCGGGTGGCGCAACTACTTTTAGAACAGAGCTGGAAAAATGTACATCCTTTATATGGCGGCTTTGATGCATGGGAAGAAGCGGGCGGAGAGGTCGAACCAAAATAAGAATGTTAACTGGCACTAATAATTTTTTACTTACAATCAATTAGTCAGACTTTCATCTGACTAAGACAAAAATCCCCTGCGTTTTTAATTTAGTCTTCGCTGGTATTTTTCCGGCGATCAAACAACAGAGGTAACAAAATGCGAAAAACACTACTCTTTACTTTTATCCTGCTGATGGCGTGCGTCGTCATTGGTAACTTTGTCCAGGCGCAAAAGAAAAAAGCCCCGGACATGGAGCACGGCGGTCAGCCTATGACAGTCGCCCTGACAGGATCGACTGAAGTACCAGGACCAGGTGATACGGATGGAACTGGTTCAGCTACGATAACGCTCAATCATGGACAAGGGGAAGTTTGTTATGAGTTGTCAGTGGCAAATATTGAGAAAGCTACTGCCGCTCATATTCATAAAGGTGCTGTTGGTGAAGCCGGAGATGTTAAAGTCCCGTTGACAGCCGCCGCGGACGGTTCCTGGAAAGGATGTGCGAAAGCCGATAAGGAATTGATCAAGGATATTATGCAGAATCCGACCAATTATTATGTCAACGTCCATACCGCAGATTTCCCCAAAGGGGCAATTCGTGGTCAGCTTGGTAAGTAATTACAAGATCGAAAATGCAAACCCTAAAGACGCCGGGATGATTTTCCCGGTGCCTTTCCTGTCGTCTGAAACTTACTCTGTATTCCAAACATCCAAGCAGCCCAGCTCAGGCATACGTATTGCACAGTGATGGATAGCAGTACAGTTGCTCCATGATGGAGCAACTGTACTGCACAATTAACTGCTTTGTGTACTACTTAGAGGCATAAGTGCCTGTGAATCAGTACACTAAGATTGAAGAGACTTAAATTAGCGAGAAGAATCAATGTCGAAGCATTTTTATTCTTTGGCTGTTCTAGTGAGTACAATATTGTCTGTACTTATACTTAGCGCATGTCAGCCTCCCAAACCGGTTGCTAAAAACGCAACTCTGGATACTACGCAATTAAGTAATGATATTGGACAGTGGAAAGTAATTCCTTCTGTGGGGACAAAGTTTTTAGTTACTGCTTATTTGATTTAACCGAAAAGATTGTTGCCGCACGCAAATTGCCAGTGACAAAAAACCAGATTGAGCAGGCCAGGACAAATACGGAACGGCGCGCAGTCAAGCTTGATCCGCCGCTCTGGGTGGGCATTAACTATGAAACGCAGGTTATTGAGGGTAGTGTGCTGTATCTTTATCCCGATGTTTACAAGCGCCGGAAAAATGATTTGGCAAGCCTGCGCAACAAGCTGGATGGCAAGTGCCACTTACTAATGCGCTGGAGCAAAAGCCGGATGCGTAAATGGAATTATGTGAACACCACATAGTTCCACTGGATTAAAAAATGACGGCAAAAGAAGCAATTACACCTGCGCCTGCGACCAAATCCGAATTGAGCTTGCTGACGTTATTGAATCACGCTTTCGAGTGGTTTGGCGAGATCGGAGTATTTCTAATGCGCGTTATTCGCGCTGCCCTGACGCCACCGTATGAAGGCCGGGAGTTAATCCGCCAACTGGATGAAATCGGGGCGAAATCGCTGCCCCTGGTGGCGCTGGCGGGCGGCGCAATCGGGGTGGTACTGTCGTTGCAAACACGCGACAGCCTGGTGCGGTTTGGCGCGAAATCCTATTTACCTATCGTCATTGTTATTTCAATTATTAAAGAGAGTGGGCCGATTATCACAGCCCTGGTGATGAGTGGGCGCATCGGCGCCGGCATTGGCGCTGAGCTGGGTTCGATGAAAGTGACCGAGCAAATTGATGCGATTGAGGCTTCGGCGGTCAACCCGCATAGGTTTTTGGTAGTGACGCGCATTCTGGCTTGTATGTTAATGCTGCCGCTGTTGACGCTGGTCGCGGATTTCTGCGGCATTCTGGCGGGTTGGCTGGCGAATACGCTGATAGATAAAACCCCGCTCCAGCTTTTTATCAACAAGGGATTTGAAACTATCGGCTTCGATGATTTGTTGCCCTCGCTTTTTAAGGCTTTGGTTTTCGGTTTCATCATCGGTCTGGTGGGATGTTTTCAGGGGATGCGCACAAGCGGCGGCACCGAAGGCGTGGGACGCGCTTCGACCAGTGCTGTGGTGCTCTCATCGCTGTTTGTCATCCTGGCGGATGTGGTGCTGGTGCGCTTGATTCTAATGCTTTATCCCTGACTTTTCAGCACCGCGAACAGGCAGAACCAGATGATTATGGAGCGACAAAATAACAAAGATGACGCAGCGATTCGCACGCAGGATTTGCGCAAAGCGTTTGGCGAACAGGTCGTCCTGAATGGCGTCAGCTTAACCGTTCCACGTGGGCAAACGTTGATCGTGCTGGGCCGCAGCGGGACAGGCAAAAGCGTCCTGCTGAAACTGCTGATCGGATTGCAGAAACCGGATAGCGGCACGATTGAAATTAATGGCGCAGAGATTACGAAATCGCCGCTGAACGAACTGAATGAAATGCGGAAGAAGTTGGGCTTCCTGTTTCAGAACGCGGCGCTTTACGACTCCTTGACGGTCGAGGAAAATGTTGCCTTTCCACTACGTCGTCATACGAAAATGAAAGGCGGCGAGCTACAGGATCGCGTGCGGGAATTGCTGTCGCGTGTCGGCATGGAAGAGGCGATGAAGAAGATGCCGGCGGATATTTCCGGCGGGATGAAAAAACGCGTTGGACTGGCACGGGCGCTGGCGCTTGATCCTGAAATCATGCTGCTGGATGAACCGAACGCCGGACTTGATCCAATTACTGCGACTGAAATTGATGAATTAATTCGTGAGTTACAACAGGAACGCAGCATTACTTCGGTGGTTGTGACCCACGATATGCGCAGCGTTGATACGGTCGCAGATCGTGTGGCGATGTTGAATAACGGGAGTATTGTGATTGAAGGAACGCCCGCAGAATTACACCAAAGCGACGATCCCTTTGTCATGAAATTTATGCAGGAAAAACGGGAGGAAAAATAATGTCCAGAATGGCACGCCTGGGAGCTTTCATTTTTGCGGCGCTGCTTATTTTCGCACTGACAGTTTTTCTGATCGGCGAGAAGCAGTTACTTTTTAGTCGTACTTATCATCTGAAAACTACTTTCGATAATGTGGCGGGACTCGACGAAGGAGCGCCCGTGCGCGTGGGTGGTGTGCGGATCGGCACGGTGGAAAAGATTCGTTTGCCCAGTCGCCCCGCCGAGAAAATTCTGATTGAAATGCAGCTTGAAGATTCGACACACGCTGTCTTACGAAAAGACTCAGTGGCGGCGATTGAGACCGAAGGATTGCTCGGCAGCAAATACATGGAAATTTCGTTTGGTTCGGCGCAGGGTGAGGCGTTGCGCGAGGGAGACCTGTTACAGAGCCGTCCGCCGCTGGATTACGCCGATATTGCGCGTAAAGCCAGTAATACGATTGATACTGCCAAACAGGCGATTGAGTCGGCCAAAACCGCAGTTGATTCATCCAAAATCGCGATTGAAAATCTCAACGGCGCGACTAGAAACTTTAAATCTATTACAGGGAAAATTGATAAAGGTGAAGGAACAATTGGCGCGTTTGTGAATGACAGAAGGACGTTCGAGAATA
>JAYSTY010000015.1:0-4495 GCA_043719385.1 Blastocatellia bacterium | reverse complement strand
ATCGGATGACCCACCTCGGCATGCCCGACAGTTACAAGGTCGCCGGATGAAAGAAACTCTTTCCGGCAAGGACTCGGCATTTATGCAACAACGTCGTTGCTTATGCTCCATCCTAACTGACAATTTTTATAATAATTCGCGTAGCCGCCTAACACACCGATACTTTATATCTTTTCTCATCGCAGTTTTGCCATTTACTATAGTTTCGAGGGAGAAAAATTCCAAACCACGAAGGCTGTAGATAAAGAGGAAATTGTGTTGGGCTTTCATTCGGCGCGGCTCCGGCAGTTCACTGATTTTGCTGCGGCTTGGATTCCTTTGCCCTTACTTCGTGCAGGCTTCTTCAAATCATTCTCAAATTTTTCTACAGATAATTCGTAAATTTCCCCACGGCGTTTGTCATCCTTCGCAGTGTGTATATTATAGTGTTCATTAACTACTACACTATTATTTCAGGAGACTGGTTTGATTACGAAAGCACTAACGCCCGAAGAGGAAGATAATATCCTCATTAATTTATTGAATTTGACGACGAAGGGAAATCTCAGATGGGGATTCCAGCCACCTTCGACTGCATAAGTCAATAAGTGAAGAAAGAAAACATAAACATCTATCCTTTCGTCCAAACATCTACGGGCAGGTACAGCAAGCCCCATCAATTGAGCAGGATCGAAATAATAAATGCTGCCCAGACTTGAAAAAGCCAGGCTGACGTATCTTTTTTGGTTCGGTGCATTCAGCATAAATTCTCCCTGTGAAAATTAAGATTTTTTGGTCTGTCCTGCCTAATACTTCCCTGTAGCAAGACTTGAACAAGTTATCAATAAACGAACCCCTTCAGGTTTTGACTTGTGATACTTTATAAGTTGTCGCAATTTAATGCTTATGACGCTTGACGAAAAATTACAAAATCTGCCGACGCAGCCTGGTTGTTACATTCACAAGAACGCCAAAGGTCACATCATCTACGTGGGCAAGGCGAAGGTGTTGCGCAATCGTGTGCGGCAGTATTTTCAAAGCTCGCGGGCGATGGATGCCAAAACGCAGGAATTAGTCTCGCGCATCTGCGATTTTGAAATCATTGTCACCGACACCGAAAAAGAAGCGCTCGTCCTCGAATCAAATCTCATCAAGTTGCACAAACCCAAGTACAACGTGATGCTCAAGGACGACAAGCAATATCCACACGTCAAACTTTCGATCAACGAAAACTTCCCGCGCATTGTCAAAGTGCGCCGCCTCGAAAAAGATGGCTCACTTTATTTTGGCCCTTATTTACCAGCGTCTTTAGCCGATAAAACCGTCTCGCTCATCAACCGCGAATTCCAGCTTCGCACCTGCTCGGATGAGGTGTATGAAATTTACAAACGCGCCAAACGTCCCTGCATGGAATATCAAATCAAACGCTGTCTCGGCCCCTGCCAGAAAGATTTGTGTGCGCCCAAAGAATACCGGGAAGTCGTAGACGATGTGCGGTTATTGCTCGAAGGCAAAGACAAAGAATTAGCTGTCAGCCTGGAAGAACGAATGTTGAAAGCTTCGGACGAATTGCGTTTTGAGCAGGCTGCGAAATACCGCGATTTGTTGCGGACAATGCGCGCCCTGAGCGAGCAGCAAAAGATGATGACGATGCCCGATCAGGATATTGACATCTTTGGTTATTACCGCGAAGGCAAACAAATTGCGCTGCAATTATTCACAATGCGCGAAGGCAAAATCGTTGGACGCCGCGAATTTTATTGGGAAGATTTACCCGAAGAGGGCTGGAGTCCGAGCGAATTTTTAGGCGAGATTTGGGAACAATATTACACGCAAAATAATTACATCCCGCTGGAAATTCACGTTCCCGTAGATTGGGAAAGCCGCGAAGTTTTAGAGCAAGTCCTGAGCGAAAAACGCGGACGAAAAGTGCGCATCCTTGATCCGCAGCGCGGCAAAAAACGTGAGCTGATTGACCTGGTCGAAAAAAATGCCAGGCTCGGTTTCGAGCAACGTTTCCGCGTCATCAAGCCCGACTGGTCAAAAGTTTTAGTCGAGTTGCAGGAAGTCTTAGGCTTGCCGACTTTGCCCAATCGCATTGAGTCATTTGATATTTCCAACATCCAGGGTTCCGACAACGTAGCCGCGATGGTCGTGTGCGAAAACGGTGAAATGAAAAAATCGGACTACCGCAAATTCATCATCAAAACCGTCGAAGGCGCAGACGATTTCGCGTCCATGCGCGAGGCCGTCGGGCGTCGCTATGCGCGTTTGCTGAAAGAAGAAAAACCGCTACCCGATTTAATTTTTATTGATGGCGGCAAAGGGCAACTGTCAGCTTCAGCAGCAGCGATGCACGAACTTGGGCTGGCAAATATAGCGATGGTCGGCTTAGTCAAACCGCGCGGTCAGCATTCCGAAATTTCTCACATGTTAGTCAAAGGACGCGAGCAGGAACCAGTCATTGTTGAGAAAACTTCGCCCGTCATGCGATTAGTAAAAATGATCCGCGACGAAACGCACCGCTTTGCTGTGACGTATCACCGCAAGCGCCGAGCCATGCGCGATTTCAAATCTGAACTGACCTCGATTCCTGGCGTGGGAGAAAAACTGAAGGAAAGATTGTTACGAAATTTTGGGAGCTTGAAACGAGTGAGTGAAGCGAGCGTGGCGGAGTTGAGGCCGTTTGTGGGACAACAACAGGCTGAAAGAATTGTGGAGCACTTTCAGGCGATGAAAGGAATCGAATTTAATGCCAATCCCCCTATTAAATGAAAGTGGGTTATTACCTGAAGGAATTAAGGATTCAATTATGAATACAAGCGAACAAAACATCGTACAAACAGTAAAGAGCATCCGCCTCATGAATGATTCTTTAGAAACTCTTTGCACCAGAACACTTCCGGCCAATCCCCAATTATTCGCTTTGTTATCAGAAGGCCCCATCAATCAAACCCGCGACTTGCTTAATCAACTCGATAAGTTAATTGCAGAAGCTGCAAGCCTGAACGATCAAATAGAAGAACACGCCCTTGCTTCCTAAATTCAAATTCTTTGTGGTTGCGTCTCCCTCTCAATTCTGAGAGAATCTGTTTAAGGAAAGGAATTGCCCCGAATGAGAGTTATCGCTCTGAAAACTTTACGCGAGTTTTGGGAAATCTATCCTGATGCAGAAGAACCTTTACGAGCGTGGTACAGAATTACGGACAAGGCGACGTGGCAAAATATCATGGAAACGCGCAATGATTTCCCGCATGCCGATGCGGTTGGCACTTGTACGGTATTCAATATCGGTGGCAATAAATATCGGTTAATTGCAGGCGTCAGGTATCAGAAACAGCGTGTGTATATTTTGCATCTTCTGACCCATTCAGAATATGACCGGGAGAATTGGAAAGATGACTGTTATTGCTAAAACTAAAAGCACAAAAGTTCGTGCGCCTCGTTTCAATTCCGCGCACTATGGTGAATTGCTGCTTGAAACGCTTCCGGCGGTGATTCAAAGTGAAGCGGAATATAACCGCTTAACAGCAACGATGAATAAGCTTGCAGTCAAGCCTAACTTGTCACCAGAAGAAGATCGGTTGCTGGATTTGCTTTCGGCATTGGTCGAAGCCTACGATCAAAAGTATTACGCCATTCCACAGGCGACACCTGCGATGGTGATCCGAGTGCTGATGCAGGATCGGAATTTGAGAAATAAAGACCTCGAGCCAGCGCTAGGCTCAAGTGGTGTCACCTCCGAAGTCATCAACGGTAAGCGCAACCTCAGCAAAGCTCAGATCAAAGCATTGGCGCAATTTTTCAAGGTTTCGCCGGAATTATTTATTGCACTCGTTTAGTACAGGTAGCTTGCCCGCATTCAGTTTGCCGCTTCTTGCCGGGTGTTAATTTTTGTATTTATAGTAAAATTCGTGCTATGAAATATCTGTTTTCAATAGTTACAATCCTGCTTTTGTCATTGAATACGCAAGCACAAGAATTGATTCAGATTATTCCGAATTGCAATCACAACAACATCGCAAATGACATAGGTTCTAACCCCAAACCACAAATTTTAACGGCGACCGCTGATTTGAGGCCAAAGTTACTCAAGAAAGTAAAAGCTAAATATACAAAAGAGGCCTTAGAGTTAGGGGTTTATGGAACAATTTCACTTAATGTGGTTTTTCAGGCAGACGGGAAAATAGATCAAATTCGAATAATACGCGGACTTCCCAATGGGTTGAATCAGCAAGTCATAGAAGCGGCGCAACAAATTGTATTTAAACCTGCAATGAAAGATGGCATTGCAGTTTCGGTGCGGATGATCCTCGAATATAGTTTTAGTATCACAAGGCTAAACGAGAAGATGGTCGCGGAAATTTTGCGGCGTGATTTTAATTTTCTACTGCCTGATACGATGAAGAAACTTAAAATACATTTTGAAAAGCTAAAGCTGAGTTCAAGTCAATTGGAACTTCAGCCACTCTTATACGAAGCTCGTGGTTTCAATATTCTTGGCGCCGAACAGCGG
>JAYSTY010000140.1:0-9008 GCA_043719385.1 Blastocatellia bacterium | reverse complement strand
AACTCATAGGTTGCGATGTAACGCGCAACGTCCGGCGGAACAAATTTGTCAACGGGTTGTCCGGCCCGAACGGCGTCTCTCACTTGCGTCGCGGCAATATTTACCGAGACATAATCTGTCAAAAAAATCTGCTTACTTTTGGTCGTGCCAGCCAGAGCTTCCAGGCTGGGCCGTTTTGAGCCGCGTAAATCTACCATACGTTGCTGGCAAAGCGGAGATAAATGTTGAGCGGAAAGCGTCGCAGAGGGTGGACGAATGGCGACAATAATATTGAACTCTGTTAACAACCTTTCGTAATCCCGCCAGAGGTTTACTTCCGCGAAAGAATCTCCACCCATAACAAAGAACAATTCAGATTGGGGATGAACATTTTGCAAAGTCGTCAGCGTCTCAATCGTATAAGGACGCGCTGGCGCTTCAAGTTCAATGGTCGAGGCTGCCAGCTTCGTTTTGGTCGGTTGGGGAGTGTTTAATGTGGCAAGCACAACCATTGCATAGCGGTGACAGGGAGCAGAAATTTGCCGCTCGCGTTTATGCGGCGGAACGAACGCCGGGACGAACAAAAACCGATCGAGTGAAAATGCTTCACAGATGGCAGCCGCGACCCGTAAATGACCGTAATGAATCGGGTCGAAGGTTCCTCCATAAATTCCAATGCGTTCCGGCACTGTCGCTCCTTTAGAGGGGATCAAAGATCATCGAATTCCGGCTCAACCTGAACTTGCGACATCGCCTCCATCCGTCTTTTAAGTGCGTAAATTAATTCTTTAATGCCCGTTCCGGCAACCGCAGAAATCGCGTAAAATTCCAAGTCCTGACTTTTGCAAAACTGCTTGAATGCCACCAACGGCTCAGGATCATCCATCGCATCAATTTTGTTGGCAACCACGATGACAGGTTTTGCCGCGACGGTCGGGCTGTAAGCCGCTAACTCGTGGCGAATCGTTTGATAATCCTCAAGCGGATCAAGCGTTACACTGGAAAGATCAACGACATGAATTAAAAATTTCGTGCGTTCAATATGCCGTAAGAAACGATCACCGAGTCCGGCACCTTCGTGTGCGCCTTCGATCAAGCCCGGAATATCCGCCACGACACAGGTCTTGAAATCGCCGAGATCAACTACGCCAAGATTTGGTTCCAGCGTGGTAAAAGGATAATCGGCAATTTTCGGACGCGCTGCTGAGAGACGTGAAATGAGCGTTGATTTGCCTGCATTCGGTAAGCCCACTATGCCGGCGTCCGCAATGAGCTTCAATTCAAGGATCAAAAATCTTTCCTGCCCCGTGCGTCCTGATTCGTGATGGCGCGGCGCACGATTGGTGGCAGTCGCAAACTGGGCATTGCCACGTCCTCCGCGTCCGCCTTTGGCAACCACAAATCTTTCACCGGGCGTGGTGAAATCGTGCAAAACTTCTTCCGTCAATTCGTCCGTGACGACCGTTCCCACCGGAACCTGAATGACGGTGTCTAGGCCGTTTAGTCCGTGGCAATTCGACCCTTCACCGTGTCGGCCACGCTCAGCTTTATGCTCTGGTCGGTAACGTAAATGAAGCAGCGTATTCAATCCTTCCGTTGATTCCAGAATGATTGAGCCACCCGCACCGCCATCACCGCCGGAAGGGCCGCCGCGCGGGACGAATTTCTCGCGGCGAAAAGCCAGAATGCCGTTGCCGCCATCTCCGCCCTTTACATAAATTCTTGCACGATCAATCAGCATGAAAACAATTTCAAATTTGAAATTTCAGATTTGAAATTTACTTATGCTGCGAGGGGCGCATCGGCGTAAACGCTGATGAAGCGACCTTTGCGACCACGATCTTCAAACTTGACGATACCGTCAATGGTCGAATAAAGCGTGTCATCGCTGCCGATGCCGACATTTTGTCCGGGTTTGAATTTTGTCCCGCGCTGACGGACGAGGATTGATCCGCCTGACACCAATTGACCGCCAAAACGCTTGACGCCTAATCTTTGGGCATTTGAATCACGCCCGTTGCGCGAACTGCCTACACCTTTTTTATGTGCCATTGTTTTATCTTTCTTTTCGCTTTCTAAATCGGTTAAGCCATCGCGTCAATTTTTACGGCAGTAAAGCCCTGACGATGACCTTTGATACGTTTGAATTGTTTGCGACGTTTGAATTTGAACACGAGGATTTTCGGGCCACGACCCTGTTTGACGACGGTGCCAACCACTTTCGTGCCTGCTGCCAGAGCCGTGCCGACACTGAATCCAGTGTCGCCACCAGTTGCCAAAACATCAGTAAATTCAACTGAATCGCCTTCTTTTTTGTCCGCCAGGGAAGGGATGCGGACCACGTCACCTGATTGAACTCGAAACTGTTTTCCGCCGGTGCGGATGATTGCGTATGCCACGATTAAATTACCTCCATTCGGGGTTAGTTCAGAAAGCCGATGATTATAGGTGTCAGCAGGGCGAAGGTCAACCACTAAACCGCAATACAGAGAAGACCGTTCACCAGAAACCGATCTCTTGTGTAATGTGTGCGCTCGCAGGCGGGACGCCTGCGTACCCAGGGCTATTTCAATTGCCAGACGTTGAGCGTCAGGCATTTTGCGTTTGCGCCGCGCAGTTCAACCTGCTGCATTTTTGACGTGGGGAAAATTCGATCTGTCAGCGCCGCTTCGCCATCATTGCCGAAAACTTCGACGGAAGAACGATCTACAAAAATGTGCAGCTTGATTTTGCCTTGTTGTGGTAGTAACGAAACTTCGTGCCGACCTGTAAATTTCGGGTCAAAATTTACATTGCCGGATTTTGTGCGATCAATAAACATTTTGCCGGCGTCGTAACCAATCAGCGTTTCATCACTGCCATTATGTAAGCGAATCAGCACCGAGGAATCTTTGCCAACCGAAAATTCGCCACTGATTTCCATCGTTTCGCCGGAAGCAAGGGAATGTGTTTTGCCGTTGCTTACATCCAGATTCCGTTTAATGATTGCTGTGCCACGCAATTTTTTCAATTCAATAATTGGCGATTGCACAAGCTGTAACCCCTCAGCCGTTTGCTTTAATTTCAACTCACGCGGCAATGACATCGCTGTGCGCCAGGGCGAAGTCGGCTCTTTTTGCGCGTAATCCCAATTGCTCATCCAACCCAATAAAATGCGGCGTCCATCACTTTTGGGTACATCAGAAAATGTCACGCCTGCATAAAAATCTTTGCCGTAATCAACGAATAATTTTGTCTCGGCTGAATTATCATTCATGAAAGTTTTGCCGTCGAAATTCCCGACAAAATATTGTCCGGCTGAACCACCCGCCGCGCCGCCGGGATTGATGTTGACGATCATCACCCAGCGTTTTTTGTTCGGCTGATTTGTGATTGGCAACTCAAATAAATCCGGGCATTCCCATTGGATACTTTTGTCGGCTACGCCCGCGCCGCCGAATTCACTGAGCAGTTCCCACTTTTGCAAATTCTGCGATCCGTACAGCCGAACTGTTTGTTCTTTGGAAAGCGACACAACCATCACCCATTTTTTGGTGGCTTCGTGCCAGAAAACTTTGGGATCACGAAAATCTTTGGAGCCAATATCAACGACGGGGTTGCCCGCGAATTTTGTCCACGTGCGTCCGCGATCATTGCTGACGGCGAGGTGCTGCGCTTCGTGTCTCGGCTCTTCGATGTGTCCGGTATAAATTGCAATCAAACAGGATTTGTCTTTCGGGTCGGAGCTTTTACAAAGACCGCTGGAATTGTTCCAGTCTACAACCGCGCTGCCCGAAAAAATCATCACGCCATTTTCTTCGGCGAGCGCAACAGGTAAATGTTTCCAATGCACCAAATCAGGGCTGACCGCGTGTCCCCAACTCATGTGCCCCCACGAATTGCCGAATGGGTTATATTGATAAAACAAGTGATATTCGCCCTTGTAATACACCAATCCATTCGGATCGTTCATCCAGTTTTTTTCAGGCGTAAAATGGAATTGTGGGCGAAACGGTTCGTCGTATAGTTTGTCCTGCGACTGCCCTTGGATGATCTGAGAAAAGATTAGCAAGCAAATTTGCAATGTGAAAAGGCGAGTTAAGAAGAATCCTATTCTTAAATTCATGGTTTACTCATCATTGCCAAATGCACAAAAAACTCATCGGCAGCTTCATTGATATTGTAGAAAATCTTATTAGCCTGAAGCCTCTGCGCAAAATCATTTGCAGATTGGCTAAACACTTTGGTAAAGGCGAGTGCGGAATCGCTGATTTCACTGTCAGAATATTCAGCTAGTGCAATGACTACTGCGGCTGCTAACGCATACTCAAGTGGTGTACGCCACCCATCTGGGCTTACATAGACAAACTTTTGCTGTGGCGTCGTACTAACCGATACGACAGCTTGCTCTTCCTTCACCGCTATCCCAATCAAATCATCTGTGTTCCCTGGTTCCAGCCGATAAGTAACAGATAAAGTTTCTCTCATTTCGAACCTATCTCCGGCTGTCAATTCAGGGTCAAATACAAGTCCAAGTAATTTTCCCAGCACTTTGCTAATGTCAGGAAGAATCAATTGAATCTCAACGGGATCAACTTTTTCGACTCTAATCAAAATTGACATTATTGCTTTTGGTGATGAGCAGCGGCGCTACATTTAAAGCGGACTGCATATCTACTGCTAATTCCTCTTCTTCATAACGAAAAATTGAAACCTGATGCGAACCCAAAAAGAGGATGAAATCGTGGATAGACAGCCCCATCATTTTTGCGCCTCGTCCGGTTGAAATTTTTCGTTCCTGATACAACCGTAAAACAGTTTGCTCTTTGATGACTTGCTGCGCAGTCGCTAAATATTCCCGCTCAAGAGGCGTCCCGGCGAATTCGTCAGGGATCGTCAATTCAATTGTTTTGCTCATGACTAACTACTCCTTAACAGATGATGCAGGGAGTATAGCGCGATTACTACCTTATTCACTTTGAAATTTTGGTTCGACATCTTTTGAGATAAACAGACAGGCAACTCCGCCTAAAATCAAACAAATTCCAGCCAACACCATCGCATTCCTCGCATCGCCGCCGAGCAATTTGTCGTAATACAATCCAACCGTCAGCATTTCAGCAATTTGCGGAATGCAGATAAACGCATTCAAAATTCCCATATAAACGCCGGTTCGATGGGCGGGAACAATGGAAGTTGTCATGATAAACGGGACGGTCAGAATTGCCGACCAACCGACGCCGACACCAACCATTCCACCCAGCACAAAATTAATGTTGTTCGTAAAGAGCATCGAAATAAAACCTAAGCCACCAATGCCAAGAAATACCGCGTAGGTCATGCGCGTTCCAATTTTTCTGACAATGGGCGGAATCAAAATTGACATGACAACTGTGGTGATGTTCATCACGGTGAAGGCCAAACCAGCTTTGGCTGCACCTTCAGCAAAGCCGGGCGAATTGGGCGTCGGCGCGTTGTAGCAATGTCGCGCAATCGAAAGCGCGAGGTATTGCCACATCAAAGGCATGCCATACCACGTAAAAAATTTAACCCACCAAATTTGTTTTAATCCCTTCGGCATTTCCAAAACGGCATCCCAAATTTCCTTGCAGGCGAGCAGTATTCGATTGAGAATTCCACCTTTGGCGGCTTGCTCTTTTCTGAATTCTTCGAGGTTTTCCGGCGGATATTCGTCCGTCGTCCAGGCCGTCCACGCCACTGTAATCATCATTGCCAGGACACCGATGACAAAGGAATATTTGACAATGTCAGGAATGGTTTTACCGTCAGTTTTACTCGATAGTCCCAGATACAAAAGCGCCAGTGGCATCAAGCCGGCGAGAATTTGCCCGAAGCCAATCATAAAGGTTTGGACTGAAAAACCAAGTGTGCGCTGCTCATCATTGAGCTTGTCGCCAACTAAGGCGCGATATGGCTCCTGCGCCGTATTCATCGAAGCGTCAAGAATCCAAAATAATCCAACCGCTACCCATAGGACGGGCGAATAAGGCATAAACAAAACCGCGATGCTGCCAGTCAAAGCCCCAAGTAGAAAGAACGGTTTGCGTCGGCCAAATCTCGTCCACGTTCCATCGCTGATCGCGCCGATTAATGGTTGAATGAATAAACCTGTAATTGGTCCCGCGAGCCATAAAATTGGCAGCTTTGATTCGTCTGCTTCGAGATAGCGAAAGATCGGACTCAAATTCGCCTGCTGCAAACCGAAGCCGTATTGAATCCCCAAAAAACCGAAGCTCATATTCCAAATCTGCCAAAACGACAACATGGGTTTTTGTTTGATGTTCATATTTTTATGGTCGGTGCTCCTAATTAAAAAACTATTGCTGAGGCCTTACTGGTAAAGTTTGATTGTTCCATCGGAAGCAAATTCAGTGCGCATCGGATCAGACAATCCGCCCACGAAATTGCCCGCTTCATCGGCCCATTGGAAGCCAAAAAACATCGGCGCTTCGTCTGTTTCCGGTTTGAGCAGGCGGCCTGCGTACCAGCCGCTGGCCAATAATCGCGCCGGCTCTTCTAATCCTGGTATCCCTTGAAAATCAAGCGGTAATAATTCGGAATGCAGATAGTAAGTTCCGGTTTGGCATTCGGAAGCAGGCATCCGTGACCGTCGTTTTTGCGAACAATCTTTTGCCTGGGCGCAGAAAACCAGATACAGGCGTTTTCCGGCTTCAGACTTGCGCCAGAAAACTTGTGGCACTTCCATTTGGTAAAAATCTTCGGACGTAATCAGCAGCGTCGGTTGTGCGTCCTGCCAGCAATTTAAGTCCTGCGATTTGACCCAGGCGATGGCTCCTCCGCCCTCGTGCTGTGTATTTGACCGTGTACAAATGAACGTATAAAACCATCCATCATCATTTTGAATAACGTAAGGATCGCGCCAGGCCACGCCGTCAAAATTGCAATTCACGCCCGGATTCGGAATCACCGGAGCCAATAAAGACGCGGTTGTGCGTTGCCAGGTTACCAAATCGGACGAAACCGCGACACCGATATTCTGGGGCCGTTGCATTTCTGATGGAGTCCAGACGGGCGCGTCCTGTTCACGGCGTGCCGTATAAAAAAGGTGATAGAGTTTGGTCGTCGGCTCCTGAATCACGCAGCCCGTCCAGAGGGAAAGATTATCCCACGCCTCGCCATTGGATTTAGTGATTGCTGTCCCCATTTCCTGCCAGCCGGAGCGTGTCAAAACGGCGTGCCCGATGGAGGAAAGATTGTGACGACGATCAGGATTGAAGCCGCTTTCGAGACATGAAGCCTGCAGGTAAAACACGTGTAACTCTTCGCCTTTTACAGCGAACCAAAAATCCCACAAATATTGGTTTCGCGGAAACCAGGGCATAACATTACTCCGTTGATTATTTTTTCTTACTTTTCACCGTGGCGGATTTAGGCGCGGCTTTGATCATTCCTGCGCCTTCTTTTATTTGTATTAATTGATCTGCTGCAACATCTTTCACGATTTCAGTTTTTCCATTCGGCCAGTACACTTCGATTTGCTCGGCTTTGGTTTGTTGTCCCAAGCCAAAGTGCAAACGCAAATCATTGTGCGAGTAATAACTGGACTGGCTTAACACGGCCTGTGCCTGCGTGCGTCCGCCAGCGGTGACGACTACGCGAGCGCCAATTCCGGTGCGATTGGATTGCGTGCTGAGAGTCTTAATTTTGAGCCAGTGATTTTTATTCGCGCTGTCATTGCGCAATAACGAAGGCGGCTCATTCATATTCATTACGAGCCAGTCCAGATCGCCGTCATTGTCAAAATCTCCGAACGCGCAACCACGGCTGCTGTGCGGCGTCGTGATGCCGGAACCACTGTCTTTACTCACGTCGGTAAATTTGCCATTGCCCAAATTGCGGAAAATTATGCGCGGGCTGCGATGCGGGTATTGCTGAAAATATTTTTCAACTTCGGGGTAAACGTTGCCCGTAACCCAGGCAATATCAGGCCAGCCATCATTGTCAAAATCGGGCATTCCCGCGCCCCAGCAAACGTATTTGGTTGCGGCTCCCAACCCCGCCGCCATCGTCGCATCGTCAAACAGCCACTTGCCCTGATTGCGATATAAAACAGGCGTGTCATCGGCGAAGTGCGTCTTGAAAATATCCAGTTGCCCGTCAAGGTTGAAATCGCCAATGCCCAAACCCATTCCTGCTTGTGGCTGCCCGTCTTCGTTATAGGCGGCTCCGCTGGTCAGCGCGACATCCGTAAATGTTCCGTCGTGATTGTTGCGATACAAAATGCTCGCGGTCGAATCGGAGGCCACATAAAGATCTGTCCAGCCATCGTTATTAAAATCAGCGGCGACCGCCGTCATCGGGTAACGCTCAAAAACTTTGCTGATCCCGGATTGCTCAGAAACATCAGTAAAAGTTCCATCGCCGTTATTGTGATAAAGCCAGTTGTGTGCAAACGGCAGACCTTTGGGGCCGCAATTGACGGGGATTCCTTTCCACACGCAGTTCGCAGTTTTACCAGGAATCGGAGCGTTGGCTAAATCAAAGCTCAGATAATTGGAGACGAATAAGTCCAGTTTGCCATCGCGGTCATAATCAATAAATGTGCAACCCGAACCCCAGCGCGTACCGCTAAAATCAAGCTTCGTTTTTGCTGTCACGTCCGTGAATGTGCCGTTGCCATTATTTTTGTACAGCACGTTCGCGCCCCAGTAAGTAATGAACAAATCATCAAATCCGTCGTCGTCGTAATCGCCAATGCAAAGCCCCGACGCCCAGCCAGTTTTGGTTAAGCCTGCCTGCGCGGTGACATCGGTAAAAGTTCCGTTGCGGTTGTTACGATACAAATGATTGGTTGGTTCCTGTCCTTTCGGAAAACCTTCCAGGCGTGTGCCGCTCAAAACTAAAATATCCATCCAGTTATCATTGTCGTAATCGTAAAACGCGACACCGCAGCCGTTCGTTTCAATAATGAATTTTTTGTTTTCGACGCCACCATAAATCGTCGGATGCACGAGGCCGGCTTGCGCCGCGATGTCGGTAAATTGCGGCAGAGGATTTTGCGCCATTGC
>JAYSTY010000139.1:0-3692 GCA_043719385.1 Blastocatellia bacterium | reverse complement strand
ACCTGAGAGCGAACTCATTTTTAGCAAATGAATGACGATGTGTACGCTCTCTAAGATTTGCAGAGGAGAAAGATTATGGGCAAGAGAACTTTGTTACTGGGCGTGCTTCTGACCGCGCTGCTGTCCGGGACAGCTTTGGCGGATACCTTATATTTACGCAACGGGAGCGTCCTGCAAGGAAATTTTCTGAGATATGAAGAGGGACAGATTGCGTTCCAGCTAACCACTGGCGGTGATCGTGATCGCGGACGCGTGTTGCGCTTCCCGATCAAAGAAATTCTGCGCGTCACAACGGATCGTGATCCTGACGGCGCACTGAGCCGAACGACAAACACGCCAACGACCAAACCCGTTGCCAACAATTGGGACACGTCGCCAAACATTGATGTGCAATTGACTAATGACTGGGTCAATTCAAATATCAGAGTGGTGCAGGGACAAAGGATTCGTATCGAAGCCGGCGGCCAGGTCACGCTGGATGGGCGCGATAATTCTTCTCCGGCTGGAATTGGTCGCCGCGACGCTAATGCTCCCCTGCCAGACGAAAATGATGGCGCTCTGGTCGCTTCGATTGGTAATGACCTCAATGTCCCGATCATTATGATTGGCCGATCAAAAGAATTCATCGCCGACCGCGAAGGGATTTTGTACTTCACCGTCAATCACTGGGAGACCAACAACGCGCGCGGTTCCTATCAGGTACGTGTTTCCACGGAACGCCGTGCTGGTCAGGTGGCAACAACTCCGGGGCGACCTTATTACAACAGTCCCTTTGCCTGCGGGTTACCCGCCAGATTTACCGAAACCGAAGGCGGTGGTTACACCGGAATTTGGACAAGACGCGGAACGACCAGTGAATACGACGCGGTCTGGACAAAAGGTCGGCAACAGGTAACGGCGGTGTTAACGATCACGACGCAGGGCAACCGGATTCTGGTGAAACGCACCTCCAGCAGCGATGGCTACCTGTGCGATTACGAAGGTACGGTTGCTGCGGATGGCGTTTCGATCACGGGAAATTTCAGTTGCGGCAGTGGCAATTTTACCTGGCAGGCAACGGCGGAATGCCGCTAATCCTTACCTTTGATTTGCGCGACCAATGTCCGACAACTTGGCAGTTGTCGGACATTGGCGTCTTGACACATCTTTCCGTCTGAGTTTTACTCATTTCAATTCTGCGTTCAATAAGTAGTTCGGTTCGAAAATTTATGTCGCGTCACTTTCCTTCTCTAAGGGATGAAGTGTGCGTTGTTAACAAATATTATTGTTTTGTTGGAGAAGGTCAGCAAATCCTTTTCCCCCCAAGGAGAAAAATGAAATTATTGCGCAGAACTGCCCTGTCAGTCTTACTTGTCTCATTATTAATCGCCGCCACAACCTTTGCCACCAAAGTGTATCGGCATGTTAATCCCCCCCCCCATCAAATCTCGTGCCACAATTGTGAGGCCGGAGAAAATAGCCCCGCCAACATTGCCCAAAACCGCTGCGGAGGCTTCTGCGCGGGGGAAATCGGCCTTCGGCAAATTGCCCCTGACCTTTGAACTAAATCAGGGACAGGCGGACAAGCAGGTCAAATTTTTATCCCCTGGCAAAGGCTACAATTTATTTTTGACGGGAACGGAAGCCGCGCTCAGTTTGCGAAAGGGTGACGGGGCGATGAGGCGAAACGGGGCGAAGAAACTTTCTGCGCACTCCGCACTCCGCACTCCGTCTTCCGCCCTTGTAAAGCTGCAATTAATCAATGCGAATCCGAACGCGGAAGTCACGGGCCTTGATGAACTCCCCGGCAAGAGCAATTATTTTCTGGGCAATGATCCGACCCAATGGCGCACTAATGTCGCCAATTATCGCCAGGTGAAATACGCCGCCGTCTATCCCGGCATAGACCAGATTTATTACGGCAACCAGCAACAACTGGAATACGATTTTGTCGTCGCGCCACAGGCTGATCCCGGCGTTATCAAACTCAGCTTTGACGGCGCAACAAAAATGCGCCTGAACAAACAGGGCGATTTGGAGCTATTCACCCCAGCGGGCAAAGTCGTCCAGCACCGACCAAATATTTACCAAACCATCAATGGTGTCAAATTAACCATCGCCGGACATTACGTTTTACAAAATAAAAATCAGGTAGGCTTTGTCGTCGGCGCATATAACAAAAGCCAGCCGCTCATCATTGATCCGCAGTTGAGTTACGCCACATTTCTGGGTGGCAGTGGTCAGGATAATCCTTTGTCCATTGCGGTAGACCCTGCGGGTAATGCCTATATCACGGGCATCACTTATGCTACCGACTTTCCCACAACGCCCGGAGCCATAAAAACATCTGCTTATCGTGATCGGCAACTGGCTTTTGTTACGAAACTGAATGCTGATGGTACAGCTCTGGCGTATTCTACTTATCTCGGCAGCAGCGCTGATAATAGCTGCGCCCCCGACAGTTGGGGACAGGCGATTACCGTTGATGCCGAAGGAAATGCTTACCTGGGTGGACAAACCAATGGGAGTAACTTCCCGACGCTCCCACCCAACAATACGATTGTTTGTTATGCCTGGAATGGATTTGTGACAAAGCTCAGCCCTGTTGGCGGTTTGCTTTATTCGGCTTATTTGGCAAACACTGATGTGACCGGAATTGGGGTAGATCAGGACGGCAAAATTCACGTCACAGGAGCCGTAGGAGATGCCTTTGTAACAACAGCGAATGCGTATCAACAGACGGGAGGCAATGTTTTTGTAGCGAAAATTGATCCCACACTGCCGCCTTCTACAACCTCTCCGATTGGTATTACAACGCCTGTTTATGCCAGTCGAATCAGCGGAGTTTTTCCTAATCCAAAATTGGTTGTAGATGCCAGCGGCAACACGATTATTACCGGGTCTACTGATTCCGCTAATCCGAACTTTCATCCTACACTGGGAGCCTTTCAAACGACGTTTGGAGGCGGGGTACGAGATGGTGTTGTGATGAAGTTTGATCTGCGTCAGGCGGGAAGCGCGAGCTTGCTTTATGCCACTTATTTGGGCGGTAACGATGATGATTTTTCGCTGGGTGTTGCCGTCAGCGCAAGCGGCGAAATCTTTGTCACTGGCAGCACTAAATCTCCGAATTTCCCCGTCACCCCGCCGTTTAATCCGCTGGAAGGCAATACCTATTATGCGGCCTTTCTGGTCAAGCTTGATCCCCAACAAGCCGGAGCCAACGCACTACAATATGCGCTTCATCATCGGATTGGGGAGCGGGATTATTACGGTGTAGATGTGGGCGTGGATAGCCAGGGGCAGGCATACAATCTGGTGGTAGATGGAACGGGGCAAACAGGCGTCCACTCATATAAAGCCGATGGGAGCGGAGTATTCGACATCCCTCATTACATTGACAGCGCCTACGGAAAAGCAATTGCCGTCCAACCGGAGGGCATATTTTACGTGACAGGATTGGCAGGGCCAGCCTTCATTGCCAGTGCGAATACCGCACAACCCAATTACAAAGGAAATGGTGACGGGTTTGTTTATAAACTCGACCGAACCGATCTTCAGCAGCCACCACCCGACACGCTGGCGAGTGATATTGACAGCCCTGAAAGCCTAAGTAATAGACTTGTTGCGGTGAAGGAAAAGAGCTAGTCTGAAAGAATGAAACTACAAATCACAGACTTAAAGACAGACCGCCAATGGCGCGCGGCAACGGG
>JAYSTY010000138.1:0-1504 GCA_043719385.1 Blastocatellia bacterium | reverse complement strand
TGAGTTCGCGCTCTAAATTTTTGCGCAGGGCATTCAGCTTCTTCAACCGTGCCGAAATATTTGCTTCAATTTTTTGCCGCTCAGCGAGGAAATTTCGTCGCTCATCAAGGAACGTAAAATACACATCAGCCGCCTCATTGACCGTCGCAAAACTGGTGTGATGAAGAGTTTTTAAATGCTCAAATTCAATGGGCGCGAAGGCGAGCGAAAACTCTGTCGCACCGATCTGACGTTTCATTTCCTCTAACGGAGCCGCAGAGTACACAACCGGTTTTGGCATTGCTGAAAATATTTCTGTCAGCATTTCTGCCAGTGCTTTTTCCGGGGCTTGTGGTTGCGCGCGAGCCGCAAATTCTTCGGCATATTGTCGCCCGAAACCAATCAGATTCACTCGTGCCGCCGCTGTGAGGTCGCCTTCACTGGCTTCGATCAGTGCGGTCAATTTTTCTGGCGATAATTCAAAAGGATCAAGTTTGTCGGCGGGCGGTAAGAGTTCGTGATAGCTGTTTTCGTCACTTTGGCGTTCGCGCAACGAAACGATAATTTGCTCCTGCTCCAGCAAAAAAACGTTTGCGCTGCGCCCCGTCAATTGCACGACCAAATCACGTTTACTTTCTTTGCCGCTTTCGTCTTCGACCAAAAAAGAAAAGCGCACGACGCGATCATAGCCAGTTTTTTCAATTTCGATGAGGCGTGCGCCGCTCAAATATTTTTTGCCCAGGGCGACAAAGGGTGTGTCTACCCGCGCTTCGGGATCAAGCTGTTTGATCGAACGCGTAGTCAAATACATCGCCATGCGATTTGGATCAGTTGAAATAAGCAGCCAGCGTCCATCACGCAATCTGAAATCAAGCGCCAGATCGGTGGTGCCAAGCTGATAAATTTTGCCAACGCGATGACCTGTCAGCAAGTCCGCCAACTCCTGAATAATCGCGTGTAAGGTGAAATTCTCCATAAAAATTAAAAGGCAAAAGGAGAGAATATTTCCTGACCTTTTGCCTGTGTCTTTGCCGCTTTGCAGGACTGCTTTTATTTTCTGATGCGCACGATCTGGGTGTCTGACAGGTAATCGGAAATGCTCAGTCGCTCATCGCTGCGCGTGATGCAAAACAGGTTGAGTGGGAAGAGCAGTAACGAAATCGTGCCGCCTGTCGCGCGCGCCGCCGCCTGTGTGAACGTGAAAGTAATCGTGGCCGGAATTGACTGGTCGGTGGCTTTGATGATGGGCGAGCGACTGGCCAAATGCAATTTGAGCAATGCCATCCCAATCGTCCGACCCGCCAGCGCGTAAGTCAGGAAGAAGTAAACGGCGACCAGAAAAAATGCAATCAGCACCAGCGCCGAAGCCGAAACCGTATTAAAATTCCCGCCGAAGAACGCATACACAGCAAAGAGTGGCAAAAATGAAAAGGCGATGATTTCAGCATCAATCACGGCGGCGGCGGTGCGTAACTTTAAGGAAGCCGCCTCAAGGATTGGCACGATTGAATTTGCTTCGAGTATC
>JAYSTY010000137.1:0-22371 GCA_043719385.1 Blastocatellia bacterium | reverse complement strand
ATTCTTTATGCCAACCTACTTACTTAATTCAGAAGATGATGAACGCGAAACATTAATGCGTTATATTCTCCGTCCACCCAGTCCTAAACAAGTTTAATTTAATCTTCGACCAGCGACCGCATCTACGTTCATCGAACCTGTCCCCTGGGTCAGCTTGGCAAAGTAGCCAAAGTCCAGAATGCGCGGCGAACTGTAGGGTCGTTTCACGGTTTCAGCTTTGACATTTTTTTTGGGAGTATTTTTTTCTTCGGGTAGATTGTTCATAATTTTCCTTATTTCCTTTTTTTAATGGTTTAATTTAGAACTTTCCTGGTAAAGTGAAGTCCGAGTCTACAAAAACTTTTCGGAACCATAACTCAAGTCCCAGGATCATCCACAGTGTCCAGGAGTATTCGGTGTAACTTTCATTACCTGCGGCGTGCAGGTGCATCATTTGCCGATAAAAACTTTGTGCCTGAGATTGATTTACCCATCCCATCGAATCAAGCGCCAGATCATTTAATAAATGCTCGCCGTTCATTGCCTGAAATGCTTTGATGAACAGGTGAGAAAACTCCGCTTTGGTCTCACGCTGCCGCACGATTTCCGGGATTAAGCCGCGCATTGCCTGACGTAAAATGAATTTTTCTCTCCCTTGCCGCACGAGTTGATCTGCCGGCAATGCCAGCGCGAATTCAGCGATGCGACGATCATGCAGCGGATGTCGGGTCTCAAGACTGAATTCTGCGTCGTCCCGATTTTCAAGCTCGAATCTGAAGGTTTGCCAGCCGTCGGTGGCGATACTAAAAATGTGCTGCTGCGCAAAACCTTTGCAATTTTTTAATTCACTTTTGCGCCGTATTCTTTCTTGCAGATGAACCCGTTGCGCAAATTGTGGATCAATTGGAGCTGTAGCGGCAGGTTCACCTCGCCACTGTCTTAATAACTTCCGCGCCGCGTCGGGAATAAGCGGTCGCAGCAGTGGCAAGGCTCCATATTGCAAAATCGGATGTGACAAATTGAACTCTGCGGCAAGATTTTTATCCACGCGAGCAGTGCGCAAAAGCGCAAGGAATTTTCCATGTCGCAACAGATCAGCATAGTGAAAATGACTGCCTGCGAACCATTCATCACCGCCAATTCCAGTCAACAAAACTCGCATGCCTTTTTCGTGCGCCAGCTTTTTTATCCCATCCAGCATGCGACCATTTGGCGGACTGGGAAAATAATAAGATTCCCTCGCAATCTCTGATTGAAACGCTGCATTTTTCATAGTCTGAAGAGCATTATTTTTGATTCCGCACAGTTGCACTACAGCCTGAATGTAGTTGCTCTCGTCACAGGAAAGCCCTGGAAAAATCAGCGAAAAAGTCTCAAATCCGTGACCTGGAATTGTCCCTTTTTGAATCAGCGATTGCGCTAAACCAACGACTGACGATGAATCCAGTCCGCCGCTCAAGTGTGCGCCTACAGGCTTATGAGAGCGGAAACAGGCCTGCAAAGTCTCAGTAAAAATAGCCAGGAAATGTTCGGCGTATTCGCTATCATTTTTGTAGCGAAATTCCTTTATCGCAGCCGGAAACCAGTATTGAGTTGGGCGGACTCCATCTGCATCAACCACAAGACAATGTGCCGGAGGAAGGCGATAAATATTTTGATACAGCGTTTCTGCTTTACTTGTCACTGTATCCGCCAGAAATTCTGCGACCATTCCTTCGTTTGGCTTGGGCGAAAAATTTTCGTCGGCAAAAAATTGCCGAACCTCTGAACCACAAAAAAATGTTTGTTTGTGCAGGCGGTAATAAAACGGCTTGATGCCAAAAAGGTCACGAGCGCAAAAAAGTTTTTGCTGTCTTCCATCCCAAATCACGAGGGCAAAATCGCCAATGATTTTCGCTGGGCAGGCCTCACCCCAGCATTGATAAGTGCGCAAAATGATTTCGGCATCAGTATCAGTTCGCAGGTGAAAATCGCTGGCTGCCAAAGCCTTTTTTATTTCCTCACGATTATCAATGCGTCCATCCAGCACCAAACAAATTTCCCCTGATTCATCAAGCAAAGGCTGCTTTTCTGTCAGCGCTTCAGTCGTCGTGCAAAGCATTTGATGAGCCAGACCAACCGCGCCATTGAGCCAAAATCCTGACCCGTCAATACCGCGATGAGCAATCGCGTCGTTCATCCGCTGCAGTAGCTCTGCCTTCACTGGCTGGCGATTACGATGAAAAATCCCGGTTATTCCACTCATCGTATTTCTGCGTGAAGTTCGATCAATTTTCGGTTGGCTAACTGCTCAATGAAGGCAAGCAGGTCGCGTCGCAACAGGTCTTTATCCGCATCGAATTCGGCACCTAAACTTTCATATGCAGCCTGAATAGAAGCGTTGGTGGTCAATGCTGTCCACATTCGTGTTCCCGTGTGATCTAACCCAAAATAGCTCTCGGTCTGGCAATTTAAGATGACAGATTCGCCTGCAATAATGCTGACCAGAGCATCTGAAGTCGCAGTTATGCGCCAATCAAATGAGGTTGACATAAATCTCCAGTTTTTATTTTGAAGAGTTTGGCTAAAAGTTTAGTTGCGAGAAGTTGTAGGCTGTTACTTAATGATTCTTACCTGATCCTCTCACCAAACCCTGCCAATTTTCTCCAGAAAGTTAAAGTAATTACGACCGCGATTGAAATGAAACGGTTAAATTCTATGCACATGACTTTGCCTTCAAAATCATGCCCGGCGAAGGCACTTGCCTGGGTAACAGTGAAACACCCGAAAGCAAAAATCCTGCACCTGCTCAATGTCTTTACCGTTTAAAGTGGCAGAGATAAATGGGAAGTATTGAGTAAAGATTGACTGTAGAAAAAAAAACTAATGGATAACGGTCAGAATCATAATTCAAAACTCTCGCAATGAAAAGATGGAGGTTGAAAAATTAAAGACAGACCACTAAATAATTGCAAAGTTCAGCTTTCTTTCACTTAGATTCACTACCGTGAGTTTGAGCGAAATCGGCTGTCCCAGATTTATTTGCTGGCTGGCAATTTTTAGGGCTGAGGCATCTTCTGACAATTCAATCTGCAAATCACCACCGAAATCAGAGGCAAATGCTGCTACCGGAAGCAAAGTGCGAATTGGCGGATCGGTGATTTGTACGATTGCTCCTTCGCGGCGCAAACCAATTACTGTCGCACTAAAAGTTTCTCCGATCCGATCCTGCATCAGGCGTGCTTCCGCAAAATCAACGATGGCGCTTTCCAGTTGGTGCAATAAATGGTCGGCCTCGCTCATAATTTGCGGGAGCTTGTACAATCTTTCAATTAACTCCTCGCTCGGTTCTTTGCCTTCTGCCAGATCAACTAACAAATCAAGCACGTAACGATCTGCCAGTCTTCTGAGTGGTGCGGTGACATGTGCATAGGGCGCAGCAATCGCCGCATGAATCGCGTGTTTGGGCATTGGGCCTTCGAATACGACATAGCGTGCGCCGCCATTTATTTTGGCTGCCTGTTGCAACACCACCGCGTGCAGCGGATTTTTGGGATCAAGGCTGCGGACAAAGTCAGCATAATCCATCTCGTCAGTCCATCGCACGCCCAACGCTTTGGCAGTCAGGCTCAGCATCATCAGCCGTTCGTGACGGGGCGGATCAAGCGCTCGCAATAAACCGACGCCGTGCGAAATCATCATCTCTGCCGCGGCCATCCCGGTCATCAGGGAAATTTGCGCGTTCCATTCTTCGACGGCGCTGGATTCTTCAAAGGCGAGCCGGTAGCCATACAACGTCGTTGACCAGCGTTCGACCTGTTGCGCGGGAATGCGCAAATTGATTGCGCCGCGCTCAATTTCGAGTTGTTGCCGTCGCCGTCCAATTTCTTCGAGCAGGATCAAAGAGCCTGACCAGTCGTGACCGTTCATTGTCCCGCTGCCGGAAATTTTTCTTTCGGCATCGAGATGATCGCTGACATCAGGATAAGCGAGCTTGGCGCGGCTGCGAATCATTGACCGTGTGAAAGAGCACGATTTAACCTCAGCGCGAGCATCAAGGGTGAAGTCAAAAACAATTACCAGGCGCGGAACATCAGGTAAAAGACTGGCAACATTTTCGCTGAGAATAGGCGGATATACTGGAGTTCTGAGGTCAGGGCTGTAAAGTGTAGCTCCGCGTTCGGAGGCCGCCTGCTCAAGCTTACTGCCGCGATCCACAAAAAAACCAATGTCATCAATCGCGTATTTGACTTCATAGCCTTCGTCTTTTCTGGTGGCAAAGAACGCCTGATCCAAATCCATGCTTCCAGGCGGATCAATCGTCACAAAGGGAACATTCTGTGCATCGTGGAAATTACCGTCCAGCGGATTTCGTTTGGCTGCGGCCTCAGCTTCGGCTAACACTTCCGGCGCGAATTCACGCGGGATTTGGAGCGCATCACGAATTTGCTGGAAGTCTGAATTTTGTATTGATTCAGGCATAAATCCTTGCACAGAGACTTACAAAATGTTTAGCCAGCAAAAAAGGGCAACCACCGAGCTTGCCCTTTTTTGCTGGCTCTAACTAAATTTTATTTACCGAGTAACGCTTTGACTTTTTCGGCTACATGCGCCGCCGTAAAGCCAAATTTTTCCATCAGTACTTTGATCGGAGCCGATGCGCCATAACCAGTCATGCCAATCGTGAGTCCGTTTGTGCCAGTGTATTTTTCCCAACCCTGCATAATCGCGGCTTCAATGGCTACGCGGGCGGTGATGGACGGAGGCAGCACAGCATCACGGTATTCTTTTGGTTGCTGATCGAACAATTCCCAGCTTGGCATGCTGACCACACGCGCACCAATATTTTGTTTGGCTAATTCTTCGCGCGCACCCATTGCGAATGAGACTTCGGAACCTGATGCAATCAGAATTACATCAATTTTTTCGGCCTCCGCCAAAATGTATGCGCCTTTGAGCGTACCTTCAACCTTACCAAATTTTGTGCGGTCATACGTCGGCAAACCCTGGCGCGTCAAAATTAACGCCGAAGGGCCGTGCGTATTTTCCAAAGCCGCACGCCAGGCATAGGCCGTTTCGTTCGCATCGGCTGGACGAAGAACCGTCAAATTATGAATCGCCCGAATTTGGGCTAACTGCTCAACGGGTTGATGCGTGGGGCCGTCTTCGCCAACGCCGATGCTGTCATGCGTCCAAACGTAAATTGTTTGCAAGCCCATCATCGCTGCCAACCGCACTGGCGGCAGCATATATTGCGAGAAAACCATGAACGTTCCACCGAATGGAATCAGTGGTTTGGTGCAGGCAATGCCATTCATCACCGCCCCCATCGCGTGTTCGCGGACGCCAAAATTGAAGTTGCGTGCGTTGCGATGCTCGACGCTAAATTCTGGATAACCATTGAGAAAAGTTTTATTCGAGCCACGCAAATCGGCTGAGCCGCCAATGAATTGTGGTAAGGCAGCGGCAATGGCATTCATCACTTTGCCCGAAGCATCGCGTGTTGCAACGTCCTTGCCCGCTTCAAATTCGGGGAGCAAATGTTTCCACGCTTCCTGATTGCCGCTATTCCAGAGCTTCCATTGTTGCGCTAATTCAGGCTGCGCCTTTTCATAAGCTACGAATTTATCTTCCCAGGCGTTTTCAAGCTCACGCCCTTTTTCGATGCACTGCCGAAAATTTTGTAAGGACTCAGGTGGCACAGTGAATGGCTCTTCGTAAGGCCAGCCCAGCGCTTGTTTGGTAAGCTTTACTTCTTCAGCGCCCAGCGGTTCGCCGTGTGATTTACTTGAGCCTTGTTTGTTAGGGCTGCCATAACCAATGATCGTTTTCGTGCAAATGATCGAGGGACGTGGGTCTGCCTTTGCCGCGAGCAATGCTTTTTCAATGGCGGCTGTGTCGAGGCCATCAACCGATTGCACGTGCCAGCCATAAGCCTCAAACCGCTTGACGCGATCTTCGCTGAACGACATTGAGGTTGGGCCATCAAGTGAAATATCGTTGTCGTCATACAAATAAATCAGGCGACCAAGTTTCAGATGTCCAGCCAGTGATGCGGCTTCTGCCGCTACGCCTTCCATCAAATCACCATCGGAAACAATTGCGTAAATGTAGTAATCAAAAATTTCCTGACCCGGCTGATTGAAAGTTGCGGCCAGATATTCCGCGCCAATCGCCATCCCGACACCGTTGCCAAAACCCTGCCCCAGCGGACCAGTAGTCGTTTCGATGGCCTGGCTTAATTCAGATTCGGGATGACCAGGTGTCAGGCTGCCAAGCTGGCGAAAATTCTTGAGCTGATCCAGTGTGTAATCATCATAGCCCGTCAAATACAACAAACTGTACAGCAGCATGGAGCCGTGTCCGGCGGAAAGCACAAAGCGATCACGGTTTGTCCATTGCGGGTTTTTTGGATTGTGGCGCATGACACGTGTCCACAAAATATACGCCGCCGGAGCCATTCCCATTGGCATGCCCGGATGACCGGAGTTGGCTTTTTGCACGCCGTCCATCGCCAGCGTGCGAATCGTATTTATGCAAAGCTGATCTAACATGTAAGATAATCCTTCGTAGTTTATAGATTCTATTGAATTGCCCTGGTTCGTTCTCTTTCCGACAATCCAGCTTCCGTCTCGAATTCAATTCCGTCGTAAAGATCGGTCAAAGCTAAAGTCATTTTCAAAGTTTTGAGTTTAATTTTACCGCTCAATTTATCGGCATCCTGCATGACCCATCCATCGGTCTGTTTGCTGAAATGCTCAACCAGCGGCTGATCCTGCGCAATTAAAAGATAATCTGTCAGTGAGCCAATACGGCGGTAGCGTTTGAATTTGTCGCCGCGATCATAGGCTTCCGTCGAAGGCGAAAGCACCTCAATAATGACCGTTGGATTCAACAGGACATTTTGGAATTTGTCATGGAAACGCGGCTTGCCGCAAACGACTACGGCATCGGGATAAGTAAAATGTCCTCGCATATCACTGGCAATTTTGAGATCACCAGAATAAACATGACAGCTTCCCTTTTTCAATCCTGGCACTAAGTTTCCAATCACATTTGCCGTAATCAACGCGTGCTTCGGCGTCGAACCAGACATCGCATAGATAAAGCCATCAATGTATTCGCACTTTTCTAACGCCTGTTCCTCCAACTCCATATATTCTTCAGGAGTGAAACGCCGAACGGGAATTTTTTCTACAGGTAAGGCCATCGCTAATTGATATGTTCGATTTCCGCGAAAGGATTGGGTTGATCGGGGGTCATCACAGGCAAAATCTTTTCCGCAAAAAGCGAAGAGTTAATCAAAACCTGGACTACATAATCGCCCGGTTGCAAAAAATTTGTATTCACGAAAACGGTGACGTTATCCGAATAGCCACCTGGTGGGATTGAGAAGCTTGACGGTTGCGAAATGGCGACAGACTGCATCCGGTCAGGCGTCATCACACGCACTTCGCTTAGATATTGCCCCTGTCCTGTCCAATGCGTGACGACACCAAATTTAATCATCGTGATTGGCATTTGCGGTACGACGATTTGATGAAACACGCCCATCAAACTTAAATGCTGACTGGCTTCAACGCGCACGTCTTCGCAAAATATTGTGTAGCCTAAATTCAAATTGATGTCTGACATTTTTATTTTCTTGCCGGGGGCTATTTCTTCTTTGTAAGCGGCTCAATCGTAATATCTTTGTACGAGGCTTCGCTTGGTGGCCCCGCGTGAATTTGCAGGCAAATACAGCCCGTTTGGGCGATGCCTGCTTCGGCTTCCGTGTAATCCACCGTCTGAAACCCGTTGATGCTTAAGCGAATCCTTTTGCCTTCGGCGCGAATTTCGTAGTCATTCCAATCATTCAGCTTCAGGATTTTTTTCAGTTCGTCTAAATTCGGTCTGGCCAGAACTTTTTTGCGCCGCGATTCATCATACAACGCGCCCCAATAATCCTGTCCCAGATCAGCCTGATAGCCGATAACTTCGCTGTCATTCGGAATTCGTTGGGAGCGAATTTGAATGCCGGCATTTGCTTTGTCCGGCTCGCCCAGCAATTTGAATTTCGCGTGCAACACAAAATCAGAATACTCTTTATCGGTGCAAAGAAATTCGTTGCGCGTTAATTTATCTTTCATCGTGCCGCCCACGATGGCGCCGTTCTCAAGGCGAAAAATCTTCAGATTTCCGTTCCAGCCTTTTAAGCTTTTGCCATCAAATAACCGTTGTGGTTTTGTCGCTGCCAGTAAACCTGCAATTAGGGCAGCGCAAAGAATAGCGAAAATTATGGGGCGGATGGTTTTCATAATGTTCTCGTTGGTGCGGCGCAGTATAACAAAAGCCGCGAAGTAACGCGAAATAGCTCAAAGCAAATTCGCGTAATTCGCGGCTCCTGCAAACGACCTGTCAGAGGTCGGGAAAATTATTCTGCGTAAGAATGCAAGCCTGGTAATAAGAAGCTCACACCCAGATAAGTGAAGATCACAAGCAGGAAGCCAAGCACCGCAAAATAGGCGCTTTTACGTCCTGACCAACCATGCGCAATGCGGGTATGCAAATATGCGGCGTAGGCCAGCCAGGCGACCAGTGCGCCGGTTTCTTTGGGGTCCCAGCCCCAGTATTTGCCCCAGGATTCATTCGCCCAAATTGCGCCTGTGACCAGCAAAATTGCCAAGCCTGCAAAGGCTACGCTGACGGTTTTGTACGTCAGGCTGTCGAGTTTTTCGAGCGCAGGCAAACCGGCCCGCAACCGCTCAGGATTAAAGCTGAACAAAACCACAATCAGACTTAATACAAACGTAGTCACGAGTGCCGCCAGTTCGACCGGATTTGATCTCGCGTTCAGCACAAAACTTGAACTGCTTTGTTGTAACCAATTATTCGCGCCCTGCATCAATTGCTCGACGGGCATATTTGCACTTTCTTTTCCGCCCAGCCATTTGCCCAATTCATACAGGTGATCTGTGCCAATCAGTGCTCCAACATTTTTAAGCGAGTTGATTTGATAGAAGATCGCGCCGATTCCAATGGCTTGCGTGATGATTGAGCCACGCAACGCGAGATGTCCGAAACGCTTAGCTTGTTCATTTTCTTTGAGCGCATAAAGCGTAAAGCAAACGGCCACAATTCCGAGCAGTAACATTGACAGTGCAACTATCGGCCCCACTCCGGGCAACGCCACACGCAAAGGTGAAATCGGGCTTAATGAACCTCCTTCGCCTTCTCTCATCGGCGTCAGACGAAAGGACATTGTGGCGAATTGAAATGCTTTGCTGAAAAAGACGAAATTCACCACACTAAAAAGCGCCGTGAAGATGCCCATTGATTCGGGCTTTACGCCATCCTTGAGCAGATACATTACGGCGAGCGCAAAACTGACCAGGGCGATGCCGTAACTAATCATTGCATCGCCAACGTGAATTGGACGCCAGTAACTATCCAGCACAGGTTGCAAATGCCCGATTTCGTTGCCAATAAAAATTGCCAGAATCAACACCAGGCAAATCAGCGGCAAAGCAATCGCACCGACAAATCTGGTATTGGGGCGATGTTCAATCAGCAACATTGTGCAGACTGCGCCAAAGGCAAAGCCGACTGATAAATCGTATAAATTCGCCAGCGGAATGTAGCTGAAAAACCACCACGCATGATAAACGCCGTCGTGGTCGGTCATCCGCTTCCACGCCTCTTTGTCGCCCATATTCACCCAGCGCACCAGCCAACTGGACAGGTTGAAAAAGAAACCAAGCGAAGCTGTCCAGACGCCCGCTTTGCCCAAAGTGTTCATCGGCGCAAAAAGATCAGTAAGGTGCATGGCGGCGGCAAAGATGTAACACAACAACGCCAGGACGATCAGCGCTCCGTCATCAATAAAATTGCCCACGCCAATTTGACGGCGGGCGATCAACATTAACGCTGCACCGACGATAGGCAACAGGGCGGGTAAGTAATTAACAATTGCCGGACGCCGCAAATCTAATTGCGGGGCTGTCGGGCTAATTGATTTGATGGCTTGACTCATAATTTTACCTCTTTAAATTCAGCTACTACTAAAAAAATCAGGTTGTTTGAATTTCCGTTCTCTTGATACGGGCGGCAATCTTTCTGATCCGATCATCAAACGCTAAACGATTGCGAGTGGCGTCACCGCCCATAAAAACTTTGCCGTCTTCGCACACAATCCACAGGCGCTGGTGCGAGAAGAAAAATACCATGATTAACGAAGTACACAACATTGCCGAACCAATATAAAACCAGAGGGAGCCGGGATCATACTGAATGGAAAGCATGTGTGCCTGTGAAGCTTTCTCAAAATCTACCAGCGTCATTTTGGGACTGTTGGCTGGTGACAATCTGGCTTTCAAAAAAGGTGCCGCTTCGATTTGTTTTTGGAACGCTTCCGTAAAAGCCCAAACCGTAGCCTGTTCGCCATTTGGTTTGATGATTTGTAAATGCGCCGCCGGATTTTCATATTGTGGCGAGCCGACACTCGGTTCACCCTGGGGCGTTAATTCAAAATGCGGAACGAATTCGGCGTAGCGTAATTTGCTGCCATCCGCCAGTTGTGTTTCTCCCTTAAGTCTTACGCTGACATCCTGTGCCGCGCCTCCGCCTTCAGGTGTTATTTTCAAGTTAACCGTGCGTGCGCCGCCCATTTCGCGGAACGAAGCCTGGAACAAACGATAGCCGCGAAAATCGTAAGGCTTATTCAAATGAATCAGTACGTCTTCGGCTTTACCAGTTTGTTTATCGGTGATTTTGACGCGAGAGAGCCAGTCAATCGTGTTGCCACCATCAATAAATTTTTTTGGGTCTATCAGCTTTTGCTGAATATCCATGCACTCAACAGTAAAAGGCAGTTCCAGCGAACGTTGTCCGACCTGATCCAGATTGAAAACATTTTGCGTAATCTGGTCGCTTTTTTCGCCCGGTTCAATCCACATTCCACCAGTGTGAGATTTCATTGAAGTCAGCAGTCCGCCGGTAAATACCGTCAGCAATGAAATGTGAACGGCATAAGCTCCCAGCCGATTCCACGCGCCTTTCTCAGCGTAAATTGTGGTGCGTCCGTCTTTCTCAGTCGTGGTCACTTTATATCGTAATGACCGCGCTGCCACTTTTGCTCGTTCAACTAATTCACTTCGATTCAGACCTGTCATTTCAAGCGGCTCGTGCCTGGTGCGCATGGTTTGGGTAAATCCAGGCGAAGCCGTGAGTTTCTTTTTTCGCATTGATTTCCAGGCTTTGGGGAAATGATCAATCGAAGCCAGAATGATGTTGAGGCTCAGAATCAAAAGCAGGAAATTGAAATACCAGGCGTGATAAATATTGAAAAAATCCAGCTTGCCATAAACCGCTCTCTCGGCTGGCGTCAGGCTGGTGTAATAATTTTGGAAGGTGTCGAGTTCCTGCTGCTGAATCAGCATGCCGATCATTGAGAACACGACTAAAAGCACGAGCAGGGAAATGCCGAACGGGACGGAACTGATGAACGCCAGAAAGCCGTCAATGATGCCACTGATGGTGATTGGTTGTTTACGCGCAGCCGCCCGCGATGTTTTGGCGACGGGCTGCGACTGATTGACGTTTTCCATTACCTGACCTCTAAAATAATTGCGAAGGGTTGATAAATGCTAATGTCATTTGTGCCGACCGATAGCGCGAACCCAATCATACCTTTGCGGCGTTCCGGGCGCAACCAGCGCCGTAATTTACGGGTAACTAACAGGCAGTTAACTTGACACTGAAAGCCTGGTGCGATAGGTTTTCCGGCTTAACCAAGTAAGCTGGTTCTGACCATTACCGCCGTGAGTGCGGGAAAACTATTAGCTTAAAACCTGACACCTAAACTCTGAGGAGAAAAAGAAAAATAATGGGCATTAAAGTTGGCATTAACGGCTTTGGGCGCATTGGACGCAATGTTTTGCGCACAGCCCTGGGCGATGCAGATATTGATTTCGTCGCGGTCAATGATTTGACAGACACTAAAACCCTGGCACACCTGCTGAAATACGATTCCGTATTGGGCAACCTTGATCACGAAATTTCCAGCACTGATAACACGATCAAAGTCGGCGACGACGAATTCCGTGTCTTTGCTGAACGTGATCCGGCGAAAATTCCCTGGGGCGAAGTCGGCGCGGAAATTGTGATCGAATCAACCGGTATTTTCACCGATAAAGAAAAAGCGATTTTGCACCTGCGCGATGGTGTCAAAAAAGTCATCATCAGTGCTCCGGCAAAAAATGAAGACATCACCATTGTCATGGGTGTCAATCACGAATCATATAATGCGGCGGAACATCACGTTATTTCCAACGCGTCCTGTACGACGAACTGTCTGGCTCCGGTCGCCAAAGTGATTGACGAAACATTCGGCATTCGCAAAGCGCAGATGACCACGATTCACTCCTATACAAACGATCAGCAATTGCTTGATTTGCCACACAAAGATCTGCGCCGTGCGCGCGCTGCCGCATTATCAATGATTCCGACTTCAACGGGTGCGGCCAAAGCCGTCGCGTTAGTGCTGCCTGCGCTCAAAGGAAAATTTGACGGTATTTCTGTGCGCGTGCCGACGCCTAACGTTTCATTGGTTGACGTAGTGATGGAACTGGAAAAAGAAACTTCAACGGAAGAAGTCAACGAGGCGCTCAAACAGGCCGCCAATGGAGCACTCAAAGGCATTCTGGCTTTCGAGACGGCCCCGCTGGTTTCGGCAGACTTCCGCAAGAATTCCAATTCGTCCATCGTTGATGCTGAATACACCAAAGTCATCGGCGGCAATTTGCTGAAGATACTTTCGTGGTATGACAATGAATGGGGTTATTCCTGCCGCGTGCGGGATCTGGTTAAATTTATTGCCAGCAAAGGGCTGTAAGCAAAAGTATAAAACTAAACTCAAAAGGGCAAAAACCTGATCACTGGTTTTTGCCCTTTGCTTTGTAGCTTAATTTTAAGTCGAGAAATGTTTGGCAAGCGTCAATTACTTCTTTGTTTTCCCGTCAGCTTGTTTAGCGGCGTCCGGTTCTTTTTCAGCAGTCGCTTTTGCACCTTCAGGTTTGGTTTTGTCTTTGTCAGTTTTATTTGTAATTTCCCCCCAACTGCTGATTGCCAGACGATCCTGCTCACCGACTTTTTCCATCACAATAGTGAGTGGAAGATACATCACTTCATTCTTATCAAAGAAAAAAACGCAATTTTGCGTGATGCTGTTGTCGCCAATTTGCGGCTCTTCCGGCGTTGGTTCGGCTCGCAATACTTTGTCGTCTTTGCCTTTGCGCTGCGCCAGTACGCTGTCGTGAAAACTTATTTTTGCGTCCGCCAATTTTTTCTGTCCGTCGGCGGAAAGCATTTTTTGGGCTTCGTCCCAGTTTCCGTTTCTGACAAATTCGGTAAATTGATAAAGTATTTTGTTCACCTGCGGAATACTTTTGACGGAAACAGGCGGCGGCGGTGGATCAATGCGGCGTTTGGAAACTATTTGATAAGCGGCGAATGCACCAACCAGGAAGAGCAGCGCAATTACCCAAAGCACGATTGGCAGGCCGCTCCCGGACTTAGTTTCAGTTTCATTGGTATTTTCAAATACTGTTCTCATTGGATGTTCTCTTGTAGTAGGAATAAAACAATTCTGGTGATCAAGTTAGCGCAGCAAAGAAATCGTGTCAAACGCCGCAACAATCCTGCCCTGCGCATAAAACTGTTAGCGAAAAGCAAGTTTGAGATGAATAATGCCCCAGGCAAGTTGCAAGGCTGCGCTACATTATTTTGATTGCATCAACTCGCTGAGATAGTTAAGCTTCGCGTTTGCATTTTTCTCTCTGCTTGAATTTTGAATCCATCAAGCCCCTGTTAATAAAATTATGTCCACGAAAACAACTCTCGGAATTTTAGGTCTCGGCACAGTTGGCACTGGTGTCGTCAAATTACTCTGGGACAACCCACAATTTTATATTCGTGCGATTGCCGTGCGCGACAAAGACAAACCGCGCGAACTCGATCTGGCAGGTTTCAACGTGACTGATAATGCGTTTGACTTAGCCAATGACCCGGAGATCGAAATTATTGCTGAGGTCGCCGGCGGCGTCGGTCAGGTTTACGAAGTCGTCAAACATGCCATCACCAAAGGCAAACACATCATCACGGCGAACAAGGAAATGATCGCCAAACACGGCCCGGAAATTTTTGATCTGGCACATCGCCACAACGTCACGATTTTCTTTGAAGCGGCGGTCGGCGGCGGCATCCCCTTAATTTCGACCTTACAGCGCGGCTTGCAGGCGAATCGCATTTTCAAAGTTGCAGGCATCGTTAACGGCACCACGAATTACATCCTAACGATGATGGAGCAGGAGAAAAAATCTTTTGCCGATGCTTTGCGGGAGGCGCAGGCCAAAGGTTTTGCCGAAGCTGATCCCACCGATGATGTGGAAGGCAATGATGTGGCTTACAAAATCTCAATTTTGTCTTCGCTGGCGTTTCAATCTCCGGTGGAGGTCGGGAAAGTTTATCGGCAGGGCATCACCGCAATCAGCGACCTTGATATTCAACTGACGCGTGAATTTGGCTATCGCATTAAGATGATCGGGCTGGCGCAACCAACTGAAAATCCTGGCAAGCTTGATGTGCGAGCGCATCCGATGCTGGTTCCGTTGCATCATCCGCTGGCCGGCGTCGAAGGCGTCAACAACGCGATTTTTATTAATGGCAGCGCGGTCGGCGAAATCATGCTTTCGGGGCCGGGGGCGGGACAATTTCCCACCGCCAGCGCCGTCGTCGGTGACATCATCACGTTGGCGAGTGCGCTCAAACTGCCTGATTTTGCTCGCTATTTTCAGCCTGCGATGAATTCCCAGGTCAGTGAAGTTTGCCCGATTGAGGAAACCACTAACGCTTATTACATCCGCTTAGAAGCGACAGATACGCCGGGAGTGATCGGGCATCTTGGGATGGCGTGCGGTGAACACGGCATCAGCTTACTTGGCCTGGTGCAAAAAGGCGTGACCGAAGATGGTACTGCCACCATCGTTTTGCTGACGCATCAGGTACGTGAAAGCCAGCTTCAGGCCGCCTTGCGGGATATTCGCAAACAGAATACGACGAAGCAAATTCCGGTTGTGTTACGTGTCCTGAGTTAAGGTAAAATCAAGCGGCGGAGAAAACCAGATACCCGGCTCGCTACGGCTCGCGGTACTGTACCCTGATTTGACTTTTTGTGTATGCCCCAGCTTAAGCTCGAAAATAGTTTGGTTGATGAACGCTACGAGGTGCGCGAGCGCTTGAGCCTTGGCAGCTACGCCGAAATTTTTGTGGCGCGTGACCGCCAGAAAAATGGTCAGGAAATTGTGATCAAAGCGCTCAACGCTCACCTGCAAGGCACGCCTGACGCTGATTTGGAAAATACACTGATTGAAAATTTTCAGAATGAAGCCCTGGCACTGGATGCGGTGCGTCACCCCCATATTATTTTGCGCCTCGGGCACGGTACAGCGGCAGATTTGAATGGTGTTCCCTTTCATTATCAGGTGCTGGAATACATGCCCGGCGGTGATTTGTTACGGTTGTGCCGCACTTGCCCAGGCAACGCCCTGGATTTGCAGGAGGCGCTCTCATACTTCAAACAGGTTTGCGAAGCGCTGGCCTATGCGCACAGCAAGGGTGTTATTCATCGTGATCTCAAGCCCAATAATTTTTTGCTCAGCCGCGATCATCGGACGTTAAAAGTAGCGGATTTCGGAGTCGCTAAAATCACCTCTGACGATAATGCTGAAATCACTCGCGTCGGCGCAGATATTTACGCGCCGCCGGAACATCATCCTGACGAAGCGCATGGTCACATTGGACGCCTGACAGCCTCAGCAGATATTTATTCGCTGGCAAAAAGTTTTTACACGATAGTTAGCGGGCGCACTCCTTCTGAGTTTATCCGTCGCCCGATTACGTTTTTGCCAAACTCAATCAACGCGCAACCCTGGGCGGAAAATTTGTTGACTGTTTTGCGCCGTGCGACTGCTGTTCAGGCTGCGGAACGACAAGCCACCGTGATTGAATTCTGGAGCGCATTAGCCAGTGTTGCGACACTGGCCACACTGGTCACAAATAATGTGGTAGTTGAAGATGACACCACGCGCATCAAGCCAAAGGTGCAGGTAGAAGTCGCTCCGCTGGAAATTGCTCCCTCCGGGTTACCCGCCAAACCACAACAACCGGAATTTACAACTTTGGTCAATAATCCGGTGCCAGTGGCGACGGCGGAAAAGAAAATTGAGGCAGCACCCGTACCTGACAAGCGAAAAATTGTCGTCAACTTTGATTTGCCGAAGGTGGAAAAGCCAGCGGTTGTAAACACGGAAAATGCCAAACCACCAGTTCCATCAACCAAACGCGCAGAAATTGAACCGCCACCGACGCCGATAGAATCTTTTATGGCTCCGGTTTGGCGGCGCGTTGTGGTGGCGGTCATGGCGCTGTTATTTTTGGCGCTGCTGGTCAGCGTTTATCGTTATGCGCGGGAACGGCGGGCAGGTTCTAATCCTGTCACCCCAGTTGCTTTGCCAAGTGTCAGTCTGGCTGGCAAACAAGCCGAAGTCCTGACCGATAATCTATATGTGCGCCAGGGGCCAGGCATGAATTTTGCAACGCTTGGAGCGGTTACGAAAGGCTCGAAACATAAAATTTTAAATTCGTCAGAAAACGGCTGGGTGCAGATCGAAGTCAACGAATGGAGTCCAAATGAACCGCATGTGGTTGATCAAAAACAGGGCTGGGTAAATAGTAGCTCGAAGTTAGTAAATATTACCTCGCGCGGCTGGTTTTAAGAGCGAGGCATTAGTTGACGCAGCACTGATCAAAAGGAACAAATATGAGTCTTAAAAACCTGCTCGGTGATTTTAGAAAATGGCTCGACGGCGAAGACGCTGTTTCACTGGCGCCTGAATCTCCACCAGCCCGGCGCGAGTGGGAAGAATTTCTGGTTTCAGTTGCGCGTGAAGTCGAAACCGCCATGCAAAAAGAAATGTTCACACCACCTGGCGGCCCCACATATATTCCCCGCGAGTATATGGTTTTTCTTAGTAAAGAAGACGATTCGCAATGGCAGGGCGACAAACGCGACGGTTTACAGCGCGGGCTTTATCACGTGTTGTCAGAGCGCGCCAAAGAATTAATCGGCGACAAGGATGTGCAAACCAAAAGCTTTGCGATTGAATTGCGCGTGGACGGCACACTGGAAAAAGGACAGTTTCGTGTGCAACCAGTGTGGGACAGCACGGCCCCGAAAACTGAAGTCAAACCGCGCGTCAAACCTGTTCTGCCACCAGCTTCCACACCGGATAATGAGGAGACCGTCACGGCTCCGGTCAGTGACGGTACAGCCACGCTTGTACGACCGCGCGCACCTTTGTTTATGATTGAATTTTCCCGTGCCGGAGAATCCACCGAAAAATTCCCTTGTCACAAATCTAAAATTGCCATCGGGCGTGGCGCGAAAGATATTCAGGTAGACTTGCGATTAGAGGGAGACTTGGAAATTAGTCGTAAGCAGGCAACGATTGAACGTCTGGAGGAAGGAAAATTTGCCATCACCTGTGAAGGTCGCAATTCGCTGGAAGTTGGCGGGCGGGAATTACCACAGGGAGAGCGCCGGGAATTTTTGGCAGGTGAGCCAGTGAAAATCGGGATTTATCAAATCAAGTGCAGTGGTCAGAATCAGGCTGAAGCAATGACGATTGTAAAAACAATTGATGAGCAGGTGCTTGAAGTTTGAAATTACAAAATCAGACGGCGTAAAACTCCCTGCCAGACAGGGGCGTCGTCTGACAGGATGCGCAGCCCGTATTTGTTACCTGTTGCATCTTCCAATTCGGCGACGCGTGCGACCAGTGCACAAATGTGTGCATCTTCTTCAGGATGTAAAATCGTCAGAATGACACGTTCTTCCCAGGCCAGTTCCATCAGAGTTTGCACTAATAACCCGGTCACACTAACATCAATGCTGCGGGCAATGCCCTTACGTTCCGGGGTTGTAATATGCAAATCAATTTCGACCGGAATGCGGGCGACATACTGGCGGCGTTCATCTACTGACGCCTCATCGGAGGTTATCAGGACTGTCGGCTTGGGAGCAGATTTATTTTGATCCTCTTCAAGAAATTCAACACTCATTTTTTTCTCACTGAGAGTTTATTAGTTATTTACCGGGCAGCGCTCAAGTCACTTTGAAATCTGATAATTATGGGGCCGATGATTTAATTATCCTGCCTGGCTCGGCAATTGTAACATAGCTTAATAGTTGCGCCAGTCATTACAGATGAAGATAATTGCATTGCAGCTTTTTGTTGTCTTGCCCTATTCTATTTGCAATCTTTTTGAGGAGCCAAATTTCATGATTCACCAGCGCAGAAGTTTTAAAAGCTTAAGCGGAAAGTTAATGGCTTTCCTGCTTGTCATGCAATTGTTTGCCGGGTTTCCGGTGCAGCCCATCCGGTTTCAGGCTGAGGCCGAAACCGGACGCCTTAATATCGCGCAACTTAGTGCGCGGATTTCAGAGCCGGGCGGTTATTTTGGCTCTGACAATTTGGTTTCTAATGAGCTTTCTTATCAGCACGTAATTCCCAAACTGGCGCAAACAGGCGTGACGGGCGGGGTTTATCTGGGCGTAGGGCCAGATCAGAGTTTTACTTATCTGGCAGCAATCAGGCCGACGAAAGCCTTTATGATTGATATTCGCCGCGATTGTTTGCTGCATCATTTGTTGTTCAAGGCGCTCTTTATGACCGCGCATAATCGCGTCGAATATTTGTCCCTGATGTTTGGCAAACCAGTGCCGCCAAAATCGAAGGATTGGAATAAAAAATCCATCAAAGAATTAGTCGAATATATTGATCGCACTCCTTCTGACCCTAAGCTGTATGACAAATATCGAGCCGAGATCAAACAGCTTATCAACAAATTCGGCTTCAATCTGAATGAACGCGATCACGAAGCCATCGCCCGAATTTATCAGGCTTTCTATCAATCCGGGATGGAGGTTCGTTATGTGATTCGTGATCGTCCGATGCCGTCAAATCGCTATTTCCCCAGCTATCGCGCAGTGTTGCTGGAATCGGATCAGAACAATCAGCAACGAAATTATTTGGCGACCGAGGAGAGTTACCAGTTCCTCAAAAAAATGCAGGAGCAGAATAAAATTATTCCTGTCACCGGTGATTTGTCAGGCGAGCACGCAGTGCGTGAAATTGGCAAATATTTGCGGGAAACCGGCGAGACGGTTTCGGCTTTTTATGTTTCCAATGTCGAGTTTTATTTATGGCGTCAGAGCGGGAGTTTTGAACGATTCGTCCAAAATTTGAAGAGCCTCCCGATTAACGAACACAGCGTCATTATTCGCAGTTATTTCAATTACGCCTATTACGCTTATCAGCATCCACAAACCTACGAAAATCATTTCAGCGTGCAATTGCTCCAAACTATTGAAAGCGTGATTAAAGATTCAGAACCATCAACCGGCGGCTATAATTCTTACTATGATTTAGTGACGCGGCATATCGTTGAATATTGAATTGACAGGTGAAATTATGGCAACCAGTAAAATAGCAGCCCCCAAATTTGAAGAGTCATTATCTTCGCTGGAAAAAATTGTCGCGCAACTCGAATCCGGCGATTTGCCGTTGGAACACGCACTGGAAATTTTTGAGGAAGGTGTGGGACTGGCGCGTCAGTGCCAGGCTCATTTGGGCGAAGCTGAACGCAAAGTCGAAATGCTCCTGCGCGAACGGAATGAAATCAAAACCGTACCGTTCGATGCAGCCAGAGAACCAGGTGAGCAAGTTACGCCGCGTGTGTCAGCAACAGTTAAATCACCCACGCCAGCTAAATCTTCAGCCAGTGCCTTTGATGATTTTGAGGATGATAACGATATTCCGTTTTGAGCGATTAAAATAGAGCATTCCCGTAAGCTGCGCATTAATCGCAACTCACGGGAGTGGGGCAGGGCGAGACTACTAAGATGAGGTTAGTAGCCTGCGCCCGTTGAATGTATGAGTTTGAATCCTAAAACCAAAAATCCGTACTTACTTAAGCCTTCCAAGACCCTGTCGTATGAACAGAAGATAAACTGAATATTTTGCTCAGATGTGATAGAGCTATGCCAACTTTATGAAGGTCATTTTTGTTCCCACACAGAGCCATCATTGTATTCAATCTTTTTGATGGAAACTGCTGGCTGTTTGAAGTGCGTCGGGTCATTGAAGCCTTTCCCACAAACCAATTCCATTGACACTGTTTCCGCGCTGACGATCTGACATTTTTTTGCGTCGGGCGGCAGTTTTTGTTTGAGCGTTTTTTTGCTGCCCGGTTTGATGTCGGCCTTACTGCTTACATCAAAGCGCAACACCAGTTTATTGTCTTCATAGCGCGGAAACGCAAAATCCCACACAATCAATTTAATCGTTTTGTCAGAGGTGTTCTTGAGCGAAAGATTCACCCACTCCGCCAGATCAATCACGCGGATCGTCGAGCGCAACTTACCATTGGGATTTTTATCACCAGGCGCAATCGGCGCGGCAGTTGTGCGGCGTGTAGTATTAGGGTTATTCGTCGCTGCGGCAGTACGGCGCGCCAATTTTTCTGCTTCTGTTTGTGGAAGGTCGGGATTATCCGCCGCAAACGGCGAAGGCTGCCGATCCAGCAAGGCGTTGTAGTTATTGCCGACTTTGAAACTGAGAATTTCGAGCGCAGCTTTATCTGTAGCTGGGCTTGACTGGGAGATGATGGTCAATGAAACACCAGCGATGCTGACCAATATTAACAGCGGTCTGAGCAATAGAGACGGGCTTTTCATACCTGAATTCCTTTCTGGTTCGGGGAGGTGGTGAGCAACATCTTACGCCTGACCAGCGGGAAAGAAAAAGCTCGCCGAGTAAAAAATACCAGGCGAGCTTTCAAGTTGTGGCTAAGCTTGAAGCTTAGAATTGATAGCGTAGCGCGAATTGCAACTCACGGTTGCCGCCCTTGCTTGATATCTTACCGAACGTGCTTTTCTGTAAATCAACCTTAGTGGGGTCGGAAGTCAGGAAGACAACGTTGTTCGGGTTAGTGTCCGCTCCGCTCCAATCCGGGTGATTGAGCCAGTTGAAGGCTTCCGCACGGAAGGTAATACGATGCCCTTCCTTGATGACGAAATCCTTGTGCAATCCCAGGTTGTGATTCTGGAAACCGGGGTTGTAAAGGATGTCGCGCACGCGGTCGGTTACAATCGTGCCGTTCGTCGGCGCAGTGAAGAGGCGCGTGCCATCCGGGTTGGCGATACGGAACCAGAAGTTCGGTTCGGATGTGCGCAGCACAGCGAATTTCTTATCGCCGTTACCCAACTGTGGATCGCCGTTCACTCGCCAGAATTGCGAGCCGCTGCCTGTGCCAACACCAGCGAAATCGTCACCAGTGCCGATGCTGAATGGCGTACCAGTCTGCATCTGGGACACGGCAGAGATCGTCCATCCGCCCAGCAATTTGCCAGTCCATTTGGATTGATCCTTAAAGATTGGCAATTCATAGATGGCGTTGATCACTGCTACGTGGCGACGATCATAGCCAGCCGCTCCCCAGAGGTTGCTGGCATCGTAAGCATTCGGGATAATGTCACGCTGCCCTGAGCCACTGTCCAGGGTCTTCGAGAGTGTATATGCCCCGCCGAAACTCAGACCTTTGGCAAAGCGACGGTTCACGCTGAGCTGAAGCCCGTTGTACATCGAATTGGCTTCATTGCCTGTGACGCGAATGAAGCTGTAGCCTTTGTAAGGACGCAGCGCGTTTTCGTTGACACCAGCGTTCTGTGCCAGGAAGCGCGTGCCCACTGGTAACTGGTTGATATTGCGCTCACGCTGCCCAAAGAGACCACGCCGACCTACATAGCCAACCTCGACCATTGTGTTCCAGCCGATCTCACGTTCATACGTCAGGTTCCACGTCCACGCTTCAGGCGCACGGAAGTTTCGATCCTGCGTCATAAATGGAAGCGCAAAAGCAATACCAGCCGCGCCGCCCGGATTGTCAACGTTGCCAAGGCTAACCGCACCGGTCGGTTGTAATGGCGGATTGCCACCCAGGAAGACTGAGTCGCTGACGCCTAAGCGTGTCAGGAATCGTCCTGCCCCGCCGCGCACCACACTCTTGTCGTTGAATGCGTAGGCAAAGCCAATGCGAGGTTGGAAGGTATTCCACACGTTCAGATCAGAATATGATTTGCCTTCCGCGCCACCACGGAAGAGGAAATCATATTCACCCGTGCTGGCAATCGGCACACGTCCCGCCCCTTTGGCAGAATCAGGCCAACCGCTACCTGGAATTACCGCACCATTGAAACGACCCTGTAACGTACCAGCCGTGATACGGCCTGTCGTCCTGTCAACTGTCACGGCGATG
>JAYSTY010000136.1:0-9031 GCA_043719385.1 Blastocatellia bacterium | reverse complement strand
AAAATGTAAGTTGTGGAAATTGCTTTTTCAATTCGACGCGCAATTGCCGAACGTATTCTGGCGTCGGACGATGATTTTCATTGAGCGAAACCAGAATCTCGCCATCTGATAAACCAACGGTCGCGCTGTCGGAATACGCTAAATTTATCCCAATTGAAGGAAGTCCAATGTTGTCCAAAATCAGGTTCAATTCTTATTTGGGAACGATGCGGCGAATCGCGTCCTCGACTTCACCAAAGGCTCGTTCGGTTTCTTCGATGCGCGTTCCCGCAGGTGTGCGCACGTGCAGGCGAAATTGTCCGGCGTCTACGCTGGGGAAAAAATCTTCGCCGAGGAATGGCAGGAATAAAAATGATCCGAAGCAAAAAATCAGAAACGAAATCGTCACTATTTTTTTGTGCTGCAACGACCATTCTAACGTTGCGCGATAACGATCACGCAGACGCTCAAAGCTGTGATTGAATTTGTTATGAAAGCGTCCAATGATGTCAGATGAGTGCGCGATAAATTCACCATCTGCCTGATAACTTTTGGCTTCACTTTTTAATAAATACATCACCATCGTCGGAATCAAAGTTCGTGACAACAGGTACGAAGCCATCATTGCAAACACGACCGCCATCGCTAATGGAGTGAACATTGATTTCGCTGCGCCGCTTAAAAATATGACGGGAACGAAGACGATACAAATTGCCAAAGTCGAAACAAAAGCAGGTACGGCGATTTGTTGTGCGCCGTCCAGAATTGCTTCTCGCAGCGGCTTGCCCTGCCCTAAATTACGATGAATATTTTCAATTTCGACCGTCGCGTCATCTACCAAAATTCCGACTGCCAGAGCCAGTCCACCCAGCGTCATCACGTTTAATGTTTGCCCTAATAAATTCAGGACAATTAACGAACAAAGAATCGAAAGCGGAATGGAAATCGTGACGATCAGCGTACTGCGCCAACTGCCGAGAAATAACATAATCATCGCCGCCGTCAGACACGCGGCAATCAATGCTTCAAACATCACGCCGTTAATTGCGGAGCGCACAAACACCGATTGATCGAATAATAAATTCACCTTCAATTCCGGCGGCAACGTCGCCAGAATTTTTGGCAGCGCCACCTTCACGCGATTCACAATATCCAGCGTAGACGCGCCGCCACTTTTCAAAATCGTAATCAGCGCCGCGCGTTTGCCGTTTTGCCGGACAATATTTTGTTGCACCTGCGAACCGTCGCGCACCTGCGCTACATCGCGTAAATAAATTGTCGTGTTGCCCACCTGCTTGATTGGCAGATCGCCCAATCCCGCAATTGTTTCGGGGCTGCTGTTCAGGCGCACGTTGTATTCACGTGCGCCAACTTTGGCGGTTCCTGCTGGCAAAATTAAATTTTGGACGCTCAAGGCAGAGGCAATATCAGTCGCGGAAAGATTGTTGGCATAGAGCGCCTGCGCATCAATATGCACCATCACCTGACGCGGTTTGCCGCCGTAGGGAACCGGAATCGAAGCGCCCTGCACGGTTGCCAATTGGGTGCGAATAAAATTCTAGCTGAGATTGTAAAGTTGTTGTTCAGAAAGTGTGTCGCTGCCCACGCTCGCCTGTAAAATCGGGACGTTCGAGATGTTGTAGCGCACAATAAACGGAGCCGTCGTTCCAGGCGGCAGGATGCGCAAAATGGATTGCGACATCGCCGCAATTTGTCCGACGGCACCTTCAATTTTTGCGCCGGGATGGAAGAAAACTTTGATGACCGCGACGCCGTTGAGCGATTGCGATTCGATATGCTCAATGTCATTGACAGTCGTCGTCAAGCCGCGTTCGTGCGACGTGACGATGCGTTTTTCCATCTCTTCAGCGGAAATTCCATTGTAGTTCCAAATCACCGCGACAATCGGAATATCAATTTCAGGGAAAATATCCGTCGACATCCGATTGATCGTCACTATACCAAATATCGCAATGAGCAGCGCCGCGACCACAAACGTATAAGGACGCCGCAAAGCCAGTCTTACAATCCACATAATTTATTCAAACGGACAAAAGAGACACAAAAATGTCTGATGATTTCTACTCGCCAAAAAACTAAGATTTGCATGCGGCTGGCATTGTGTCAAACATTCGTCGGTAAGAAAAATCGCATTAATTTTTGGCGGAGCATCTGGAGGGCTGAGGCTCGACACAGCTTTGGTGTTCGCTGCTGCGGAATTAAGTTCAGAGCGCAGAAGCTCAGGCACAAACTCAAAGCTGCAATGCAAATAAAAAAGGACTGAGGTTAATCTCAGCCCTTTTTTATTTGCATTGCACTTAAATTGCCTAGCTGGGGGTTATCCAATACTGACAATCCGGCATCACCAGCGGAATGATGATGGACGATTTGGCGACCTCGACTTTGTGCAATGTCCTGATACCGTAGAACGTGTTTTTGTTCGAGGTCATCAGCAATCCAACCGCTGCCGTGACACTAAATCGTAACGTGCCAACTTCGCCTTTTGGAATCAGGTTCGCCAAAGTCCCGGTGACTTTGGGATTCGCGCTGGCAATGATTTTTTCGACGAAGCATTGACCAGTAATGAAGGGTGAGAAACTGCGTAACGCCTCATGGCCATTGTACGCCAGCCCTGTGCCAACCTGTGTCACGCCACTCAATTTTCCGGCATACGCATCGCCTGTCAAACCAGCCAGGACAAGCTTCTGATTCACGGTATCTACGGGACTTTGGATGTCCACGGCAAAGGTTGTGGGAACCATATCGAGGGCAATCCCGTCAAACGGAATCGTCCACGACTGCCCCGGTGTAGCGACTGCGCCCAGCGGCGCACCAACTGGCAAGGGCGAGTTAAATGATTCCGCGCCGAAATTGCCGACATATTCCCCGTCATTCACAAAGCCGTTCCCAATCAATCCGTTGTAAGCAATCGGTCGTCCCATGTTGTCAACGGTATAGGCAATCACGTAGCCTTTGTTTTGTGGATCAAACTGCGAGGCTTTCCACTCAATACTGGCGTTCGGCGTGAAGCAGACAAACTGGTCGAACTCCTGACAGGTTGCCCCATCCATAAACAGGAAGTGCACATTGATCGGCAGGTTCCCAATATTGGAGATGGTCAAACGTGTATCAACTTTGTTCTGGGCATCATGTTTGTAGAAAGGAAACACCAGCAAGGAACCAGGCTTTTGATCGGATGGCGGCGTGAAGGGTGGTGGCGGTATGACGCAGGCTCCGCCGCCAGTCGTGCAGGGAGCAAGCGTGCCAGTGATTTTTAGCCCTGAACTCAAGCTGGCAGAATTGCAGGAAAATTGTGTGAAGGATGAGCCGGTATCGCGCTGCACGCCAACTGTCGCAGTATTGCCATTGCCAGTGACCGTGCCATAAATAAAGTCAAATTTCGCTTGTCCCTCATAAAGACGAACTTCAAAATTGACAGCCCCGCCGCCCGTGAATTGTGTGCCGCGCCATTCGATATTGAAGATGCGATTCGGGGCAACTCCACTGACTGAAGTATAAATCCCGTCTGCGCCTCCGGTCAGGAGGAGATCATCCCAAAACGGCATGAGTGTATTATTCAGGCCGCCAGTCGGAAGGCAGGCATTCGTGAAGGCGGTGTTATTGCTGGTGAATTGCAAATTACCATTCGTACTCGCCCGCAATGTCGTAAAATTCTGACCATAAAATTGGTAGCTGAAGGGTAGGGTAATCAGCACCGTTGCATCATCTGCCTGTGAACCTGCCACGAGCGTCGTCCCAGGATCAATGGTTTGTCCCGCCATCGTCGCAAGCACATAGGTTGGTGGCTGTCCCGGCAAAGTAAAGTTTATGACATCCGTGCCTGCCGAAGAATTGATCGTCAGGGTCAGGGTAACGTTCGTACCGCAAACAAAGGCGGCGGTTGTGCTGACCTTGAAAGGAGTCAGATTATTCGCCGTCTGTCCTGGCGCAATGTCTGGATACGCAGAGGTTGGTTGTGTGATGGTAACGCCAGGCGTTGAGGTGGTGAGTGTGGCGGTCACATTGCCTGCCGTTAACGTCCCATTGTTCGTAAAGGGAATGGTCACCATGTTGCATTCGTCCGGGTCAATGAACTGGTTGCCGTTGCCACCGCTCAGCGTCCCAGGTAAAGCTTTCACAATCGCCATGTTTGGCCCGGCAATCGTGAATTTGGCAAACCGTACATCCTGTGTTCCTAAACGTGTGTCAAGGAAGGTAGTATAGAAAAATGTATTGTCCGCCGCCATCTGATCGTAATCGCCCATATAAACCGAATTTACAACCGAATCCACCCCGAAAACAGGTGCGTAAGGAGCATCGCTAATCACAAAATCCGGGCCAAACGTAACGGTCATTCCTGAAATTGTTCCCACGCGTCCCCAGCGTTCCATCAGGTTGTTCGCCGGATCATTGCGGCGGTCATACCAGGTGATGGCCAATGCCGAACCATCGGGCTTGATCGCTATCGAAGGAACGAATTGATCGTTTGTTCCGGCGTCGGTATTCACCCGCACAGGGGCAGTCCACGTCGCGCCGCCATCGTTGGTTTGCTGGAAATAAATATCACCCCGGTCGGCTCCTGCCGGATTATCGTTATAAACAATATACTGTTTGTTGGGATCGGTCGGATTTGCCACAACAGTCGGAAACGCATTTGTCCGAAAGCCAAGGCCTAAATTGCCATTGGTGGTAGTTACGAGCAGGGATGTGACCGTCACCGCCGGGCCGAAAGTTACTCCCTGATCGGTGGATTTGCGGACTTTGATTTGTTTCGGCAGGGCGGTTTGATCCAGCCAGTAAACATAGACCGCATGGTCTGCTCCGACCGTGACAAAGGCGCCTTGATTAAAATTGCCAGTGGCAATCGAGGTACCGCTGCTCGGACTCCAGGTAAAGCCATCATCGGTCGAGCGCGTGAAGATAATATTGCCATTGCTTCCGGTGAAATCTACCGCTGCCATATAAACATTGCCATAGCCCGGCCCTGGCGTATTGTCCACCGCAATCCATTCTTTATCGAGGCTGTGGGCGGCTGAAAACCCTGGCGCACCATTGATCGGTGCACCAAAGGTCATGCCATTGTCAGTCGAACGAAATATTTGCAGCGCATTGCCCGAATTAAAGCCAAGGGTCGAAATAAACACGGTGCCCGTACTGGCGCTGCGTGCCAGCACCGGATCACCGGCATCACCGATTGTGCTGTTCGGTAAGGTTCCTTTGTCCTGAAAGCTGGTGCCACCATTCATCGAGACCGCAAAGCCCGTAAAGTGGTTGCCAGGCGAAGTATTGGCGGTGAATGATCCCGAATCATTGAAGACAGAAACTATATTGGGACCAGCCAGTACCAGCCCCGTTTCGCTTTGTGTGTTCCGTGTTGTCAAATCGGCGGTCGGATCGTTCACCGGGACATTTGACAAGGCTGATTCGAGGGTTGGCAGTGGCTCCCGTCCTGCTCTCGCCCCCTCAATAGTGGTGACCACAGGAGCAGGCATACAACCCATTTGGATCATCATCGCGTTTTGCGCGGCACCGGAAAGCTTGTCGTAATAATCCGGCAAGGGGCAGGGAGTGGGCTTAGTCTCGCCTTCCCCTGTCGCGACGGTACGACTTTCGGTCTGGCGCTGCCTGGTGGTTTGGGGGTCTTGTTCCTGCCGCGTCGGTCGTTGCGGCGTGTCCTGTCCAGCGAGGTGATTGAGTAGCGTCACCAGCCGTGAGGACGGCGCAACTGGAAGGTGCGCAGCCAATACGGCAGCGTAGGGGCGGCATAAAAATGCTCCCAGCAAGGCAACGAGCGAGAGACAAAATACGAGGGAATATCTTTTTTGTGAGGGTGAGGGTTTCATGTTATTCGAGTTCCTTTTTGCGTGAGAAAAAGTAATGCCACAAGGAGCAGATGACGAGCGGGCAAAAAAAGTACCGCACAGTTGTTAACTGCTTAACGAGTGTTTTGCGTCCAGCCAGTCGTAATTGTTTTTAGTTTAGTGAAGCACCACTGCGAGGGGGAGAACATCTGCACCGACGAAGCTAAATGGAGAAACGATGAATAGACTTTCGCTTCCAATTAAATTTGAATTTCAGTGATTGGGAGATTTGTGACAACAGCAGTCGCAAAATAAATTATGCCGATATGAGGAAAACTGTGTCAGAAATGTGAAATTACAATGGCAGGCATTTTTCGTCAAGCGAAAGTAGCGCAAACTTTCCAGTTTGCGTGCTGGCATCACGAAAACACCGAAGAAATCAGGTCAACCGCAAAGGGAGTTTTCTTTTCTTACCGTGTATTTGTCGCCAACAGGCAAACTGGAAAGTTTGCCTTGCTCTGAATTTACTCAAACTTCACGCCACGATAAATTTCTGCCAGCGCGATCTCTTCATTAATCGAAGGCAATATAACCAACGCTTCCATCTCACGATAATCTTTGATGGTCCAGAAATCTCCCTGGCGCACATAATGTGTGACGTGAGCTTCGTCCTGCGCGATCAAAATATATTCCTGCAAAGATTTGATAGCCTGGTACGCAAGGCGCTTTTGATTTTGTCCGCGTGTTCTGTGGTAGCTGATAACACTTCAACCAGCAGGGTAGGATTTTCCAATGCATGAATTCCGTTGAAGTTTTTATACCTCGCTTCAGCGCAAAGCACACTGGCATCTGGATAACGATACGGTGGGAATTTCGGCGTATTGATTGGCAGGCAACCCGTATAAGCCCGATATTTTTTATCTCTCAAATTCTCCGTCAGTACACAATGGATGTTGCTGGTTAATAAATATTTCCGAGGTGTGCCGCCACTCCGGCAAACGATGTCGCCATCCCAATATTCGAACCGCGCATCACTTACTTTTTCGAGCGCAAAATATTCTTCCAAAGAGTAGTAGTGACGCGGAATATCCCTCAGATTTGCTACCATAAACGTGGCTCCTGTTATTAATTTCATCCATACAGTAACGAGTGAATTCAGACAAGTCAATCAGTGATTTGATACGATTCCTGGTTGAAATAAGGTATTCTTTTTTTATGAAATTTATCCTTCGCATGGCTTATCGTGAAATCCGCGCTTCGTGGCATCGCCTGTTATTTTTCTTTCTCTGCATCGCTATCGGCGTTGGCTCTATCGTCACACTGCGGTCAATTGTCCAAAACGTTCGCGCTTCGGTCACATCGCAGGCACAGGCGCTGCTCGCCGCCGATGTGCAAATTTCTTCCAGCAATCCGCTCAACGATGAAACCAAAAAAGTGCTGGAGAAATACAGCTACAACGCGCAGGTTCTGGCGCAGGCAGAAATGATTGAGTTGCCGACGATGATGCGTCCGCTCAATAACCCGGATGTTGCCGCCAAACAAATCGAACTCAAAGCTGTACAGGCTCCCTACCCTTTTTACGGCGAACTGGCGCTGAGCAATGGGCAGAGCTACGATTTTTCGCTGCTTAAAGAGCGCGGCATTCTGGTTAAGCCGGCGCTGCTTGAGCAACTAAATATCAAGGTTGGCGACCGCGTGAAAATTGGCAAGCTGGAATTTACCATTCGCGGTGTCATCGAACGCGAGCCGGGCAACACGCTGAACGCGTTCAGCTTTGGGCCACGCGTGTTTGCAAATTACGATGACATCGTAGCCGCCGGGCTGACGGGCTTTGGCTCGCGTGCTCGTTACCGAATTCATTTCAAAACTCGTGCGGGACAATCCGAGAATCTGACCAAACAAATCAAGGAAGAGTTAAAAGCGCAGCCAACCATCAGCGTCCGTTCATTCCGCGATGCCGAAAATCGCGTCGCCGAATCGTTCACCCAGGTCGAGAATTTCCTGAGTCTGATTGGCCTGATCATTCTCGTCCTCGGTGGCATCGGGATTTCCAGCGTGACACGCGTTTTCATTCAACAAAAAATGAAAACCGTCGCAATTTTAAAATGTCTCGGCGGTAACAATGCGCGTGTGCTGGGAACATATCTGGTGCAGGTCATGGCACTTGGCGTAATCGGCAGCGCCCTCGGTTTGGCGATTGCGAAACTGATAATTTTTATCCTGCCGCGTTATCTCGCCGACAGCATTCCGCCGGGCATTGAAATCAGTCTGACGTGGCCGGCGATTTTGCAGGGCTTTGGTATCGGTATTTTAATTTCGCTGTTGTTCGCGGCGCTGCCCCTGCTGGAAATTCGCAACATCAAACCGATTCTGGTGTTACGCGCAACCGACCTTGTCCACAGTGGCAAACGATTTGATCTCTTAAAAATTGGCGTCGGCATTGTGGTAGTTTTCGGCCTGTTCGCGCTGGCAGGATGGCAGGCAGGCTCGCTCAAAGTTGGCGCGATTTTTCTGAGCGGTCTGGCGATGACGGCCTTCGTGCTGAACCTCGCGGGCGCGTTGCTCATTCGTTTTGTCAAGCAATTGCGCCACGTCAAATCGTTCACCCTGCGTCAGGGGATCAACAGCCTCTATCGCCCCGGCAATCAAACCAAAGTAATTTTATTAGCCGTCGGGTTGGGAGCGTTTTTCATTATTTCCGTGCGCCTGTTACAAACAAATTTGCTGGACGAATTCAATTTAAATTTAAGCGCGAATGCGCCGGATATGTACCTGATTGACATTCAACCAAAACAACGCAAGAGCATCACCGAAACGATCACAAAAGAATCCGGCGTCAAACCTGAACTCGTGCCAACCCTGCGTGCCCGCATTGCCGAAATCAATGGGAAGCCCGTTAACGTTGACTCAAATGATAAGAATCGCGGGATGGTAGCACGCGATTACGTTTGCACTTACCGCGACTATCTTGATCCGCATGAAAAAGTCATTGCCGGAAAATATTGGAATTCATCGCCCGCCACACAACCGGAAATTTCCATCGAAGAAATGGTGCATGATGAACTCAAAATAAATCTGGGCGACACGTTAAATTTAGATTTTGCCAGCCAGCGAATCGCCGCCAAAGTCACCAGCATTCGGCGCGTAGACTGGCGCAATACGCGGGTCGGATTTTTCATCGTTTTCCGCCCCGGCACGCTGGATGAATTACCGCAGCAAATGTTAATTTCCGCCGTCAAAGCGCCGCCGCC
>JAYSTY010000135.1:0-22566 GCA_043719385.1 Blastocatellia bacterium | reverse complement strand
CTGCCTGCAAATTCGCAATCGTTACGCCGGCGGGAATGGCAGAAACATTTGAGAGTTTTGGCGCGTAAATTCCATTCATGAAAACTAATTGGCTGGTTTGCGATTCGGGATAGATGAACGCTTCGATGTCAACGTTGGCGATGGTTTGCGGGATTGAAAAATCCTGTTTCAGTAATGGTGCAACGTTGGTGTATTTCCACTCTTCGTGGCGTGTCGTCGGGAAACCTAATTGCTCGCATTGCGCAATCGCATTCGCACGCAAATGTTTCAGCCACGCCGGCGCGTCGCCGCGCTTGCTTTCGACTTCGGCGAACCTTGCGAGGTATTGATTCATCTCTTTTTCTTTGGCTTTTTGCAGCATAATTTATTTTGAGAGTGCAGCTCTCACGCCTTCCAATACTTTTTCATCGCTGGGAAAACCAAGCCAGCCTTTTTTAGCAACTAAATTTTCATTCACCCAGACTGTGAATTCGCCCGCATCTCCCTTAATCAATTCTGTTTCGGTATCAAGTTCTTTTTTTAGTAATTTCGCCACACGGGCGGCACGCGGTAAATAATTTCAGCGTGTGCAATAACGAATTGAAACTTTACTCATAACAATTTCATTTACGCCGCATTTGCTGCGGTCTTGATCCAGTCGTAGCCCTTTTGTTCCAGCTCCACTGCTAATTCTTTGCCACCTGATTTCACGATACGTCCGTTGTACAACACATGCACGAAATGCGGTTCGATGTAATTCAGCAGCCGCTGATAATGCGTGACCAGCACGATGGCGTTGTCTTTATTGGTCAGATGATTGACGCCGCCCGCCACGATGCGCAGCGCGTCAATATCTAAGCCCGAATCGGTTTCATCCAGCAGCGCGAGTTTTGGTTCGAGGACTGCCATTTGCAGAATTTCGTTGCGCTTTTTTTCGCCACCGGAAAAGCCTTCGTTGACAGCGCGATTGATGAAGCTTTTGTCCATCTCTACGATTTTGATTTTTTCCTGCAACAGATCATCGAATTCAAGCGGATCAAGTTCGTCTTTGCCTTCGTGCTTAGCTTTTTCGTTGTAGGCCATGCGCAGGAAGTTCGCGTTGCTAACGCCGGGAATTTCGATTGGATATTGAAAGGCAAGAAAGACGCCTTCACGTGCGCGTTCGTCGGCTTCGAGGTCGAAAAGATTTTTTCCGAAGTATAGTACTTCGCCTTCGGTGACTTCGTAATCTGGATGCCCCGCAAGCACTTTTGCCAGCGTACTTTTGCCGGAGCCGTTCGGCCCCATAATCGCGTGGACTTCGCCCGCGTTGATGGTCAGGTTGATACCTCTGAGAATTTCTCTGTCTTCAATTTTTGCGTGTAAGTTTTTAATTTCTAGCATTACGTTATTTCTTTTTCTTTTGCGTCTTTGGTTCAACTGGCGGAAAGGGTTCCATTCGACGCATGCGTGGAGAACCGACTTTGAAAATTGCACCTTCTGGATGACGCGGTAGTAAGCGCCGTTCGCGGCAATCCACGATGAAATCAGTTTTTTCTAAAACTGTTTGCCCGATCAAAATGTCATCACCGAGCACCATAGCTTCTTCAATAGTTTTCCGCCCCATAATTTCAATGGTGACAGGTTCAGTTACATCTACTTCTTCGCTGGCGCCGTTGGCGTAAACTGCTACCTGTTTATCTATTCGCTGCAATCCTAACTGGTCAGCAATTCGTGCGGGTAAAATCAATGCGATAGCGCCTGTGTCTACGATGCCGACATCAACGAGCGAGCGAATTTTTGACTTTGGCAATTCTTTGCGAAGCGCTAACGCTTCATCAACTAAGTTAGTTAATTTCACCGCGATATTTACTTCACCCATATAATTCTTATCCTTCTTTTTTGAGAAAGGAACAGGATTATGAATCATAAACTGCGTGATCATGTCTCCTCCTTCTGGAAGCCATTAGTCTTCCACTTCGACAATCGCTTCAATCTCAACTGGAATCTGATGCGGCAGCGCAACGAATCCGACCGCCGAGCGAGCGTGTTTGCCTTTGTCGCCAAACACCTCGACAAATAAATCTGAACAACCATTAATCACAAACGGATGTTCGCCAAATTCAGGAGTTGAATTCACCATTCCTAAAACTTTGACGACGCGTTTTACTTTGCGTAGTGTGCCGAGTTCTTCTTTCAAAACTGCCAGCAAATTCATCCCCGTTTCGCGGGCGTATTGATAGCCCTGTTCTTTCGTGAACTCCGCGCCGACCTTGCCCTGAACATTACTGATTGGACCTTTGCCTGCGAGATACACTAAATTTCCGGTGCGAACGGCGTGATCGTAATTGCCGCCTTTTTGCGGTACGGGTGGTAGTGAATTTTCGATTTCTGTGATTTTGTCAGTCATTTATTTTTCTCTCAAAACTTACTTAAGGATAAAGCTTGAACAACCTTCAGGCTTAAAAACACGATTAAATGAAGCCGGATATTTTTCCAATAATCGTGTAGGGCGAATCGGGCGTACCACTAATCCACCTCCACAATTCGGGCAATGCCAGTCTAAATTTTCTGCCGCGCACTGCACGCAAAATGTACACTCAAAAGTACAGATCATTGCACCTGCTTCGTTGGACAGCAGGTCAAGATTACAGCATTCACAATTTGGGCGCATTTCTAACATTTTACCCAACACTTCCTTCGAGTTTTAGCCCTAACAGCTTGGTCGCTTCCACCGCAAACTCCATCGGCAATTCGCGGAACACTTCTTTGCAGAAGCCGTTGATAATCATTGACACCGCGTCTTCAGTCGAAACGCCGCGCTGATTAAAGTAGAAAACCTGCTCCGCGCTAATTTTTGAAGTCGAAGCTTCGTGCTCAATTTTGGCGGTGTTGTTGCCAATTTCGAGATATGGAAAAGTACTGGCGCTGCACGTTGATCCGATCAATAGCGAATCGCATTGCGAATAGTTGCGCGCACCTTCTGCCTTCGGCAAAACTTTCACCAAACCGCGATAGCTGTTGCTGGAAACGCCTGCTGAAATGCCTTTGCTGATGATGCGGCTTTTGGTGTTTTTGCCGATGTGAATCATCTTGGTTCCAGTGTCGGCTTGCTGATGATGATTCGTCAGCGCGACGGAATAAAATTCGCCGATGGAATTATCACCCTGTAAAATACAGCTCGGATATTTCCACGTAATCGCAGAACCAGTCTCAACTTGCGTCCACGAAATCTTGGAATTTTTGCCGCGACACGCGCCGCGTTTCGTGACGAAATTATAAATGCCGCCTTTGCCGTCTTCGTCGCCCGCGTACCAGTTTTGCACTGTTGAATATTTGATCTCCGCATCGTCGAGCGTAACTAATTCGACCACTGCCGCGTGCAATTGATTTTTATCGAATTTGGGAGCTGTACACCCTTCTAAATATGAGACATAACTGCCTTCTTCCGCCACGATCAACGTGCGCTCAAACTGCCCGGAATCAGGATTATTGATGCGAAAATACGAGGACAAGTCCATCGGCGATTTCACGCCTTTCGGAATGAAGCAAAACGATCCGTCCGAGAAAACCGCTGAATTCAAAGCTGCAAAATAATTGTCGGTGTAAGGAACTACAGAACCGAGATATTTTTTGATGAGTTCAGGATGTTCGTGAACCGCTTCAGAAAACGAACAGAAAATCACGCCCGCTTCGGCGAGCTTTGCTCTGAACGTTGTGGCTACAGAAACGCTGTCAAAGATCGCATCAACGGCGACGTTCGCCAGCATTTTTTGTTCGTTGAGCGGAATGCCGAGCTTGTTGAAGGTGTCAATTAATTCAGGGTCAACTTCATCAAGGCTCGCCTTTTTTTCCTTCGGTTTTGGCGCGGAATAATAGACGATGTCCTGATAATCAATTTTCGGATAATGGACATTAGGCCATTCGGGTTCTGTCATCGTCAACCAATGACGAAAGGCCTTTAGTCGCCATTCGAGCATCCACTCCGGTTCATTTTTCTTAAAGGAAATCAAGCGAACGGTGTCTTCCGTTAAGCCACGCGGAGCGACATCTGATTCAATGTCCGTGACGAATCCGTATTTATAAGTTTGATTGGCGATTGCTTCTATTGCTGCACTCATAATTAGTCGGTAGTCGGTAGTCGGTAATCGGTAGTCGGTAGTTTGTTTAGAACTACGAATAACTGATGACGGACAACTAACAAATATAAAGTTGACAAAAAAGTCAGGTTTAATTGCAAAAAACGATTAATTTATCCGGTCAACCTGGCTTGGGATTTGGGTGACATTTGCACCATTTTCACTTCCAGTTTGCCTTGCAAAAGTTGTGACAGCGGAATGCGGTCAAACACGCTGTTGACGAAATCTGTAATGCTCGCCCAGACGGGTTCCAGCTCACAATCGCCGTGATGAACACAGGTGTCGTGATTGCCCGTAAATTGTCCGCAAATTTCTTCGGAAGAAGGAATGCCACCCAACGCCCGCATCACTTCGCCAATGAAAATTTCCGCACAGGGGCGCGTTAAACGATAGCCACCTTTGGGGCCGCGCACGCTTTCAATAATCCTGCTGCGGCTCAATGTCCACAGGATTTTCTCAACGTAAGCAACAGACAGTCCCTCACGATCCGCAATATCGCGCACCAGCAAAGGCTCGCCATCTTGTTGTTTGGCAAGCTGCATAATGCACCGCAAACCGTATTCTTCCTGCGCTGTAATTTTCACGTTTCGTCACGACCTTTCAAAAGCAAAAGACAGCTTAGCACATACCTGACTTATTTGTCAGGTATGTGCCGCCCTGGGGCAAAAGTTTGAAAAAATTATTTGGCAGCGGCGCGAAAGGTGTTGGGCGTTAATCCGGTTGCGGCGCGGAAAATTTTAGTGAAATGGCTTTGACTGTTGTAGCCAACTTGCGCTCCAACATCAGTAATACTTAGATCGGTTTCGGCTAAAAGTTTACGTGCGCGTTCGATCCGAATTGCCGCTAGATATGCGTGCGGTGAAGTTCCCGTAATTTTTTTAAAAAGTCGCGCAAAGTGGAATTCACTGACGTAAACAGCCGCCGCGATTTCAGCCAGCGACAATTCTCGCCCGCAATTATCGTGCATAAACTCAAGCGCCCGCCGCAGCCTGCGATCCACGATGCCGACACGCGAAAGCTCCAGCTCTTCCGAACGTTTTAAATTGATGTGCGAGCGCAATAAATAAACCGTTAATTGATTAATCAGCGCGTGAACAATTTCGCGCCAGCCCGCCGCGCCTTCAATCATTTCGTGGTGCATTGCTGCAAGTACTGCACTAAGTTTTTGGTCTTGTGTGGTGGCATGGCGAAAAAGCAAATTAGAGCCGGTGCGATAAAGCTTAAGTCGTGTCGCCGTTTCGATCAATAAATGCGGGGCTAATCGCACGATCAGCAATTCTGTCTGACCCTCACTTTTACACAGGCTGGCGGTTTCATTGGGGTTGATAAGAAAGCTGGTGTGTTCTGGCAAGTCGGTTGCGTTGAGCAGATGAATTACGCCATAGCCTGACTGACCGAAAGCGGCAAACTCGCGTCGTTGTACTGTGCGGAGTTCAATTGAAAATTGTGATTCGGTAATGATTCGCGTATTTGTCATCCAAAAATTATCAGGCTCCAGATTTTTACTATAATAATTTCAGCTTCCCATAAAAACCCTCAGCCTGTGCTGGCAAAAGAGCTTCTTCTCATTTTGCGTTTCGGTTGCATCAGCGCTCAGCAGCAATCTATAGTAACCGTTATGAGCAAAGCGGTCTTACTACTCCTCGTTTTCTTCTCAGTTAAAATTTTCGCGCAAACAATTCCCGCGAATGAGTTCAGTGTGTCATTTGTGAACGTCGCCAAACAAGCGGGACTCACGCACAAAACCGTTTATGGTGACGAACACAAAAACAAATATTTACTGGAAACAACAGGTTGCGGTGTTGCCTGGTTTGATTTCGACAATGACGGCTGGCTTGATCTTTTTTTCGTGAATGGCACGCGGCTGAATGGTTTTCCGAAAGGGCAGGAGCCGACTACACATCTTTACAAAAATAACCGCGATGGCACATTCACCGATGTTACAAAGCAATCCGGCTTAGCCAAAACAGGTTGGGGGCAAAGCGTGTGTATCGGCGATTACGACAATGACGGATTTGAGGATTTGTTCGTCTCTACTTACGGCAAAAATTTCTTATTCCATAACAACGGCAACGGAACGTTTACTGACGTTTCAGAAAAAGCTGGCGTGGCCGGAATGAAAACCAGATGGGGCGCAGGCAGTGCATTTCTTGATTATGATCACGACGGCAAACTGGATTTGTTCGTCGCAAATTATATAGACCTTGATTTAAAAACTGCACCGACTCCTGAAACCGGGCCGTGCCTGTACAAAGGTGTGATGGTTGCGTGCGGCCCGCCGGGTTTGGAAGGCGGAAAAAATATTCTTTATCACAACGAAGGTGACGGAAAATTTACGGACGTTTCCGAAAAATCCGGCATTCTGAAAACCAGCGGAACTTTTGGTTTGGGTGTGATTACCAGCGATTTCGACAATGACGGCTGGACGGATATTTACGTCGCCGATGATTCGGCGCCGGCCATTTTGTATCACAATAATAAAGACGGCACATTTACGGACATCGCCACGGAAGCGGGCGTAGCGTATAGCGGCGACGGCAAGCCACAGGCCGGCATGGGCGTCAGCGTTGGCGATTTCGATGGTGATGGCAGGCTGGATATTTTTAAGACGAATTTTTCCGGCGACACTTCAACCTTATATCGCAACATGGGGAAGCTGACTTTTGATGATGTGACGTTTACGGCAGGCATCGGATTGAATACGCGCTGGTTGGGCTGGGGCTGTGGCTTTCTGGATTTTGATAACGATAGCTGGCTCGACATTTTGCTGGTTAATGGGCACGTTTATCCCGAAGTCGAAAAGCTCACCACCGAGGCCGGTTACCCGCAACGCAAAGTGCTGTATCAAAATTTGCGCAACGGTAATTTCAAAGACATCACCGAAAAAATTGGCGGCGCGATTCTGGAACCAACTGCCAGTCGCGGCTGTGCGTTTGGCGATTACGACAACGATGGAGACATTGATGTCGTCATTAATCCGGTGAATGATGTGCCTGTGTTGATGCGCTGTGATGCGGCGACTGGAAATAACTGGGTTGCGATCAAAGCGCTCGGCGTCAAATCCAATCGCAGCGGTATTGGGGCGCGGATCAAACTTGAAATTGAAGCTGACGACAAAAAGCTGCGTACCTTGATTGACGAAGTTCGCAGCGGTGGCAGCTACTATTCGCAAAACGATTTGCGTGTCCATTTTGGGTTGGGCAAAGCGCCGAAAATCAAATCCATTGCAGTTAAATGGCCTGGTGGTATAGTGGACACGATCAATGAAATTGCGCCCAATCAAGTGATTTATGTGAAGGAAGGCGTCGGGTTGGTGAAAGACGCCACAGGCAAAAAATAATACCCCCCGGAAATAATCGGACAGTGACAGAGCTAATAAATCCTGCTCGGAAAGGTCTTCGCCATGCAATCTGTGCTCAGGAAACTCATCTTTGTAATCTTTGCCTTGACGCTCATCGTCCCGATTTTTAAGGCGTCTGCGGTTAGGAAGAATGAAGGCAGAGGGATGAAAGATGGACCGCGAAACCCAAAACCCGAAACTCGAAACCAACTTCCCGAAACCCAAAACCCGAAACCCGAAACGAATTCTCACTGGTCTTTCGTCGCTCCCGTTCGCCCGGCAATTCCTGTAGTCAAAAATAAAGCCTGGGTGAAAAATCCGATTGATAATTTTGTGTTGGCGAAGCTGGGACAGAATGGACTGACGCCTTCGCCGGAGGCCGCGAAAACACAGCTTATTCGTCGCGTCAGCCTTGATTTGACGGGACTGCCGCCAACTATTGCAGAAGTTGAAAAATATGTTGCCGATACTTCACCTGACGCCTACGAAAAACTGGTGGATCGCTTGCTTGCTTCGCCGCACTACGGTGAACAATGGGGGCGGCATTGGCTTGACGTAGCGCGTTACGCGGACACGAATGGCTATGAAAAAGATCAGGCGCGCACGATTTGGCCTTATCGTGACTGGGTCATCAAAGCCTTCAATCAAAATATGCCGTTCGATCAATTCACGATTGAACAGCTTGCCGGAGATTTGTTGCCGCATCCGACGCTTGAGCAAAAAATTGCGACCGGGTTTTTACGCAATTCGATGCGCAACGAAGAAGGCTCTGTGTATCCCGAACAATTTCGCGTCGAAGGTTTGCTTGATCGCGTAGATACGATGGGCAAGGCTTTTCTTGGTTTGACGATCAATTGCGCCCAGTGCCACACGCACAAATTCGATCCGATCAAGCACAACGAATACTATAAATTTTACGCGTTTTTCAATTCAGACGAAGAGCCGTACGTCGAAGTTCCTGACGAAGCAGTAGTCAAAAAACGGACAGAAATTACCAGCAAAATTGCGAAAATCGAAGACGAAGCGATTGTGCGCGATGCGGATTTCTCGCGTCGTTTGAATGCATGGGAAGCGCAGGCGCGTGAATACAAAGAGGATTGGGAGCCGCTGAAAATTGATGAGTTTTTTTCTTCCCGCGCTAAGGTCGAAGAGTACTGCGATGATGGTTCGATTCGGGTGGAATCGTATCGTTATCCTGACGCTACATTTTTCATGAAGGCAAAAACGCAGCGCAAAAATATCACGGGTTTTCGCTTGGAATTATTGACCGATCCTTCGCTTCGTCGGAATGGGCCGGGCGTCTCAGAAAACGGTACATTGTCACTGTCTGAATTCACTGCCGAGGTAACTCCTGATGGTGCAGCGAAGCCCGAAAAAATTATCTTTAGTAACGCGCAGGCAGATTTTGAACGGCCTGATGCGCCGGTGAAATTTGCGATTGACGGCGATCAACAAACCGGATGGAACAGCGATGCTGGCGGGGGATTGCGCAATCAGGAGCGCAAAATTATTTTCACAGCGAACGCTCCGATCAGCAATGATGGCGGCACGAATTTATCGTTTGCGATGTTTCATCAACAGGGCAAAGTGCAAATTACGGGACGATTGCGATTGTCGGTGACTTCGGCAGCGACACCTGGCTTTGATCCATTGCCGAGCAATGTTCGTAGGATTATTTCGCTTCCTGCTAAGGAACGTACTGGAGCGCAAAAGCAGGAAGTGTTGCGCTACTTTATTTCGCTTGATGAAAAAAGTGCGGCTGCAAAAAAGGCGATTGAAGAAGCGATTAAAGATTGGCCTGATAGTACGACTACACTAACACTCGCAGCGCGTTCGACTCCACGAGAGACAAAAATATTCAAGCGCGGGGACTGGAAAAATAAAGGCGAAATCGTCACGCCGGATACGCCTTCGTTTTTGCCTCCATTCCCGAAGGATGCGCCGCGCAATCGTTTAGGATTAGCGCAGTGGGTCGTCTCAAAAGAAAATCCATTGACTGCGCGAGTGATTGTGCATCGCATCTGGCAGCAATATTTTGGACAAGGCTTTGTGGCTTCGCCGGAAGATTTTGGTACTCGTTGTGAGACGCCATCGCATCCTGAGTTGTTGGATTGGCTGGCGGTTGAATTCAGGGACGGGGCGATGGGGCGACAGGGCGACGAGGGGACTCGTCCGACCACTGACCACCGATCACCGACCACTTGGGACATCAAGCATCTTCATAAACTGATTGTCACATCTTCAACTTACCGCCAATCCTCAAAGATCACGCCTGAGTTACAAGAGAAAGACCCGTATAATCATTGGCTCGCACGCGCTCCCCGCCTGCGCGTCGAAGCGGAAACGATTCGTGATTTATCGCTTTCCGCTGCGGGATTACTCAGTCATAAAATCGGCGGCGCCCCGGTCTTCCCTCCGATTCCTGATGGAGTGCTTGACCTGGCATTTGGTGGGGCGATGAAGTGGGAAACCAGTAAAGGCGAAGACCGCTATCGCCGTGCGATGTACACTTTTTGGAAGCGTTCCGTTCCTTATCCAAGCCTTTCGACATTCGATGCGCCGAACGCCGATGTTTCCTGTCCACGCCGCATCAGTTCGAATACGCCGTTGCAAGCGTTGACGACGTTGAATGACAAATTATTTATGGAAGCCGCGCAGGGCCTGGCGTTGCGTGTCTGGAGAGAAGGCGGCAGCGATGATCGGGCGAAATTAATTTATGCGTTTCAGCTTTGTACCTCGCGTAAACCTGACAAGCTGGAAGAGCAGGAATTGTTGGCGATGCTGCAAAAAGAATACGAAAATTTCAAAGGAAAAACGTCAACTGCGGTGTACGTTTCGGCGGCTGATTTAGAAAATATTCCACCTGATCTAGACCTGCACAAAGTCGCGGCGTGGACAATGGTGGCGCGGGTTTTGTTGAATTTGGACGAGACGATCACGAGGAAATAGGGCTGAGGTATGAAGGCTGAACGCTGAATGAAAAACTGAGATAAGAGGTTGCTATGAATTATTTAGATGAGATTAATTCTGAAGGTCGGAAGTTCATCACCCGTCGTCATTTTTTTCAAAATTGCGGCATTGGGCTGGGAGCCTTTGCACTTAATTCATTGCTCAATATTGACACGTCTGCAACTCCGCCTTCATCGTTCATCCCTCAGCGTTTGAATAATCCTCTCGCTCCCAAGCCGCCTCATTTCCCCGGCAAAGCTAAGCGCGTGATTTATCTTTTTCAAGCTGGTGGCCCATCGCATCTTGATCTGTTTGATTACAAGCCTGTGTTGCAAAAATTCAACGGCACAGCGCCTCCGCCAGAATTGCTCAAGGGAATTCAGAATGTATTTCTGAGCAAAGACGCCGCGCTGTATGGCACTGAATTCAAGTTCGCCAAACACGGCCAATCCGGCGCAGAAATTTCTGAAGTGTTGCCCTATCTTGCCCAAATCGTAGACGATATTTGTATTGTGAAAACAATGGCTACGGACGCGATCAATCACGCGCCGGCGCAAATATTTATGAACACAGGTTCGGTGCAATTTGGGCGACCGAGTTTTGGCTCGTGGGTGACATACGGCTTGGGCAGTGAAGCGCAAAATCTTCCCGCCTTCATAGTGCTTTCTTCCGCCGGAGGCACGAGCGGAGGCGCGTCAAATTGGGGCAGCGGCTTCCTGCCAACCTTTTATCAGGGCGTAGCTTTTCGCAAATCCGGCGATCCGATTTTATCGCTTTCCAATCCACGTGGCATTAATCGTGAGATGCAACGGCGCACGCTGGATGTGTTGAAAAAACTCAATGAACACGAACTGGAAATTGACGGCGACCCGGAAATTGCGACGCGGATAAATTCGTTTGAGATGGCGTACCGGATGCAGGAAAGTGGCCCGGAATTAATGGATTTGAGCAAAGAATCAAAAGAGACTTTGGAGATGTACGGCGCGACGCCAGGGAAAAATTCTTTTGCGAATAATTGCCTGCTGGCGCGACGCTTGATTGAACGCGGCGTGCGATTTGTCCAGCTTTACAACGAAGCGTGGGATCATCACAAAGATGTCGTCCCCGGCGTAAAAACGCAGGCGAAGGCGACGGATCAGGCTTCGGCGGCGCTCATCAAAGATTTAAAGCAACGCGGATTATTGGACGATACGATTGTGATTTGGGGCGGGGAATTCGGGCGCACTCCAATGGTGCAGGATGAACCCGAAAATAATTATTTCAAAGGCCGCGATCATCATAACAAAGCCTATTCAATGTGGTTTGCTGGTGGCGGGATCAAGCCCGGCGTGACAATTGGAAAAACAGATGAGCTGGGATTTGAAGCCGTGGAAGATCGCGTTCACGTGCATGACCTACACGCGACGCTGCTGCATCAACTGGGCTTCGATCACGAAAAATTAACGTACCGTTTTCAAGGCAGAGATTTTCGGTTGACGGATGTGGCGGGTGTGGTCATGAAGAAAATGTTGGCGTGATGAAAAGGGTTCAGGGTCTTAGAGAAAAGGAAAACAATTTAAGTCCCAACGGGACGAGATGTAATAGCCCAGGGTGCAACCCTGGGAACGGGTACAAAAAGAATCTTAGCCCTGAAGGGGCGAAATAATTTATTACGCCCTTTCAGGGCTTTTGGATATGGGTGATTGTTCTCCCAGGATTGCGTTGCGCTCTAGCTCCACTCCATCCTGGGCTATTACATCATTCCCTTTGGGACTTTTGCACCAGACTTGTTACAATCCCCATTCGTAAATTTTCACAACTCTCATTCGATAATTTCGAGGACGACCATGACTAAGCGAATCTTAACTCTGGCAATTATTTTAACGGTCGCTTGCACAATTTTCTGGCAGGCGAAAACGGACGCCGTTCAGACCGTAGATTTCGTGCGCGATATTCAACCAATCTTCAAGGCGAATTGCGACAAATGTCACGGAGCGGCGAAGGCTTCGAGCTATCTGCGCCTTGATACAAAACAGGTGGCGATGAAAGTTATCTCACCTGGCAACAGCAAAGATTCGCGGTTGCTGCATCGCATTCTGGGCGAAGGTGGCGAAGCCAGAATGCCGATGGGCGGCGAAGCCTTGAAGCCCGAACAAATTGCTTTAATCAAACGCTGGATTGACGAAGGCGCGGCTTGGCCTGATTCCGCTTCGGTGAAAATTGATGAGCATTGGTCGTTTGTGAAACCTGAGCGTCCGACAGTTCCGACGACGAAATTCAAGACGAGAAATCCGATTGATAATTTCGTGTTTTCGATGCTCGAAAAACAGGGACTCGCGCCATCGCCCGAAGCGGACAAGGCTACCTTAATTCGTCGCCTGAGCCTTGATTTGATTGGCTTGCCGCCGACTCCGAAAGAGCTTGATGAGTTTCTTGCGGATAATTCCGCCAACGCTTATGAAAAGGTGGTAGACCGTTTGCTCAGCAGCCCACATTACGGCGAACGCTGGGGACGCTGGTGGTTGGATGCTGCGCGTTACGCGGACACGAATGGCTACGAAAAAGATCGGGCGCGTTCGATCTGGCCTTATCGTGATTACGTCATCAAAGCCTTCAATCAAAATATGCCGTTCGATCAATTCACGATTGAACAACTCGCCGGAGATCTGTTGCCGAATCCAACATTGGATCAAAAAGTAGCGACTGGATTTTTGCGAAATTCAATGATGAACGAAGAAGGCGGCGTAGACCCTGAGCAATTCAGAACCGAAGGGCTGATTGATCGTGTAGACGCGACAGGCAAGGCTTTTCTTGGCTTAACGGTAGCGTGTGCGCAATGTCATACGCATAAATTCGATCCGATTCCGCACCGCGAGTATTATCAATTCTTCGCGTTTCTCAACAGCGATGATGAACCCGAAATCGAAGTTCCCGATGACAAAGTAAACAAGAAACGCGCCGAGATTTTAGGCAAAATTCATGATGTGGAAATGTCGTTGCGCACCCGCACGGGAATGACTCCCGAAGATCTTGTAGCGCGTTGGGAAGCCAAAGCAAAACAGAATCAAATCAAATGGACGCCGATTGATGACGCCAATATTTTTGCAGCGTTTGGCGTGAAGTTCGACAAGATGGAAGACGGTTCGTTTATTGCGAAAGGCGACAACGCTACAGCGAACAATTACATCGTCAAAGCAAAAACGAAGGTGAAAGGAATTACGGGATTTCGCATTGATTTGATTGCCGATACGAATTTGCCGCGTGGTGGGCCGGGACGCGCTGCTGATGGCAGCCTTTATTTTTCAGAATTCATTGCAGAAGCCGCCCCGATCAGCAAGCCTGATGCGCTTGAAAAAGTAGGACTCACGAACGCTACCGCCGAAATGTCGCGTCCTGATTTTCCAATTAGCAACATTATTGACGGCAACATGAAAACGCATTGGAGCAATGATTTCGGGGCGATCAAGCGCAATCAATCGCGCAACATTGTCATCACCACAAAAACCCCGGTCGGCTTTGACGAAGGCACGGCGTTCGTTTTTCAGCTCGCCGAAAAATTTGATGAATCCATTTCGTGGGGCAAACCGAACATCGGACGCTTCAAAATTTCAGTCACAACTGATCCAAATCCGACGGCTGATGTAGTCCCCGCACACGTCCGAAAAATACTTGAAGTTGAGGCAACGAAGCGGACACAGGAACAGCAAAATGAACTGTTCAGTTACTATCGCACTACAGTTGCGGAGTGGGCGGATGATAATAAAAAAATTGATGATTTGATGAAAGATTGGCCCTATGGCCCGATTACATTAGCGTTGACGAAACGTTCACAGGCACGCACTACGCATCTCTTCAAGCGCGGTGATTATAAAAACCCCGGTGATGAAGTGACGCCGAACACGCCTTCGTTTTTGCATCCATTTCCGAAGGATGCGCCGCGCAATCGGCTGGGCTTGGCGCAGTGGATTGTAGACAAAAATAATCCGCTGACTTCTCGCGTCATCGTCAATCGAATGTGGCAACAATATTTCGGGCAGGGTTTGGTTTTGACTCCTGAAGATTTTGGCAATCGCTGTGATTTGCCATCGCATCCTGAGTTGCTGGATTGGTTAGCGGTTGAATTCAGGGATGGGGCGACAGGGCGACGGGGCGACGCGGCGCGGCTCAGTCCCCGGAGCGGTAGCGACGGGATGAACCAGTGGGACATGAAACGCCTGCACAAACTGATGGTCACATCTTCAACTTACCGTCAATCCTCCAAAATTACACCTGAACTACAAGAGAAAGACCCGTACAATAAATGGCTCGCACGTGCGCCACGGATGCGGGTTGAATCTGAAATTGTCCGTGATGTAGCCCTTTCTGCTGGTGGATTGCTCAGTCATAAAATCGGCGGCCCTTCGGTTTATCCGCCGATTCCTGATGGCGTTTTGAGTTTGGGCTATGGAGCGCAATTGCCGTGGCCTACGGACAAGAGCGAAGACCGTTATCGGCGCGGGATGTACACGTTCTGGAAGCGCAATGTGCCATATCCGAGTTTGTCTGTCTTCGATTCGCCGAACGGAGATTTTTCCTGTCCGCGCCGCGTCAAATCGAATACGCCGTTGCAGGCGTTGACGACGTTGAATGACGTGATGTTTATGGAAGCCGCGCAGGGCCTGGCGTTGCGTGCGTGGAAGGAAGGCGGCGCAACGGATCAGGAAAAATTGGCGTATGCCTTTCGACTTTGCACGGGACGCAAACCTGATGCATTTGAAGCTGGCGAATTCCTGAAATTATTAAACTTGCAGCGCACGGAATTCAAAGGCAAAACGGCTTCAGCGGTGTACGTGACTGCGATGGATGTGAACAATATTCCTGACGGAATTGATTTACACGAACTCGCTCCGTGGACAATGGTGGCGCGGGTTTTGTTGAATATGGACGAGACAATTACGAAAGAATAATGAAGATCATTCGCACAGATTCAAGCCATCAAGATTTTCAATGGTTAGTTGTTTTACTCGACAAGGATTTGAAAATTCGTGATGGCGACGAACACGAATTCTACGCACAGTACAATAAAATTGATCACCTCAAAAATGTCGTCGTAGCCTTCGTCGAAGAGAAGGCAGTCGGCTGCGGCGCATTCAAACCGTATTCGGACGACATCGCCGAAATCAAACGAATGTACGTCAAACCCGAATTGCGCGGGCAACGAATTGCACAGAATATTTTGACTGAGTTAGAGGCGTGGGCGGTTGAGTTAGGATTTTCAATTGCCGTGCTGGAAACAGGGCTGAAGCAGCCGGAAGCGATTCGGCTTTATGAACGATGCGGGTATGGGAAGATTGAAAATTATGGGCAGTATGCTGGGTGGAAAATAGTGTTTGTATGCAGAAAATAATTGCCTGAAAAAAACACAATGAACTTAATACAATTTCTCGACAATCAAAATTCTCGCCGCGTTGGAATCGTGAATTCTGATCGGCAAATTATCGCCGCATTAACCAATCCATCAAGCGTTCACGAACTGGCGCTCGCGGCTTTTCGTGCGAATGCAAAACTGACTGATTTTGTAGCCACAAAATTGAGCGATGAAGTATTTGACTACGACAAAATAATCGCTGATAAAAAAATATTGCCACCGCTGGATCATCCTGATCCGGCGCATTGTATGGTTTCCGGCACAGGTCTGACGCATCTCGGCAGCGCGCAATCGCGTGATGCGATGCACACGAAGCTGAACGCCGACCCCGAAAATCTGAGCGATTCAATGAAAATGTTCAAGCTGGGATTGGATGGCGGCAAACCTGTTGCTGGCGAAATTGGCGTCGCGCCCGAATGGTTTTACAAAGGTGATGGCAGTTGCATTGTCGCGCCTGAACGTCCAATCGAATTGCCCGCGTATGCCGAAGACGGCGGCGAAGAATCCGAAATCGTCGGGCTGTATGTAATTGGCGATCACGGCGAACCATTGCGCGTCGGCTTTGCGCTCGGCAACGAATATTCCGATCACAAACTGGAACGACAAAATTATTTGTACCTTGCGCATTCCAAATTGCGTCAATGTTCTTTTGGGCCGGAATTATTTATCGGCGCATTGCCTGATCACATCGAAGGCCACGCATGCATTACGCGCAACGACGAAACTGTCTGGTCAAGTGACTGGCTGAGCGGCGAAGCGAATATGTCGCACACGATTGCGAATTTAGAACATCACCATTTCAAGTACGCAAATTTCAGAAGACCGGGCGACGTTCACGTGCATTATTACGGCGCAGCAGTGCTGAGTTGCCTGAGCGGATTTGCAGCCCAGGACGGCGATGTCTTTGAAATTTCATCGGATGTTTTTGGTCGCGCCTTGCGAAACCCGGTGCAAGTGAGTGAACATGAAAATACTTTAGTTCAAGTAGCGGCGTTATAAACGCTTATGGAGTAATTATGAACTACAAAGACGAAATCAATCACGAATTTAAAACGTTAGTCACGCGTCGTCATTTCTTCAAGGAATGTGGCGTCGGCTTAGGCGCAATTGCGCTGGCTTCGCTTTTCAACGACAAAGCATTTTCGCAAGCGAAAAATCCGCTTGCGCCAAAGACGCCGCATTTTGCGCCGAAGGCCAAACGCGTAATTTACCTTTTTAATTCTGGCGGACCGTCGCAGCTCGACATGTTTGATTACAAGCCGAGCCTCGAAAAATACAACGGGAAGCCTGTGCCACCGGAATTTGTCAAAGGCATCAACTACGCGTTTATCAGGTCTGATGCGGGACTGTACGCTTCGGAATTCAAGTTTGCGAAGCACGGAAAATCCGGCGCGGAAATGTCCGAGGCGTTAGTCCATTTGCCCAAAGTCGCGGATGAGATTGCCATCCTGCGCGGGATGACTACGGATGCGATCAATCACGCGCCGGGTCAGATTTTTATGCAGACAGGTTCGGTCCAATTCGGGCGTCCCAGCTTTGGTTCGTGGGTGACATACGGTCTGGGCAGTGAGTCGAAAGATTTGCCCGCGTTCGTAGTTCTTTCGTCCGGCGGAGGAACCAGCGGCGGCGCTTCAAATTGGGGCTGCGGATTTTTGCCGACGTATTATCAGGGCGTCCCGTTTCGACGCAGTGGAGACGCGATTTTGTCGCTCTCAAATCCGCGCGGCATCACGCCGGAGATGCAAAGAAAATCGCTGGATACGCTCAAGAGCGTTAATGAGCATCACCTTGAATTGACGGGCGATCCTGAAATTGCGACGCGGATTAATTCGTTTGAGATGGCGTACCGGATGCAATCCAGCGCACCGGAATTAATGGATTTGAGCAAAGAATCGAAAGAGACTTTGGCGTTGTATGGCGCGGAACCCGGCAAAGCTTCGTATGCAAATAATTGTCTGTTAGCGCGGCGCATGATCGAACGCGGAGTCCGTTTCGTGCAACTCAATCACGAAGCCTGGGATCATCACAGCGAAGTCAAAAAAGGCGTGTCGCAACAATGCAAACAAACCGATCAGGCGAATGCGGCATTGATCATGGATTTGAAACGACTCGGCTTGTTAGATGACACGCTGGTGTTATGGGGCGGAGAATTCGGACGCACGCCGATGGTCGAAAGCAACCCCGATGCCGGACGCAGCCTGGGTCGTGACCATCACAACAAAGCGTTCACGATGTGGGCAGCAGGCGGCGGAGTCAAAGCTGGGATGACAATGGGCATGACTGATGAATTCGGCTTCAACGTCATTGAGGATCGCGTCCACGTCCACGATTTACACGCCACGATGCTGCATTTGCTTGGCTTCGATCACGAAAAATTGACCTTCCGTTTTCAGGGCAGAGATTTCCGGCTGACGGATGTTCACGGTGTCGTGGTGAATAAGATAGTGGCATGATAGGCCTTTCTATGGAGTGCGGTGTCGAGACCACCGCACTCCATATCATTTCACCCTCTTGTATTCTTTTCAGTATCGGTAAATCGGCATCGGTAAAGTGCTATAGACATTGGTTCTGGTGACGAATGGAAGCGCAGAGAAGAAGAAATTTCTGCGCTTTATTTATTTGTTCTCACGAATGGTTGGATATTTGATGCCAAGCTGTTCTAAATAATTTTTGTACTTCGTCGGATCGTAGTAAAGTTTCTTCAGTTCAGGCGCAAACTTTTCCATCTTCTCTTTGTTCAGTTCAATCGCGGGAATATCTTTTTCGCCAATCAACGGCTGATATTTTATTTCCTTCGTCTGCACGGTATTGAAATAATCCCACGCCTGCTTGATCAATTCCTGATTCAGCAAAAAATCCAGCGCCGTCATCGCTTGAACCTTTGCGCCTGCGAGCGAACCTTTGTGTGCAATCGGTGTCGCCATCGCAATCGCGTTTTCCCAACTGTGACCGGGCAAATTCGGAATGTTCGCGGGGTAGCTCAAATATACCATCGGGACATTCCACGAAATGTCGCCAACATCATCGGAGCTTCCGCCCTGTGGTTCTTTGGGATTTTCAAGTGGCGTGACCTTGTCTTTCAATCCTTCGACTTTGGCTTTGATTTCTTTTTGCAGCGCTTTGGCTAAGGTCTGATCGTTGTCATCCCATACCGGCATACCGACTGCTTCGATATTTTTTTGTTGGACTTCGGCGACGGTTTTATTGAAATGATTCGGCCACGCGGAACCGACTACGCGCCAGTCAACTGTTGTGTCGGTCATCGAAGCGGCAGCCTTCGCCATCGTGTTGCCAAGTTCGAAAAGTTCTTTGATGTGCTGATAATCCAGTTCACGGAAGTAATACCAAACGCTCGCTTCGGATGGCACAACGTTTGGCTGATCACCGCCGTTGACGACGACATAATGCGAGCGTTGCTGCAAGCGCAAATGTTCGCGGCGATAATTCCAGCCAATGTTCATCAACTCGACAGCGTCAAGTGCGCTGCGCCCTGACCACGGAGCGCCTGCCGCGTGAGCCGCTCTGCCATGAAAATAATATTGCACTGAAACGAGACCGCTGTCTCTTTGCGGTTGCCCCCAACTGGTGGCGAATTGATTGCTAACGTGACAGCCAAGCATGATGTCTAAATCTTTGAATAATCCGGCGCGGACAAAAAATGCTTTGGTGGCGAGTAACTCTTCGGCGACGCCGGGATAGAGCCGAATCGTGCCGGGCAATTTATTTTTCTCCATCAATTTTTTCAGCGCGAGCGCTGCGACAACGTTCACAGCCTGCCCTGAATTGTGACCTTCGCCGTGACCGGGAGCGCCTTCGATAATTGGATCATGGTACGCGACTCCAGGCTTTTGCGAAGCGCGGGGGATGCAATCAATGTCAGTGATAAATCCAATAACAGGCTTACCGGAACCATAACTCGCCGTCCACGCTGTCGGCATTCCCGCTACACTGCGTTCAATTTTGAAACCATTTTTTTCGAGGATGCCCGTGATGTATTTGCTGGTTTCGTATTCCTGAAACCCAAGTTCAGAAAAGCTGAAAATGCTGTCTACCATTTGCTGCGTGAGCGTTTGCATTTTGTCCACTTCGGCAACGGCTTCACGTTTGAGTGCGTCGAGTGGCTGGGAAAATGCAGTCAATGAAAACAGGGCGACGAAGAAAATCGGAACGAATTTTCTCATGGTGAATTCTCCTTAAAATTTTTGTCTATCCACATAACACTGATCCGCCGTTCACATTCAGAATTTCCCCCGTGATGTGACGTGCGAGGTCAGAAGCCAGAAATAAAATCGGGTTGGCGATGTCTTCGGCAGAGGCTACACGTCCCAACGGAATCGCCTGGTTAATTTGCCTGGTTGTCGCGTCGTCCACGTGCAAAGCCGAGGCCGACATTTCCGTGTCAACCCAACCCGGTGCAACCGAATTTACGCGCACACCATAACGGCCAAGCTCTGACGCCAAAGATTTTGTGAAGCTGATGACAGCGCCTTTTGAGGCGGCGTAATCAGCGTGTCCCGCTTCGCCGCGCTGTCCGGCAGTCGAACTGACAGTCACAATGTTGCCGGATTTTTGCGCGACAAAAATCTGTGCAGCGGCGCGGCTCACATAATAAACTCCATGCACATTGGTTCGCATCGTTGCGTCGAATTGCGCTTCATCAAGCGCCAGGATGGGTTTGTCTGTCGCCGGCCAAACGCCTGCATTCGCCACCAGCACATCAAGCCTGCCAAAGCGTTCGAGCGTTTGTGTAATTAACGCTTTGGCTTCCTCGGCTTTGGCAATATCGGCCTTTAGAATTAAGGCTTGCGCACCTGTGCGTTCGACCGCAGCCGCAACTTCGCGGGCGGCTTTTTCATTCGTGTGATAGTTGATAACAACACCAGCGGCTCCGGCTTCGGCAAATTTAATGGCGGCTGCCGCGCCGATGCCACGCGATGCGCCAGTGATGAGAATGATTTGATTTTTAAATGAAAGCATATTGCTACGAGCTTTAATTGACCCTGCTTTTATTCCAACTGCGTGGCCTCGAACGAAACAATTTCGTCGTCCGCTGCTACATAGCTGATTTCAATCGGGCGACAGCAAACTTCACAGTCTTCGACATAGCTCTGGCGGTCAACCGACAGGTCGAATACCATTGAAATTTCCTGCCAGCACCAGGGACAATTGAAAAAATATTCTTCTTCCATAACTTATGGCAACTTACAATGATTTGAGCTTTACTCATCGGCTTTTTATGAAAGCGTATCCGTTCTCGCGTTACGCCATCAACCCGGTTCCCTGCGCTCCGTTGCGCCAACCGCTGCACGAAGCTCGCATCGCGCTTGTGACGACAGCCGGATTGCATACACCGGAACAAAGCGGCTTCAATCATGATTTCAAAGGCGGCGATTTTTCTTTCCGCGCCATCCCAAATACGGTTGAGACTAACACTTTAATCGAGAGCCACAAAAGCTCTGCCTTCGATCACGCGGGAATTGAGGCGGATCGCAATCTGGCTTTCCCGCTGGATCGTTTTCGTGAACTCGCGGCGCAAGGCGTGATTGGCGCATTAAATCATCGCCATTTCAGCTTCATGGGTTCAATCACTAAACCGGAAAAGCTGCTTAACGAAACCGCCATTCAGGTCGCAAAAATGTTGCGCGAAGATGATGTTGACGCCGTATTTTTGACGCCTGTCTGACCGATGTGTGTGCAGACAGTTGGTCTGCTCGCCGCCGCAATTGAACGGGAAAATATTGCGACAGTTTCATTATCATTGCTCCGCGAGGTGACCTCCGTAATTCGTCCGCCACGCGCTTTATTTGTTCCGTACAAAATGGGCTATCCGCTGGGCGAAGCCAATAACCCTGCACTGCAAACCCGCATTATTGCCGCTGGTCTGAAGTTGCTGACGCGAAATGATGTGCCCATAATTGAGGAGTTCACGCCCTGAATAATGGCGCGGCGGAATATTTCGCGGGCTTTTTGAGTTATACTGACTTCTCTGATAAAAAAATTACTGAGGAACAAAGCGATGAAAAAAATTATTACCTTAGTTGCGTTATTAGTGCTGGCAAATATTCTGCTGATTGGCAGCGTAACGGCACAGGAAACAAACCAAAAACAACGCGATAAAACTGCAAAAAAAGAGAAAGGCAAAAAGATGGACAAAGAAATTGCTACGGTAGCGGGCGGATGCTTCTGGTGCATCGAAGCGCCGTTTGATGAATTACGTGGCGTCGAAAAAGCCGTTTCCGGTTACTCCGGCGGTCACGTCAAAAACCCAACTTATGAACAGGTTTCAAGCGGGGACACCGGACACGCCGAAGTCGTGCAAATTACTTTTGATCCGAAAGTGATTTCGTACCGGGAATTGCTGGAAGCGCTCTTCACGCTGCATGACCCGACAACGTTGAATCGTCAGGGGAATGATGCGGGAACGCAATATCGCTCGGCGATTTACTATCACTCGCCGGAACAGAAAGCGACGGCTGAAAAATTCATCGCGGAACTGACGGCGGCAAACGTCTATAAAACCCCCATCGTGACAGAGGTGACAAAGTTTTCAGAATTCTATTCCGCCGAAGCCTATCACCAGGAGTATTACGTCAATAACCCGAACAAAGGCTATTGCAGTATCGTGATTGCGCCGAAAATCAAAAAGTTCCGCAAGCAATTTGCTGACAAATTGAAGGTCAATCAGCAGGCGCAAAGTCATTAACACAGAGAGAACGATGATTACCAAAATCGAACTCACGAATTTCAAAAGTCACGCGCACACGGTCATTGAACCGGGGCGCGTGACTGCGCTT
>JAYSTY010000134.1:0-1520 GCA_043719385.1 Blastocatellia bacterium | reverse complement strand
GCAAGTGAAAAAAACGCGTCGCGTAGTGACGCCTGAATTCAAGCGTCACTACGCGACGCGGGAAAAATACCGAACTCTTCCGTGGGTTGCACCCACGGCTAAACTCAGCCGCCGCGATGCGGCGAAGAAATTGACCAGTTATAAATTATTTTTCACACGTTCCTTAGCGGATGGCTGTTTTCTGACACGTCTCATTTGACTGAACAAGGAGTCCTTATGTTAATAATTGAGTAACAGGTAGTTGAAACGTTAAGGCGATTACCTGAAACCCAACAACAAGAGGTTCTGGCATTTATCAAGCGAATGGAACAACAGCGCACTCCATTACAACGAATTAAAGAATTAACATCAGGTCTTCCTGATGAGGTGTGGGATCGCATCCCGGAAGATGGTGCCGAACAACACAATCATTATTTATATGGATCACCAAAACGATGAGACGTGTAGAAATTATCGGAAATAAGAAATTATCCACGAAGGACACGAAGGAACACGAAGGAAAGGCAATGCAAAAGAGTGACAAGGGAAAAGAGTGTTACCGGATTGGTTGCCCCGTCCTTGTCTCCTTGTCTTCTCTTCGTGTCCCTTCGTGTTCTTCGTGGACAGATAATTCATTAGGTTATGGTGGAAAGACTCTTTAAATATCGCAATGTTATCGTTGCTATAATACAGGCTATTTTATTGATGGTCTGTTATTACATTGTCTTTCTGATCCGGTTTGATTTCGCTACCTTAAGCAGCAATTTTGCCCGCCTCTCGCTGCAAACGTTTCCTGTTCTGCTGGCTGTCAAGGCCTCTGTCTTTCATTACTTCCGATTATTCAGTGACGAATGGAATTCTGAAGAACTGAATGATGTGCCGAATATTCTCAAGGCGACGGTCGTGAGTTCGGCATTGTTTGTTCTGACGATCTTTGTGATCTTCGGGTTTCGGGGCTATCCGCGCTCTGCTTTCGTCATGGATCTTGTCCTGACGGCTCCGGTGATTGTGCTGGCGCGTTATGCTGCCGGGGTTTACCTGCTCCGTATTCGCCGGGCAATGCCGCAGCAAAAAACTTTGCTGGTCAGTACGCGCCCAGAGGCGGCACAGTTAATTCACGAATTAAACGAGCGCCCCACCTCAGATCATCAGTTGATTGGGTTGATTGATCCTGAAGCGCATCGCCCGATGGTTGAGGGCGTAGAAGTTCTGGGCGGCTTCGATGAATTAAATGCCGCCGTTAATAAACACAACATTGCGCGATTACTGATTCCGAACGACGAACATCTTGAAGCTATTTTGGCACGGGTCAAAGGCTATGATCTCGATATTCAAATCATCGCGCCGCAGGTCGGATCAGAGGTGGCGGCAAAATCTCTGCGTCCCCAGGAAGAGTTTTTAAAGGTTTGCTCGGTATTATTTGTGAATCGCGTCTATCCGCCGGTGCTGGCGGCGACGGGACAGATTCTGGCGGAACTGGCCGAACAGATGAAACATCTGGGTTGGCAGGTCACAGTCGTGACAAGCCAGCCGGAGCAAGC
>JAYSTY010000133.1:0-22593 GCA_043719385.1 Blastocatellia bacterium | reverse complement strand
TCCGGGTACAGTACCGCGAGCCGGAGCGAGCCGGGTTCTCTTTGACAGGCTTTATCCATCACCGCTGCGTGACATTTTCGTCAACCTGGATCAATGTCTTCCCCGTAAAACAATCTACAAAACCCGCCACATCAAAGGCGGCAATGACCGTCGAGCGCCGCGCTTCAATCGGGAGAAAACTTTGAAAGCCCCCTAACTCAAACCAGCTTTCCATTTTCTGCCAGCGTCTGCGCAGACAGGCACGAACCTGCTCTGCGCTAAACTCAAGCGCCTCGGGCGGAACTTCACCCTGCACGGCTAAATAAAGATCGTTGTAATCCTCGACGCGCAACTGATAATTTTTTTCGAGCAAATCGCCCAGCAACATTCCGTAAGCGTCCCCCGCACAATGAAAAATCCAGGTCGTGGTAATTCCCTCTTCGCCGGTCTCTTCATCCGGCTCTGCGTCACTACTCATCATCACAATTTCATGCGGATTGGCAGAGCGTGGCGCACCTAATTCAAGCGCTACGGCTTTGGCTAAACCCGAAGACATTGGACGCCAGGGCGAGCGTAAACGCGGAGCCGCAGCATTAACTAAATTGTCGGTTGCTTTGACTACTAATTTGCGCCCAATAATGTGAGAAGCCTGACGCGCCTGACCACCAAAAATAAAGGCTGCGCCGGGTTCCATGTGATGTTCCATTGCTCCAATTTTACGCCCCGTTTCTTCGTCAATCACGTCAATCGTCCCGCGTTTGGTAGCAGGCAAATTTGTATAAATTGCCCGTTGTTCATAAAGCTCATTCCACGCCGGGCCGGGTCTGAGCGTCTGGTTATGCGCCGCAAGGAAAAATTGTTTCAGACTTAAATGTTCGATGATTTGGTCGTAAAGCGCTTTGGCAATCAGCGGTTCGCCCGACAAGGAACTAAATAATTCAAAGGCGCTGTCAGGCTCAATTTCGCCGAGGCGCGTTTGTTTGAGGTAAGAAAAAAGCTGCTGCACAATGATCGAAGCGCGGAAAAAATACGGCTGGGGCGTTGTGACTTCATCACCTGATTGAGTAGCCCGCAGGAAGACCCGAAATAACGCCCGATCAGTTTCTGTGCGGTAACAACAGATAACCGCAGTACGCGCCGTTCGTCGGTTGCCGCGTCCGATGCGTTGCAAAAATGCACTCAGGTTTCCAGGCGGCCCCAGCAACAAAATTAAATCCACATCACCAATATCAATCCCCAATTCCAACGTTGAAGTAGCGAAACATATTGCCGCTTCGGTCAGCGTAAAATTACTTTCCACGGCCCGTCGCACTTTGGCATCGAGGCTGGCGTGATGCAGATAAACCCGATCACCGAACGGCGTGTCGGTGCGCAAACGATACGCCCATTCCTCGCACTCGGCACGGCTGTTACAAAACGCGAGAACTTTTTTGACCCCACGTTGTTTCAGCAAATTGAAAAGCTCGCGCAGTGTCTGTTCACTTTCGAGTTCAAGCAATTCAGCTTCAATCGCTCGTTGCCCGGAAATTTGGATGACCAATGGATGAGGAAAATAACGACTCGCAACTTCCGCCGGATGATCAATCGTCGCCGAGAGCGCACAATACTGAATCGCTGCGCTGGTCACGTCACCACGCGCCAGGGCGTATTTTTTCAGGCGGCGTAACCGATTCAGCAGAATCCGTAATTGATCGCCGCGCGGCGTGTTGTCAAAGATATGTAATTCATCAATCACGACGGCGCTCACGTCTTTGAGAATGCGCGGACGATTGACCAGCAGCGAATCCAGCGATTCCGGCGTCGTCAATAAAACGTCCGGCAACCGACTGGTATTGAGCGCCGCTTCATCGCCGGTTTTGACTTGTAACTTAAGCGCTAATTTTTCGAGCGGTGCTTGTAAGCGTCGCGCCAGATCGTGCGCCAAAGCTCGTGTCGGCACGAGGTAAAGAATGGAAAGCTGATGTTTTCTGGCAGGATTTTGCTTGTGGAATTCCAGCAGCGGAGCAAGTGCCGCTTCGGTTTTGCCGCTGGCAGTGGCGGAAACTAACACACAATTTTTTCCGGCAAGGAGTGGTTCAATCGCCTGAGCCTGAATTTCGGTGAAACGTCCGAACCGCGCAAACAACGCATCCCACGTATGCGGCAGGCGATCTTTCAACTGTCGCTGGTGCGCATTTTTATCATTCATTGAGCTGTTTGTGATTTAAAAGCTTCATCAATGCGTTTCCGCACTTCCGTATCACTTTTCATCATACTGGCTTCAAACAACAGTTGCCGTAATAACTCAACGTCCTGAATCTGGTTAATCTTGCGCGCCACTTTCACTTTCGGAAAGCGCCATTCAATAAACTGCCGAAGCGTCTCTTTCGCCCCTTCAACAAGCCCGACCGCACGCCCTTTGGCTTCTCCTTTGGCTTCTCCTTTGGCTTCTCCTTCGGCCACTATCTCCTGATAGAGCAGGGATTCTTTCATTAGTTCTCTAATACTCATATTATTTCTCCCAATAAGTGCTAACAATTCTACCGGATTATACTGTAATCGGCTGAACACCCCAAAATATAAACTCAATTCACCGCGGCGCTTTTCATCTTCGATCTGACCGATCAGTCTTGCTCCATTTTCCAGATCGGTCAGCGTACTTTTCATCAAAGGCACAAACGGCAACAAATACTCGCGGCCCAATTTGAGAATTTGTTTAGCCGGAATTTGTGCGAGGCGAATGATGCGATAATGCACGGTGATTTGGACATCGCCTGCGTCAATTCGCCCCATTGTCGGCGGATTTTTTGGCAAGCCGCGATCCGTTAACAACAAGACATAACACTCCACCGGCAAATGGTACAGCATCCATTCCCGTGCACCATAATCCGCCATGCGATTCGGCATCACATTTTTCCACCAGCTTTCTGCTTCGACATGGACGATGCGTTCGCCGCGCTCAGAAACGACCCGATACGGCTGATCCGGCAAGGTAGTAGAGATGCGTAATTCGCGTTCGAGCGGTGTAATTTCAGCTTGCTCGCCTGGTTGCAGTTCGCCCAGCAATAACAGCAACGCTTCGGCATCCTGTGTCGCCAACAGCTTAAAAGCGTCATCATACGATTTCGATTTTTTCTTCATGGCAAGCGCCCCAGCATCACCCGCCGCAATTCGCCCACTGCCTGGTTCGCGTTGTAATCCGCATGCGCGTAACACAAATCATAAATTTCCGTGGCCAGCCTGATGGTTTGGCGCAGGTTGATCAATCCTCCTTCCAAACATTCCAGCAAGCCCTGCGAGACATCCAAAAATTGTTCGCTCCGGTCATAGCCGTAAGCCTGGCGATGTAACACATACAGCCGCGCCATCAAATCATCCAGCGCCTGCGCCGATAAATTGGCATTGAGCGCAATAATCTGATCGTCGTGCAGCCAGCGCTGATAATCGAACGTGCTGGCGGAAGGCGTAACGGCGAACATCACCAGTAACTGGCTGCGGTCAGTAAAGCGAAACGGCAGCGCCCTTTGCGTATTATGTTGCAGTTGCTCCTCACTGATCCGACAATCCGCCCGCGCCGCCAGAGACGTATACATCAGCCCTTTGAAAAAATTGTCAGCCCGTTCCTGGCCGCGTTCATTGAGCAAGCTGTAATGCTCTGATTCATCTAAAAATATCGCCAGTCCGGCATAGCCTGCCTGTTGCGCCAACCAGCCCAAACCGCTCAGCAAATAACAATACTGATCCGCCGCAGTTGTCAGCAGCGAAAGCGCCGGCAGCGGGAAATCTTTCGCTTTGGTCGGCATCACTTTTCGCACGGCGCTAATGAAAACTTTCTCGCCGGAAATCCAGTCCAGCAACAAATCCAATTTCTCGTCCGGCTGCTTCCGCAGCAGCGAATAGTTGTAAAGTGCCGAACTAAAAATTGTGCCGTGCAGTTTTTCCATTACCGGGGCGAATACCGTCGGCTCGCTCAGAAGGCGATCAAATAACGGTACGAGCGTCCCCGTCTCACTCGAATCGGGATAACGCAAATTACGAATCAGCGAATTGTAAATGCGCTGGGGGCGATTCGGCGGGACTTCGCGGAGGTCGAGACTGGTTTGCGCGACAAGAAAGTTATGCGCCAAAGCTTCCTGCGCAGCAAGCTCAAAGAAGTGGCTTTTCCCCTGCCCATATTCGCCCAGAATGATGCGCACATCGCCGCCTGATTTATCAACTTCAGCAAACGCGCGTTGCAAACTGGCGCGTTCGGTTTCGAGTCCGGCACTCAAATCCCGGACCTGCGTCTGCGGCACGACGCCATAGCGTAAAGCTTCGATGGTGCGGCGCGCGGCAAAGCGTCGTTCCTGCTCTGGCGTTCTGGCAACTTCAATGCGGGGCGCAACAATTGGACGCGGTGGCGCGGGTGGCTCAGCGGCCTGCCTGATGGTCAGGATGTTAACCTGCACGACAGCACGAATGCCGTTATCAAAGCGCACGGCAGCATCGCGTCCGGCATTTCTCAATTCCAGTAAATGACCGCGACCGAAAACCGGGTGAGTAACAATTGATCCAGTCATAGATTTTTAGTACTCCCCGCCCTGTGAGCGCCCCAATTGCTCAGTCACATCACGCACGACACTTTGAATATTATCCGGCGCATAAACACGTTCACCATCCGCCCGTTGCTCCGTCAACAGATCAATCAACGACTTCACAAAATGGCGGCGATGGCTGGTGGACAACAAGGCTCCGCAGGTGTCCGCCAGTTGGGCAATGTTTTGTGCCTGCAAGGCGTGATTGAATTGCACGTCGTAAGCCTGCTCGAAAATCCCCAGCAGTTTTTCGCCAATCAGGCGCAGCAACTCTTCGCCTGGATAATCAAGCTGCTCCAAACTGATTTGCACGCTGAAAGGATTCTTGCGCGAGAATTTTACTTTGGAGCTGATGCGCTGGCTCAGGGCTTCGTACTGCGGGGCAATATTCGTCACAAAATATGGCGGCACGGCATAGGCAAATAAGGTCGAAGGCAGGCTTTCACCGGCACAACGATCAATCACTTCGCGCAAATTATCACACGCGACTTTTTCTGTTTTCGAGGAACCAATGCTCACCATTCGATCACCTTCATCAAAGAGCAAAACCAGTCCCGCGTAACCGAGTTCATGTACCAGTTGCGAAACTGACCGCAGCATCTTGAACGCCACCGAACGATCAATGCGTTCGGTGATGCTGAAGGCGCGCACGTCTTTGAGCGCCACGGCTTCACCGCGCAACCACGCGCCAATCGCACGCCTGGCATTTTCGTTTTCTTCGGCAACGGCTTTCAGATAAAAATAAATGGCATGCCGATAAGAAGGGCTTTCGACTTTGAAGCGCAGGATCGTATCAAGCCACAGTTCGACTCGTTTATCCAGGCCAATGCTCGTGACCATCGTCTCAATCCCCAGCATCTTCATTGTGTGAAAAAAGTGATGTTCAAGGAAGGCTTCCAACCCCTGAGCATCGGCGCTGTTCGGGTCTGGATCGTGATAAATCAAATTGTTGATGACGGCCTGATAAACTTTTAGCTGGTTATCGTAAGGGCATTCTTTCGGGCTGAGTTCGGTGCGGCTCACCACATAGCCGTTGTCCCAGGCGATGTCGCGCAGCCGATAGAGAAAATGCGATTTGCCGCTGCCGTATTCACCGACTACAAGTTTGAAGCTCGAACCACCATCCCGCAAATAACCCTGTAAATACTCAGTTTCGAGCGTTCCCAGCGCCGAATCCATCCCCACGGTATAGGCCTCAAGTCCGCGCGTCGGCGGAATACCCGATTCGCCAAGTTTACGAATAATGTGCTGGGCTTCCTGTTGTGTGAGTGTCATTGATTTCCTCCGCAATGGTTGGTGACTGATGGTCAATGATTAAAACCCGGCTCGCTACGGCTCGCGGTACTGTCCCCGGAGCCGTAGCGACGGGGTGATTAGACATAACTGACCAGCCACTATTTTTCCTGCTCAAAATATAAATCTTTGATGAACTGTCCTTCGTTCGCGCCCGTTGCCAAAAACATGGCTTTGGTCGAATCCGATGTGACATCAATGGTCGCCGTGCCGAGATTCATTCGATGTCCATTGTGCGAAAGCTTCTGACTCTTTCGCAATTGCAGCATATCGTAAACAAAATGTGTCTTGGGGTAATCCACAAAGCTGGCTTTGTTCGGATTCCGGCGAAAGCCGAGCGGTTGCCGCACCAGCACCAGTTCACGGAAACAATCAACAATGACCATCCGTTCTCCGACCTTTTTGTCATTGAGTTTGAGCACGCGTTGATAAGCTTCAAATAACTCACTGAGCAATTCTTTGTCATCAACCTTGCGCTCACAGATTTCTTTGTGCGCTTTTTGATAAGCGGAAATGACTTTCTCGACATCCAGTTTGACCGCACCTTTGGTCACAGGCTGGCGCGAAAAAGTAATTGCCACCTGTTTCTTTCGCAGGTCTGGTTTAAGCACAAATAATTCGGCAATTAATTCTGTGGGCGGCCCTTCCAGCTTGACGCCGATTTCTTTGAAAGCATCACGCAAATCACGGGCAAAGGTGAATTCCAGTTCCGCTAAATTTCCATCCGCAAGCGCCCGTAATTCCTGCACCAGTTGGGGGTAATTCTGCGGCAAATTTAATTCTGTGGCAGGCTGTTCCAACAACTCTGTTGCTTCGTGCAACGCCACCGCATTTTTGTGCGGGTCTTTCAGCGCCCGCTGTGCCTGATCCAGCGGCTTGATGACCGCTTGCCGTGACTTCACTTCTCCAGCCAGTTGGCGACGAGCGTCACTGAGTCCCGTAGCCAATGCAGAGGTATCCGCGTTCCTGCTCATTTCGTAGTTCTCCTTGTTGCTTAATTTATTGGTCGCAAAAAAAGCTCAGTCTAAACTGTGTCACGCAGATCACGCAAATCTCCCCGCCAATATTTGCTGGAGAGAGGCAAATTCTGCGCTCTTCATTGCGAGCTTAACGCTACCCGTCAGCTATAAATCGGCTTCAGCTTTTTGTTCACATATTCCATGCTGATGCGGCAGGATTCTTTGGGAGTCAGCGTCGTCGCGTCCTGTTCAATATTAATCCAGCCCTGAAAGCGAATTTCTTTGAGCAATCGCATCACATTGGGAAAATCAACTTCGCCTTTGCCAAGCTCGCGCAGGTTCGGTTTGAAATCGGGTCGCACAAAGGGACGTACTCCGTCTTTGAAATGAAAATAGTTCAGGCGCGTTTTATGCTTGCGCAAAATGGCTGCAACGTCGCCGCCTGCCAAATGTATATGGCCTGTATCCGCCGAAAAGAAAACATAACGCGGATCGGTTGTTGCCAGCGCCAGATCAATTTCGGAGGGTGTTTCGACTAAGGTATTCAAGTGCGGGTGCAGCCCGATTTGCAGGCCCTGCGCCACTGCGCGCTGACCAATTTCGTTGAGCAACGGAGCCTGTTGTTTGATGAGTTGCAGGCGGTCGGCGTCGGGGCTGACTCCGGGCGGGCCGATGATCATATTTTTGGCGCCAAATTCTTTGAGTAACACGAAGCGCCTTTCAGCTTCCTGTAAAATTTCTTCGCGTTTGGTTACGTCGTGAAATGGTGCGCTGTAATAATTCCCCGCAATCGCCAGTTTTTTGAGTGCCAGCAAACGTTCGAAGGACTCAGGCGTTAGCGCATTATTATCAAGTTCTTTGGCTAAGGGCGAGAATTCAATTCCATCCGCCCCCACTGCTTGTAAATCGTTCAGAGCATCCTGAAGCGTTAGCTGTTGCCCCTTGAAATTGCGCCACAATAAAAAGCCCTGCGCCCAGCGAAGATTGGGCGTTTTGGCGGCTTCGATAAAATTGGGCAGGCTCCCCACGACTAGGCTGCTGACAAAAAATTTGAGTAAATCACGACGAGTTTGGGAATGTTTCATAGCGTAAATAAATCAGCAGCCGCAGACAGTATTTTACTGTCAGCGACTGCTTCGTAAATGAGTCCCGGTGCGATTGCTCTGGAACTGAATGGTTATTATTTGATGACGCTGAATTCGATCCGACGGTTCTTAAATTGACCTTCCTTCGTATCGTTGCTGGCAATGGATTTTGCTGAGCCATAACCTTTTGCGGTTAGGACATCAGCCTTAACGCCAGCCTTGTCGAGGAAAGCTTTTACGGCAGCGGCACGAGCGGCAGAAAGCTTGTCATTGCCAGCGGCATTGCCTGTGCTGTCGGTATGGCCACCAACTTCCAGTTTGGTTCCGGCGGGAGCCTGTTTGATTGCGTCGGCTGATTTCTTGAGCAAGTCTTCATTTTCTTTCGGAATGGCATTGCTGCCCGAAGCAAAATTGATGACCTCAAGATTTAACGCCTTCGCCAGTTCATCGGCAGTAAAGCCTGGTTTTAAGCCAGCCAGCGCACTCGCCGCCGCCGCCGCCGCATCTTTTACGGCTGCCCCAATATCCAGAATTTTCGTGCTAACACTGAAATCTGCGCCAAAGAGTGAGCCGAGCTTAGCCTTCAGAGCATTTGCCGCGTCAGCCGCCAGACCGCTGATTGTCATGGCAGAACCGATGATACTAAGTTCGGTTCCGGGCGCCTTAAGTTCTTTCAAAGCATCGCCAAGTTTTGTCAGCCAGCCAGCCGGTTTGGCATTCGCATTAACTGTGACATTGGCTTCAAATTTATCTTTGCCATAAGTTGCCTCAAGCTGTTTGAGGACTTCGGCTTTGGTCTTTTCGTCCGGCACGACGGCAGTAACCTTGTACTTGCCATTGGCATTGATGACTTGAATTGAGGAGTCAACTTTCGGCGCTGGTGCTGCCGTTGGCGCAACCGTCGTCGTCTTTGGGGTGGTTGGAGCGCTGCATGACTGCCAGGCCCAGTAAGCAACGCCCAGGATCACAAGTAACGGCAAAAGCTTGAGCACCCAGGACATCCCTGATTTAGCCGTATCACCCGCAAAGTCTGCCGCCTGCTTTGCGCCTGCCATACCTGCACCTGCGGCCCCGGATAAACCTGCGCCCACGGCGGCGGCTCCGGCTCCGGCTGCCCCTGCGGCTCCACTGGCCAAATTACCTGCGGCTCCAATCCCTTTTCCAACGACATCACCAAAACCGCCCAGATAAGATTTGAGCATATCGGGAATGCCGGTCGGTAAGACACCATTCGGCGTCAATTTATCAATCACCTTTGGCAGCATAAATGCCAGTGCGGTGGAAGCGATTCCGCTTGAGAGTCCGGCTTTTTGTGCGAGGCCGCTAATGGCATCGTTCCCTAACACGCTGGAAAGCTGGTCGCCGGTAATTTCCTTGTTATCACCGCCGCTTACCCAGGAACTGACTACATCTCCCAACCCGGCGCTGGTAAATTTACTAATCAGTCCAGAAATGCCCCCGCCCTCTGAACTGGTAATCATTGAAAGTAATCCTGAAAGCAGCCCACCAGCTTTGTCGCCTAAGCCGAATTTCTCTGCTGCTTCGCTAATAAGTGAATCAAATATCGCCATTGTTTCGCCCTCCTGTTGGCTTTTCCGTTGAGTTGATGGCAAAAAACTTTGCCATGAATAATAGAGATTTTGGGCAAAACCGACAGACGCTACTTAGTACCTAGCAATTCGGTTTACCGATAAATCCTAATTTGTCCGACGCACATATCTCTCTGGATATTTATTTTGAATTTATTAACTGATAGAAATTGACGTTATGATTGGTGTCTTACCGCGCACACAAGGTACTCGAAAACAGATGATTTGACAAATGAAGTGGGATGAATTGCGCAAGCTGAGATTGTCTTACAGAATAATCTTTTTGGCACCCAGGCTGTGAGCGAGAGAGACACATTGATCGGCCAGGTGCACCGGGGTTTTAATCACCACCAGAAAACCATCCGCGAGTTGCGGCGGCAAGGCATCAATTTGCTTTTGCGCCTGATACGAAGCGATGATCGCGCCGATGGTTCCGCCCAAAACTGCCCCGAGGATAACCAGCGCGAGCAGATGAACAAAAATGGCTTCAAAGAATGATAAGGAGAGAAAACTGGCTTCGTACAAACTCAGTCCAATTAAAAAAGTTATGCAACAGCCAATTCCCGCCCCGGTGAAAGTAGCGCGATTCACTTTAGAAGAAGCAGAAGAACCGCGCAGGGTAATTTTAATTGGCTTTGGCTGACTCCCCAGGGCCACCCGCAAAACAGTTACGTGGTTGAGTGAAATCTTCAACTCAGCCAGTTGCGTTAACAACTGATTCGCGTCTTCTTCACTTTCATACATAACAATCAGTGAGCGGTAACGCGGTTCTGAAGCTTCACTAAATTGTACCTGTTTAGCAACCATAGCTGATTAAATGCAGGAGTACGCAACTGAATTTGCTATACTGCGTCAAGCTACTGCGAAGCAGAGAAGCTGTCAAGCGCAGCCCCCGCAATTTGAAAATCCGCACGCCTGTTAACAGATGTCTGTGGCGGGGCGTCTTACCTAAGCCAACAAAAAGTTGAACCTGAGCGGATAACTTTGCGTTAGTTTGCATCATAGCAACTGTTTGTCTGGCAAATCACGATTTGCTGTTACATTTGAAATTATGTAAATTATCAGCTCACGAAAGTTGGCTGGACATTCTTGAGGAACATTGTATGAAAAGATTTTATCAACTGACTAATTTCGGCTTAGCCCTTTCTTTATCCGCCTTTATTCTTATTCCAGGTTACAGCAACCCCAAAAACAATCCGACCAAAGCAGCTACCGTTATAAAATCAGCGCCCCTGACGATGGCTGATGATATGGCACTGTTACCCGCCTCTGACGCCATCGCCGTAGTTGATGTGGCGCGCGCAATGAACGAAGTGCTGCCACAAATCAGAGGGATGTACCCGGATGGAATCGCCAAATTCGAGAAAGAATTGAACGATTTCATTGGTAAAACCGGGATTGATGTTTACAAAATCAAATCCGCCGTGATTGGCGTGAATATGTCAGGCAAGAGCAATGGCGGCGCGGCGATCATTCAGGGTTTGACCTTTGATCTCAACCGTATCAGCGCTTTGCTGAAAGAGAAAAAAGACGGTAAAGAAAGCAAAACCGAAATCAACACGCTTGATTATAAAGGTAAGCAGTTATTTGTCGTAGTCACCAAAGAAGCAGGAAAAGTTGGGATAGACGAGGACATGGCGTTCACGCAGGTTGATGCTGAGCGCGTCGCGGTCGGCACCATCAGCGGCGTCAAAGGCGTCCTCGATGGCGGCAGCGGGACAGCCAATACGCAACTGAGCGAACTGCTGAGCAAAACCGGCGCTGGCTTTATCCGTTTTGCCGCCCACATTCCCGAAAGCGCCAAACAAGGCATCGCTGAACAGGGCGATCTCTTCAAGCAAGCTGCAACAATTAAAACAGTTTTTGGTTCACTCGACATGACTTCAGATTTGACGGTGCTGCTGGATGCCAAAATGCGCACGGGTTCCAGCGACGAAGCGTCAAAACTGCAAACCAGTCTCGCGGGCCTGGTAGGAATGGGCAAGATGTTCCTCGGTGGTAATAACGATCCGCAAATGAAGGCCATCAATGAACTGCTGGATTTAATCAAAATCGGCGCCCAGGATTCTGATGTTTCATTGTCATTGACAGTGCCGCGCAAGGTATTTGATATGCTTTCAGAGACAGGTAAGAAAAGTAAAGCAGCGAAATAACCAGGATTCAGGATTCAGAGGCAAACAAGGCCAAAAACAATGAGCGCCGGATAAGGTTTTAAAGTCTTATCCGGCGCTCTTATTTTTAGACTTCAGTCAGTCTTATTGATTAGCCTGATTCGCACTGAGGCTGTTGACATAAGCATCTATGCGATCCTGGTAAATAGTGATCTTTTTCTCGGCATCATATTTTTTGCGAATATCCTTCACAAAAGTATCGTAAGCCAGGCTGCCTTTTTCCGACACCAGTCGTTGACGAAGCGAGGATTTTTCCTCTGCTGTGAGCTTCGTCAGATCGGCTTCTGTCCGTTTGGTCGCGGCAAAAACGAGATACGACCCAGCCCCGGTTTTAATTGGCGCCTTCGCCGCTTCACCCTGTTTGGTAGCCATCACGGCTGAGCGAATTTGCTGGGACACCTGGAGGCTGCTGAAAGGCATACTGGCTAAATTATTGGCATCCGTTTTGACTTCGATTCCATCTTTTGCCAACAGCGATTTGAACTCGTCAGCAGTCTTAGCTTTTGCCAAAATATCCCGGGCTTTTTCCTGGGCAGCATTCAGTTCGCGCTCGCGTCCGAGTTTGGATTCGATTTGATTGTGCGCCTGCTCAAAGGTCAATTGGACACCACCTTCGAGCACATCAACTACACGCGGAATAGCCATGCCATTGGGAACCCCAAGTTTTATGCCAATCGCACCTTTCTTGAGATCACCAACGGTATCTTCAAACGTTGGATTGCTGCCGATTTCCGGGAGGGTATCGCCTTTTTTGAAATATGGCGTCGTGCGAATCAGGTCTTCCGGCTTAACTTTCATTTCTGCTGCAATAGTCTCGGCGGTTTTGCGCAGGTCGTTGTTGGCGGTGAAAAGTTCGTAGGCTTTATCAGCGATTTCATTCGCCTTTTGATAAGAACTACGATTTTTTGTGCCAGCTAGTAAGGTTGGTTTCATCTCTTCAAATGGGACATCGCGCTCTTCCGTGATTTTCATGATGTACCAGCTTGAACCATCACGGAAAGGGCCAACAATCGCGTTGGCGGCCTGATCAATGGCACGTTGTTTCCAATCATTTGCGTTATTCGGATTTTTCTTCACAAAGCCAATGTCACCACCTTTGGCGGCGGATGGGTCTTGTGAATTTCCTTTTGCCACAGCGGCGAAATCTTCCGGCTGCTTGTTTTCTCCGCCGCGCACTCTGGCGTTCAGTTCATTGATTTTCGCTCTGACTGTCGGCTCATCTGTCGGAGTCGCAACATTGAGTTTGATGATGCTGACACGCGGTTCTTTTTGTTTATTCTTTTCGTATTCGGCTTTGAGCTGTTCGTCCGTTACGCTGACCGTTACTTTGTCAGTTGGAATAAAAATATATTCGACCTTGCGCAACGGGTCGGTCGCCTTGTAATCAGCCTTGTGAGCTTCAAAGTAAGCTTGTAATTCCGGCTCGGTCATCTTTGGCTTATCTTTGATTTTATCTTTATCAATGGTCGCGTAAATCACTTCGACTTTGGTGTTATCGGCTTTGTACGCTTCCTGGATTTCCTTATCTGAAACCTGTGCCCCGCTGGATAAAAATGATCTCATTTTGGAGGTCATCAGGCTGGTGCGGATGCCGCGCTCAAATTCTTCAGGATTTTTCCCCTGTAATCTGAGACTGCGCAGATAATCTTCCTTGCCCACAAATTTGCCCGTGTCAGGATCAACAAAAGCTTTGGTGATGGATTCATTAATTTCCTGATCTGTTCCATTAAATCCCAACCTTTCTGCTTCGCCCAGCACCACGCGATCTTCAATCAAACGATCAAGGGTCTGCTGATCCAGCTTCATTGCTTTAATGATCCGGGGATCGGCCTGACCACCCCGTGAATAGGCCTGCACCATATTCATCAGTTGCTCACGATATTCTTTGAGCGTGATTTCCTGAGAACCAACTTTCGCAATGACCTTTCCGTCGTCAGGATTAGCACCAGCCATACCATTATTAGACAGTGGCTGGTTGGGGAAAGCATAGAACATGATTAAGCCGAGAAACAAAACAGCGCAAAAAATCACGAGAAGAACTTTGCTTGAGCGCTGAAACTTAGAGAAAAATCGAAGCATAATAGGAATAACTCCAGTGTGTGAATTTTGGTGACTGAATGGATTCAGCCACCCCTCATTGAGGGTCTGCGGTGGGGCATCGCGATAAAAGAGCGGTATCTTAGCGTTTTACGCTGTTCATCGCAAGCAGAATCAGATTTGCGCCAGCTTGCCGAAATTTATTTGGCGGCCTTCGCAACGCTTTTAGCGATCCCTTCACCTTCCACAATTTTCAGATAGCCATTGAGCGGGACATTCGTAAGTTTATCAATTTTGCCGCTCGGCCATTTGATTTCGAGGCTGTCAATTTTGGTCGCTTGTCCGATGCCAAGAATTTCGCGCGGGTCATGCGAAGACAAAAAGCTGCCGCCGCTGGTCTTCAATCGCTTGCGTTTAGTGCCTCCAGCTTCCCAGCTAATGATCGCGCCGACCGCGCCGGGATTGCTTTTCGTCGCTACTAAATTTAAGCCGACCCAGTTATCTTTGTTGCCGCCATTATTTTTGAGCAACAGCGGAGCCGCGCCATTATTAATGACCAGAATATCCAAATCGCCATCGTTGTCGAAATCGCCAGCAGACATACCACGGGCGGGAAAATCTTTGGCAAAAACTGCGCCGGATTGGGCACTGACATTTTTGAATTTGCCGTTGACGTTTTCAAACATCAGCAACGGCTCGGCATATTTTACTTTCGAGACCTGCGACTCAACCATATCGTCGGGATGGCCGTTGGCCAAAAACAAATCCGGGTCGCCATCGTTGTCGTAATCCATGAATTTCAGGCCCCAGCCACTCAGAAGCCGCGTCGCGCTGCCGATTTCTCCGGCGTCGTCGGTAAACGTGGTGTCCTTCTGATTTTTGTAGAGGCTGAACAATTCCTGATCAATATTGGCGACAAATAAATCCTGCCAGCCGTCGCCATCAAAATCAGCTGCATCAACTCCCATCCCTGAGCGTGGGCTGCCGGAATCACTGTAGGCAACGCCTGCTGGTAAGCCAACTTCTTCAAATTTGCCATTGCCTTTATTCAGGAAAAGAAAATTTGCCACCGTGTCATTCGCGACAAATAAGTCCATCAAACCATCGTTGTTAATGTCGGTCGCAACGGCACCAAATTCTTTGCCGAGCGAATTGGCAATCCCGGATTCTTTGCTGACATCGGCAAAAGTTCCATCGCCCTGGTTATGAAATAATTTTCCGGGCATCGGTTTGAAGACGCGTGGAATGCAGTAATAACGGCGTCCCAGGCGATTGTCACCGCAAAAAATATTCGTAGCTTTGCTGTAGGCGACGAAGCTCGAAACAAACAAATCCAGCTTGCCGTCATTGTCGTAATCAAACCACGTCGCACAGGTTGACCAGCCTGCCGCGCCGACTCCGGCTTTGTCCGTGATGTCGGTGAATGTGCCGTTGCCATTGTTGTGATAGAGAATATTTTTGCCGTAGTTTGTGACGTACAAATCCTGCCAGCCATCGCCATCAAAATCAGCCGCCGCCGCGCCCATCCCGAACTGTCCCATTTGCCCGGCGGCAACGCCTGCCTTGTCTGTCACATCGGTGAAGGTGCCGTCGTGATTGTTGCGATACAAAGCATTTTTCGCGGGCTTTTTTGGCGTATAAAAATCTGACAGCCCACTATTCACAAAATAGATGTCCATCCAGCCGTCATTATCATAGTCAAAAAATAAGCCACCGCCGCCACAGGTTTCCGGCAGGTAACGCTCATCGGAATGCCCATTGTCATGAATCCAGGTGATCCCACTCTCTTTAGCGGTCACTTCTACATACGTCACTGGCGCAGATGAGGGTGCAGCAACAGGCTTCAATGGTTGCGATTGACTAAATGTCGGAGGAGCAATCAGCACTCCAATTAGAATAAAAATTAATACTTTCACGCTTGTTACCTCGGCGTTGGATTATGGCTTGGGCTTCTGCTCCGGTCGGGCTTTCACAGCTTTTAGCGCATCCTGATAAGCGCCATTGGGGACTTCACCCATCTTAATCGCCAGGTCAAAAGCCGCCGTTGCATCGTCAGCACGATTAAGGAAATCCAGAATTTTGGCGGCGGAAACATAGCTTCGCTGGATCAACCATTTTTCAGTTTCCGGCGAAGCGTTCTCGGTCGCATCCTTGTAATATTGCACAGCGGCGTAAAGTTCTTCATCGCGGCGGGCTTCGTCTTCAATTTTGACAGCAACTTTGCTGCCAATTTCCGCCAGGCCATAATAAGCACGGGCATTATTTGGTTTTTGCTGCAATACACTTTTCAGAATCGTCCGGGCTTCGTTGTATTGCTGACCTCGCACCATTCGATCTGCTTCATCAATTTTAGCAATCACATCCTGATCGGCATTGGAAATTGCTGTACTCAGATTTGGAGCATTTTTCGCCGCCAGTTCACGGGCGGCTTTGTAGCGTTCAATACGTTGCGCATTGTCCGTCAGCCGCGCCGTTTCCTTATCAAATTTAATATTTTGCAGCAAGCTTCCCAAATAACTGCCGAGGTTGAGTCCGGCCTCTTCGGCCTGCATCATCTGGTCATAAAAATGATAAACCAGCACGGAGCCGCGTTCATAAGCAAAACTCAATTCATAAATCCCTCTTTCGGTTTCATCATTGCGTGCTTTCGTAAAAGCTTTTTCATCCACGTATCTTCTGGACATCAATGATTCCAAGCTTTCAATGCGGGTATCAATGGCGCGTGACAATGAATCAGAAATTTGAAAATAGGCGTTACCACTGCGATATTCAGGACTGAGTTTTTCGCCGCGCGAATCGCTCAGCTTCTTCAAATCAGTGCGAATCGCCGAGATCTCTTTCACCTGTTTTTCGACCAGCGGATCAAGCACGAAGCGCAAAAATCCTTTGCGAACGGCGGAGCCGGTTTCGACCGCTGAGCCAATAAAAATATAATAAGTGTCACGCACAACGCGCAAATTCACCGCCGTCGAGGAATTCAGCAAATCAGGCATGACGACAAATTTGCGCACTCGATTGGCAGATTTCAAAACATCGCTCGCTGTTTCACGCTTCCCTGCCTGCGCCCGCGACACATAAGCCGGCGGCAATTCCAAAATCGGCTCCGTGTGCAAATATTGAATGACGTTGGCGACCGAGGCGGCAGTCGCAGGGCCATAGTTTTTCGCCGCTGTCTCATAAGCCTGTGCATATTTTGACAACAACGAACCGAATTTCGTGTCGCGATAAAACTCTTCGAGCAATAATGCAAAGTCCGTAATTTCGCGTACATCATCCGGCAATTTTTCTATCGCCCCGTCAATCGCAAAAGATGGCGCAGCGGTCAGCGTCAACGCCAGGCTTAAATATGGGGCAACAGCGGCGGCTTCGCTGCGGCCTTTGTTATGCGAGACAAAATAGTCCTTCAAACGACGCGCCAGACTCGGATTGATATTTTTCAAATCTTCGCGCAATTGCTGGCGCAAATTTGTAAGCTGGCGATTGCCCGGCTCAAAATCATAGCCGGCAGCATTCAGCGCCGCCATCATCGCAATAACACGCGGGTCAGAAATAATTTCGACATTAACATCAGCCAGAGTCACTTTTGCCTTATCGCCTAAAGCAACGCGCCCCGGACGCGGTGGCGGTTGTTGGGTTGGAGCCGGAGCAGGTTGTTTGGTTTCGCGTGGTTTAGCAGATTGAGCCTGAGAACTAACTGAAAAAGTCAGCAGAACCAGCAGACAAAAAATCCTGCGGCTTGTATGCGCAGTCAAAACTTCAAGAACCTTCATAGCTTATGATTCCATAGAAAATTGATGGGATAAGTAATAGCAGATGTTAGCTGGCGAGCGTGGCGATGTCCAGCGGGAGTGTAAATTGATCGTTCCGGTAATTATCTTTACGCACCAATTGTACCCACCAGATAAAGACCACTGGTCGGTTGTGATGAGCCGCCTTTGGGTTCAAGTGTGACGGCGGTGGCGGCAAGGCGCGAGGCAACATTTTGCGGAACTTCAATGGTCAGTTCGCGGCGTCCATTTGGATCAGGGCGGAAAATTGTGGCGCTGACTTTTTGCTGGTCATTGGTGATATACCAGAGCTGGTAATCCTTGTCGGCGGGAGCAGCAGGTAAATTATAAATATAAATAACCCACTTGCGTTTCGCGGTATCCCAAAACACTTTGGCGCTGGCCTGTGGCGCTTCTTTGCCGGCCAGCGAAATCAGCCGCGTCGTTTGTTGGGCTAATTCATCAACCTGCTGATCTTTGGCAGCAAGTTCCTTATTTTTATTGTTTACCTGTTGTACCAGTTCATCACGTTCACGCGACAATTTACTGTTTTGCCATAACAATAATCCGCTCGTGATTGCTAATAACAAGCTCGCCGCCGCCAGCAAGCCAGACGCAGGCTGTAGTTTAAAGAGATCAAAAAAGCTAACACGACGTTTTTCAGGAAACGGTAAAACCTTTGCGGGGATCGAAATTACTTTAGTTTCAGCAGTTGTCATCTGCGCTTCAATCCGGGCAAATAAGCGCGACTTAATCTGCGGCGAGACAAACGCCTGGGGCAGGGCCAGCGGTAAAATTGACGCAGCTTCCGTTAGCTCACGCAATTCGCGTTTTTCTTCATCCAGCGCGGTACGCAAATATTCCTCGAACTCACGCCGCTCGGCGTTGTCCAAGGCGCCCACTGCATAAAGCAACGCTTGTTCGGTAAATTTTTCTCCGTCTATTTTCATGTCTTTACGACCGTTGCAAATGACTTAGCTGCTCGCGCAGTTTCATCATGCCAAGTCGAATTCTGGTTTTAATCGTTCCCAGCGGTTCGCCTAAACGTGCGGCGACTTCCGATTGGGAAAGACCCTGATAATAAGCCAATTCCAAAGCTTCGCGCTGTTCTTTTGGCAACGCTGCCAGCGCCGCACTCACGATAGCTGATTGTTCCGCCTGCCAGGTTTCCTGCTCAGGATTATCATCAGAGGCGAGGACACGCCGGGCGTTATCGGCCTCTTCCGAATCAACCGTTGGTGCCCGACGTATGACCCGCAAACGGTCTAACGCCCGGCTCCGCGCAATCGTCACAATCCAGCCCCGCAACTGTCCCCGCGAAACATTGTAACTCTCTGCCTGCTGCCATACCTGCCAAAAACTGTCCACTACAATGTCTTCTGCATCGGCTGACTGCCCGATAATCCTGAGCGCCAGCGCATACACCACTCCCGAATACCGCTCATACAGTAAATTGAGCGCAGACTGATCCTGAGCGCGTAACCGCACGATTAATTCCTGATCACCTGTGGGATCGAATGAGGGCTGTATCGTATCCTCCACCATCAACCTCAATATTAACTACGATTTATTACTCGTATTCAGATGTGTTACCACTAATAAGATTTGTTATTCATAACGCAATGCTTCGATGGGGTCAAGACTTGCGGCCTTCCACGCGGGCCACAACCCAAAGCCAACACCTAACGCAACTGATACCAAAAAACCAGTTATCGGCGCCCACAGAGGGACAAAGGTAGGCATCACCAACTTGATAATTTCCGCCAGGCCCCAGCCAAATAAAATTCCCAGTAATCCGCCCAGCCCTGTCAACGTGGCAGCTTCGACCAGAAATTGCGAAATGATGTCACGGCGTTTTGCGCCAATCGCTTTGCGGACGCCGATCTCTTTGGTGCGCTCGGTGACAGACACTAACATAATATTCATCACGCCAATGCCGCCGACCAGCAGGCCAACGCTGGAAATTGCTATCATCAGCAAAAATACCCCGCCTGTGATTGATTGAAATTGCTTAACAATATTATCGGCGGTTGAGATGCCAAAACTGTCTGGCGCACTATAGGCAGCTTTGCGTCGTTTACGCAGTACCTGGCGAATCTCCTCGACTGCTTCGTTTAGTTTTCCGGGTACAGCCTGCGCGAGGATAAAATTATCTTCAAGGTTTGGATAAATTTTCATCAGCGCAGCATAAGGCATGTAAACAGCTTTATTTTCGTTGCCGGGGTCTTCGTTGCTCACAATAAAATTATCGCGTTTACGCAACACGCCAATCACACGATATTGCCGTCCATTAATCGTAACTTCCTTGTCCATCGCATTGACCATCGGCATTAACGTATTTGCCACATCATTGCCGATGACCACCACATCGGAACGATTGGCGTTGTCTGATTCATTGAAAAATCTGCCCTCTTCAAGCTCCGTCGTCCCCATCTTAAAATATCCGGGCATCGTTCCCTGCACCGTCGCATTCGACATTTCTGTCGTTTGATATTTTACGTGGACGCGCTCGACCATCGGCCCGGTAGTAAAATCCACGGGCGAGATCATGGGCGAGACAAAGCCGATAGCGGGGCATTCTTTTTCAATTGCCAGCGCGTCTTCAAAACTTAACGGTTTGCGGGTGCGCTCTTCGTAAGTCGGAGCAAAATTAAAGCCAGGATCAAATTTATAAATGTAAATTGAGTTCGTGCCGAAGGATTCAATTTCTTTGGCGACACGCGCATCAATGCCGGAAACAAAGGCCGCAATCACAATCACGGTCATCGTGCCGATAATGACTCCCAGCACGGTCAGGAATGACCGCAACTTGTGTTGACGCAATGTATCCAGCGCCATCCAAACATTTTCGAGCCAGTTATTCATACAGCTACTACTCAGCCCGCATCGCGGCAATCGGATCAAGCTTTGCCGCCTGCCACGCCGGATAAACACCGGAAATTAATCCTACGCTGCCGGAAACAAATAATGCGACCGCGACCGCCAGCCACGGCAAAGAGGTCGGGATCGGAGTTAAGGCTTCCACCAGCTTCGCCACGATCCAGGCCAGCAACACACCGAGCGCACCTCCCAGCAAAGCCAGCGCGGTTGATTCCGCCAGGAATTGTTTGATGATGTCACCGCGCCGCGCTCCCAGGCTTTTGCGAATGCCGATTTCTTTGGTGCGCTCAGTCACGGACACCAGCATAATATTCATAATCACAATGCCGCCAACGACCAGCGCAATCGAGGTCACGCCCACCGCAACGATTTGAATGGTACCGAAGATTTTTTCGCGCAGATTATTGATTGCTTTCGGCGTCACGATACCAAAATTATCAGGCTCATTCGGTGCCAGTTTGCGGCGCGTCCGCATCAGCGCATGTACCTCGTCTACGGCATCTTCGTAAGTATTTTCATCGGTGGAAGTGACTTTGAGTTGGATCGAACGGCGTGCGCCATAGATGGTCAAAAAAGAGGAAAGCGGAATCGTGACAAATTTATCGCGGGATTGTCCGAACACGGAGCCGAGGGCGCTGGCAATGCCGATAACCTTGAAAGGACGACCATCAACTTTGATGAATTCACCAATGCCATTTTTTTTGGGAAGAATTTTTCGGCCATGTCCGATCCGATAAAACACACCAGTTGGTTATGTTCTTCTTCGGTCGGAGTGAAGGCACGTCCCTCGCCTATTTCAGTACGATTGATTTCTGGAATATTGGAGCTGACACCCTGGATGCTGACTTCAAATAATTTAATATTTTCGTATTTAACTTCGCCCAGCGAGCCGGAAGTCGCGCCCACCTCATTGATGAATCTGCCGCGCAAAGATTTGACTGCTTCGTAATCTTCGAGCCGCACATCTTTGTTACGTTTCCGCGCCAGTTCCAGGCGTTCGACACTGGAATAATCTTCAATTGAATATTTCTGGACGCTGAGCGCATTCGTCCCGATGTCGGCGATTTTTTCATCAACGTAGCTGTTGAATCCTTCGATCAGGGAAACAACCACGATGACCGTCGCAACACCAAAAATAACGCCCAGCAAAGTAAGGAAGGAACGTAATTTGTGCGCCACAATCGCGGCAGCGGCGAGCTTTAATGCTTCAATGAAATGCATTGTAAAAGTAGTCGGTAGTCGGTAGTCGGTAGTCGGTAGTCGGTAGTTGTATTGAAAATTGCAAGCTATTCTGTCAGTACTGATAGTTGATAGAAATCCTTGTTCGGCTTACTTTCTTACCGACTACCGGCTACCGACTTCTGACTACCATCTTCCTGCTACTTCCCCTTATATTTCTCTAAATACATCCGCTTGATGATGATTTTATCGTTGACCACTTGCTTCGCATCACTCGGAGCATTGGACATGATCTGCGCGTTATTCAGCCCCTCAATCACCTGCCCGAAATTCGTGTATTCTCCATCCCATTGCGGATTCGGACGAACGCAAATAAAGAACTGGCTGCTGGCGCTATTCGGTTCCTGCGCTCTGGCTGCGCCCAGGGTGCCGCGAATAAACGGGCGATCATTAAATTCGGCTTTCACCTTTGGTTGATCCGGCAAACCCATTCCCCATTTGGCACGATCATCGCCTTTTGTAGTCGGATCGCCACCCTGAATAATCAAATCAGGAATCACTCGATGAAAGGCCAGGCCGTTATAAAATCCTTCATTGATGAGCTTTTTAAAATTCTCAACATGTTTCGGCGCTACGTCGGAGAAAAGCTGAATTTTAACCGTGCCATAAGTTTTTTCTTCCATCTCAATCACCGCAATTTCTTCCCCCGCCTGCACCGCCGGAATCGCACCCGCTTTTTTCACGGCTGGCGGCGAACTTGAGGTAGAAACTACTGAGTTGTTGGAGTCGCAGCCAAAAGCCACGAAGCAAATAAAAAGTACGAAGTAGAGTTTTGAATGTTTCAGTAAAGTCATAATTTTTGAATGGGGCTGATAGTTAATGATTTGTTTCATTGTGCTTGTATTTACGCCGCCTTAGCTTATTAGTTTTTCAATTGTTGCAATATCTGATTAGTGGATTCCACGCTACGCATGTATCTATTGAAATGATTGCAATAGATACTATCAATCTCAATTCTGAAAATTTCTGCGTACTCTAATTCATATTCTTGTTCCCATTTCCCTGCGGCGTCATAGCAATATATCGAAAAAGAATTTTTGT
>JAYSTY010000132.1:0-1525 GCA_043719385.1 Blastocatellia bacterium | reverse complement strand
GCATTTTCGAGATACGTCGGCATCCACGTGATGAAAAAATAAAAGCCATAAGTTTGCGTGAAGTACGCTAAGCACAGTGCGATCAAGCTGCGATTGGTCAGGATATTTTTCCACGCCGCCGCGCTGAGCTGATGCGACGTAGCCTTGCCGCGCCCACGTTGAATATGCTCAAGCTCTGCGGCGGACACAGATTGGTGCTGCTCCGGCTCATCGCGGAACCACCAGTACCACGTCGCCGCCCAGACAAATCCGACCATCCCAAAAATAATAAATACGTTGCGCCAGTGCATCCGCGTCAGCATCCACGTCACCAGCAACGGCGTGATGCCGCCCGCCAGATGCGCTCCCATAAAAAAGATCCCTTGCGCCCTGCCGCGTTCCGTCACCGGGAACCAGCGCGAAAATGTTTTCGCCGCGTTAGGCCATGCGCCCGCTTCGCCGATGCCGAATAAAAATCGGATTGCAAGTAACGAAGCGTAACTGAACGCTCCGGCAGTAAACATCGTAAAGCTCGACCACCAGATCACGATCCGCGTCAGCACGCGCCGCGTCCCAATGCGGTCGCCCCACCATCCCGTTGGGATTTCAAATAATCCGTATGCCAGCGTGAAGGCGCTGAAGACGAAACTCATCTGCACTTTGCTCAAGCCTAAATCCTTCATCATTGCGGGAGCTGTCAACGAGATGCAGACGCGATCCAGATAAGTAATTCCGGCGAGCGCAACTGCCAGCGCGAGGACGCGATAACGCACACGAGAAACGGAGGGAACCGCTTGAATGTTTTTTTCGGTGGGAAGGGTCATTTTGATAGCTTGGCGATAATGGAGGCTACAGTTTAAAAAAGGAGTCAGGCTTGAATTTATTTAGCCTGAGCGCAAGCGCCGATAAGAATTTTTTTTTGATCCTAAAATCTTCTTTCCTTATCGCTTAAGCCCAAGCAGTTTTACGGCATTGCCTCCCAAAATTTTTGCGCGTTCGTCTTCGCTCAATTCCTGCACGGCTTCGATTAATGTATGTACATCATAATCACCCATATCAAAAGCGTAATCCGTGCCGATGAAAATTTGCGACGCGCCGACTTGCGCAATATCATTTCCGGCTCGCCTTTTTTCTGCGGGCAATCAGCAACCAATGGTTCGACTGCAGGTGTCAAAAGATGTGCGTGCAAATCTTTTGTGAAATGTTTATGCGCGCGCATTGTTGGTACGTGGTTGCCGGCGGCGCATTCGTTGTTGCAAGTATGTAGTGGCATAAAAATTATCAGTACCGCAAGCAACAGCGAGCGTCTTGGGATTGTGATTAGGCGCTAGCTATCTTTATTTCAACTTCAGTCGCAAAATCGTCAGCGAATGCGCCGGGAAAATGTAATTGAAGCCGTTGTTTTCAATCGTCGCCGTAACGTTGCGCGTCACCGGACGAACTTTCTTGTCGTCGCCAAATGTGTGCGTCACTTTCAGGTCGGGATGATTCAATTCCCAAACGCCGATGGTGTTCGTCAATTGGCCTTCCTGATTATCAATGCGCG
>JAYSTY010000131.1:0-9093 GCA_043719385.1 Blastocatellia bacterium | reverse complement strand
CCGTGATTGAATCCTGTGCAAAGATGTTAACGGACAGAAGCAGAGTGACGATTACTAAACAAAGGCGTGATGACATTTTTCCTCCGAAGCGTAGCTGTAAAATTTGGTTCTGCTGAATTTTTCAGCAGCAGAAAGAGTGCAATATTTATTGCCTGGAATGAACCGCGAGCACAGCTTATCATCACAGAAATAAGTGATGCAAACAAAAGGCATTGACAGACCTGACCTGCTGCCCTAAATTTCAAGTGCTTGCATTACAAGAATAAAAATACCGACCGAAAAAGCACCTGCAAGCGATGTTGCGTTATCTTTCCGTGCCCTGGAAAGGAAGTTGCAGGATGCTCACCTCATCTGCATCTACAGGATTTGGACAAAATAAGACTTTCCCCGATACGCTGACGGCGGATAGGCAGCTTCATTTTGTCTGTGAGGGCTGGAAAAAAGGTCTTGGATTTGCAGGCTTGCGTCAACTGGTCGAGCGGTTTTATGGCGCGGAGGTTAAGCCGTGCCAGCTTCACTGGACTGAAGTTGATCGCCTGATTATTGAAATCTGGCGGCAGGACATCAGGAAAGATTTGGATCATCGCAATTGACCGCAACAAAAAAATTATCGGTTGCCTTGCTGCGACAAAATGTCTTCTCCTCTTTCATCTTAATTCTGTACTCAATCATTTCTGAAATTTACCTTCGCGTTATTTGATAAAGTGGCGCAGGGAGTTTTTCGCTTGTGGTTACCAGTGATTTTCCGTCTGCGGTATAACAAATCGCTTCCGCCTGCTTCAGCAACGGCACTTTGATAATTGCTGGCTCGTGATCAAAAATCGTCTCAAAAGCTTTCCCTTTTTCGCGCTGCAATTCAAACGCGCCGAAATAAGTACGAATCACCACACGATTGCCATCGGGCGCAGTCGAGGCCGCCGTTACCATGCGCAATTGCGTAATTTTTTTGCTCTGTTTCCCTTCGACTTTTTCCAGCACAACTTTTTCTTTCGGACGCAACGGCAACGGATAACGATAGATGCCGCAATCACCTTTCAAAGTTTTAGTGACAAAATATATTTGACTATTCTGGGGATTGATAAAAATCGCTTCGCAATCATGCTTGCCGTCGGGATAGCTAACGGGAAAAGCTTCAGCGGGTTCGGTCACAGCTTGTTTCTCGCCACTAAGTTTTGGTTCATGAATTCGATAAATCGTCATCACGTCGCGGGTCAGGCTATTATTCCCCGTGTCAGCAATATACAACGCCGACTGACCATCACTCCCGGTTCCCGTTTCGATGTCTTCCCAATCAATGTTTTCGGCCTCCGTAACTTTTAATTTGGCTAAGAGCTTACCCTTTTCATCAATTGCAAAAACTCGTGCTTTGTCGCCGCTGTCATTGTGAACCCAAAAAACTCCCGGATTAATGCGGCTGGCGGCGATGCCTGAAACTTCGGGCAGGGCTTCATCCGTGATGGTGCCAATTTGTCTGGCTTCATCGTATTCCGAAGATGTGTTTGTGCCTGCGACTTCTGACCAGGGCTTAAATTGTGCATCTTTTTTCTGCGCCTGGGATTGGGATAAAGAACAGGCAGCAGATAAAGTCAGGCCAATGACGAGCAGGAAAAACAGTTTCATCATGTTTCGATGATGTCATTCTCGCCAGCAGGATTCAAGCGATAGGTTTGATGTGCAGGCAAGATTTAATTGGGAGAGATGGCTATTTCGCTCTTTTGATTGTAAAAGATTTCTACACTGAAACGCATTACCGAAAGGAATAATTTTATGTTGAGTATTATCATGCTTATTTTGCTTACGCATCCCGCGACAAACCCAAATACAAAGCCTGCTCCGGCTCCTGTGATTGTGAATGTCGCAACCGTGGAGTACAAAGATGACAAAGGCACAGTGCATAGTGCGTCATCAAATGCAGTGGAAACCAAAGTCCAAACAACAGTTGCAATGAATAGTAAACGCTAAGAGCAGAATGAATTTTCAGGTCATCATTATTGGCGGCGGCCCCGCCGGAATCAGCGCTTTGCTCTGGTGTCATTCATTAGGATTGAGTGCGATTATTCTTGAGCGAGCGCCAGAGCTGGGCGGGCAGATGTTGCAAATGTTCCATCCGGTGCTGGAATATCTCGGCTTCCCGAACAAAACCGGCCACGCGTTGCGCGATGATTTTGTCGCGCATTTGCAGGCTTACAATTTGCAATGGCGCTTGCATTCACGCCTTGACGAAATCAATTTGCAGGAGCGGCGGCTAATAGTTGATGGCGAACAATTGACGTATGACGCCCTGATTATTGCGACTGGAGCCAGCAATCGCCGCCTCGGTTTGCCGGAAGAGGAAAAGTTAATTGGTAATGGCATCAGCGATTCCGCCACGCGCGATAAAAATTTATTTACTGGAAAAAATGTTTGTGTGACGGGTGGCGGAGATTCGGCTTTTGAGGATTGTTTGATTTTGGCGGAAGTTTGTCCGCAGGTGACTTTGCTGCACCGCTCAGAAAATTTCCGGGCGCGGGAATCGTGGCAGCGCGATGTTTTCAATCACCCGCGCATTAACATTCTCACCAACCGTGAAATCAAATCAATCAACCAGCAGGCTGATAAACAGCTTGAGTTAACTATTGCTAATCGCATTTCTGGCGCACAACAGCAATTGCTGGTAAGCGGTTTATTTGTGCGCTTAGGCATTCAGCCCAATACCGATTTTTTGCGCGGACAACTTGCGCTGGACGAGGCGGGATATATCATCACGGATCGTGCACAGCAAACTTCGATGGAATGGATTTATGCAATTGGAGATGTCTGTCGCCCTGTTTGTCTGAGCGTCTCAACTGCCATTGGTCACGGCGCGATTGCGGCAAAACATATTGCTGAAAAGATCAGCAGTGAACGAATTACATAATTCCAAAAGTCGCAAACGCTTCACAGGTACTCATTCCGTCTTCGATAGCTTTTCTGACTAGCTTCTCGCCGCGTGCTTTTTCAATGGCACGCACAAAAATTTCTGTTTCCATTTCTTGTGGTACAACTAACACGCCATCAATATCGCCAAACACAATGTCGCCTGGATTGACCCCCACACCTTCGATTTCGATGGGAATGCGGAAATCAAGCACCTTGCCACGCGGCCCCTGATCCTGAGCAAACCTGCCGCTGGAAAAAGTTGGAAAGCCCAATTTTAAAATGCCAAAGGTGTCACGCGAATAACCGTCTACGACCGCGCCCGCCGCGCCCAACTTCATCGCACGCGTGCTCATCAATTCGCCCCACAACGCATAACGCGGTGAACCACCTGTACAAATATAAATTTCATTTGCCTGCAAATCATCCAGCGCTTCGAGCATCAAGCCGAACGGTTTTGCCATCACCGGATTGTGAGAATTTGTTTCTGTTTCGGTAAAAACATCAGCTTCGAGTACAGGCATAGCGCGTCCAATGGCGACCATATCATCGTGCAGCGGTTGCAGTCGCGGCGGTAAAAATTGATGCAACAGGCCAAGCTTATCCATGACATCGCCGACAACTGCGGTGAATAGTTCGTGCCTGGCAAGCGCAAATAATTCTTCGTCAGAATTCCAGAGTTTCATAAGGTGAAATGTTTTGGATTGCCTAAATTAAAAAAGATGAGCCACAGATTTACACAGATTAGCACGGATGATTATAAGTTCAATCTGTGCCAGTCAAGGTAAATCTGTGGCTCACTACTTTCTATTTCTAAGTACTTAGAAAGTGACGCGAGCGCCGAAGCGAACAAGACGTTCGCCGAAGGCACTGGTGATTTGTCCCCACGTCGGACCATTAAATGTACCGCTAGGGTTATTGAAATGCGGCGTATTTGTCACATTGAAAGCGTCAGCGCGAATTTCCGCTTTGACGCGTTCGGTGAAGGCAAATCGTTTGAAAATTGAACCATCCAGATTTACATAGCCGGGGCCATTGATGGAATCATTTCGCTTCATATTTCCAAAAGTATTCGCCGCCGGAGCTGCAAAAACTGTCGTGTCGAAGTACGCTGAGCCGGGTCCGACGCCACCCAGTTTTTTTGGTGTACCAGTCACGTCAGGGCGTTGCGTATTGCCTGGCGCGCGTAAGGCTGCATTCGACATATTGAAGTCAATCGGCGTTCCCGATTGCGCGACAAAAATGCCTGACAGTTGCCATCCGCCCAAAATTGATTTGGCCAGTTTATTACTGTTTTTGAAGAATGGTGTGTCCCAGACAAAATTCGTCGAATACATATGCGTACGATCAAACGCGCCGCGTCCGCGACTTAGTTCCAGATTTGCAGGAGTGGCAATATTGCCGTTGTCTTCGGAATAATTAATTGCACGTCCAAACGTGTAAGAAGTATTGACGAGAAATCCTTTGCTGAAGCGGCGATCAACTTTGACCTGTAATGAATGGTAGGGCGAATCCTTGCCAATATAACTGGTCACAGAAGCCGTACGTCCAAATTTTGCATTGAGTGGACGCCCCGCGTTGTCTTGTCCCGGGGTTAGGCCCGCGTTCAAATCAACTAAATACAATGTGCCTTTGGCGCTGTTGCCAACGTAAGCGACTTCGCCGGAAAATCCGAAAAATAATTCACGTTGATAGGCGACGTTCTAGGCATGTAATTTGCCGTCCTTCATATTACTTGGAATGCTAATTAGTCCTGTGTTGCGCAGTAATGCATTGCTCGCGTCAATGATGCCATCCGTCGGAATGCTGAACACCAATGGAGCGGGGAAACCTGCACTCATCGTACCTGCTGTGGCAAATGAATTGGCAGGATTGAATTGATTATTTTGCTTCACTGGAAAGTTAAATGCGTAAACATTACTCGGGAACGGCATAATCGTAGTTCCGAATCCTGCACGCATAACAGTTTTATCAGCGAAACGATAAGACAATCCCAGGCGCGGCGCGAAATTTGTCAGCACTTTATTTACGCCAATGTTGGCGGGGACGCTGCCATATCCTGCTACGCGGACAGTGTTAGTTGCTGGATCGTAATTCGATAATCCACCTTTAGATTCGATGCCCGTGAATGGTGAATAAAATTCATGGCGCAATCCTAAATCCAACGTCATCTTTTTCGAAATTTGCCACTTGTCCTGGACAAAAGAGAAAAAAGCTTTGTGCCGTAATCCTGGATTATCAATAATTTTAATGTCGCGTCCGATGCTGCCCGGAGCGTCCAGCAGGAATGATGCCATCGCATTCGCAATGCCGTTGATCGAAGCGGTATCTGTCGGCAAGGCAGTTTGCGATCCGCCAAATGAATAACGTCCGCGTACGCCGCCGTTGTCTTGCAATTGTAATAACAGGTCGCGGTTCTTGCGCCATTCGCCGCCCATCTTCAGCGTATGGTTGCCAAACATTTTTGTCACAATACCTGTGACGTTAACGGTTGTTTCACCACGATCCCACGGCAAGCTTGCCGAAAATCCCAGCAACGGAGCACCAAATCCACCAATATTGATTTGCGTCAAACCGCTGGTGAACGCATCAATGTTCGCATTTTTAATTCCGACTTCATCACTGGTTTTTAAGCCATCGCCTTGCGAAAGAGCTTGGTTGCGATAGGTGCTCAGACCGAAACGAAATTCTGAAATCAAAGTCGGACTCCACGTACGCGTGTAGTTGCCCGCTGTGCTCCACGTGCGCTGTGTACCGCTTCCGGCAAAGCCACCATTCGCGGGACCGCCGTATGTTCCGAATGCACCCGGATCAAAAATTTCCGGTTGCTGAAAACTGAGTCGTCCTGAAATTGCATTTCTATCGTTGGGATTAAAATTCAGTTTCGTATCAAAAGCGTGAATCGTTTTAAGACGGACAGTTCGGATCAGATAATTGTTCTGACCCGCCGCCGCAGTCACATTCGGTGCAGGCAAAAAAGCCAGCAGCTTCTGCGCAATTGGGCTGATACGACTGGCGCAAATAACATTCAAAACCCCATTACAACTAATTTGCTGACGACCTGTGCCGTCCGCTGCGCCGGTTAATGGGTCATAAATTTTTGTTGGCGAGGCAGCAAAATTTCCAGCACGAAATTCAGCCGTCGGAATCGCAAAGAAATTCACTTTGCCCAGCTTGTCCGAAGTGCGCTGATAATCGCCGAAGAAAAATAATTTATTTTTGATGATCGGCCCACCAATGGTGAAACCGTATTGGCGATAATGCGTCGCCGCTTTGCTACGCGTGAAAAATCCATTTGCCAGCGTATTGTCATTGTTGCCGAAAAAGAATCCACTGCCGTGAAATTCATTTGTCCCGGATTTCAAAGTAACGTTGCTGACTGCGCCGCCCGCGCGTCCAAATTCAGCATCGAAATTGCTGGTTGCAATACTGACAGTTTCAATGGCGTCAGCAGCAGGAATCAAAACAGTCAATAAACCTGTTCGGTGATTGTCGTCTACACCTTCGATTTGAAAATTATTGGAAAGACGTGATTGACCATTTACTTTGGATTCGAGTGAATCCTGAGGATTGAAAAATTCCGAGTGCGGACGCGTCGGACGTGTCGCGCCTGGAACAGTCACGAGCAAGCTCTGAAAATTACGATTAAATCCGAGCGGTAATTCGGCGACCTGTTTCGCTTCAATCATTCGCCCCGTATCCGCACGATCTGTTTGCAGTAACGGAGCTTGTGTCGTGATTGTGACGGAATCACTAACATTGCCAACTTCCAACGAGAGATCAATGCGTACAGTGGAATTTACTTTGACTTCAACGTTGTCGCGGATGACTTTTTTAAACCCTTGCGCGGTGGCTTCGATGCGATAGACGCCATCTTGCAAATTGGAGAAAACATAATAGCCATCAGCATTCGCTGCGGCTGTGGTGCTGACGCTGGTGCGCGTTTCCGTAATCGTCACACTCGCATTCGCTGTCGCTGCACCGGACGAATCTGTCACGTTGCCGAGTAATGTTCCTTTGATTGCCTGCGCGACACCGATGCCTGATGCGCTGATGAGCAAACAAAGAACAATAAGTAAGTTCTTGATTTTCATTGATGACTCCTTGAAGTGCGATCCGATGGTGTAAAAAAGCACATCTAATTCATGCTTCCAAATAGGTTTTAGAATTTACACGCCTGGACTGCGTTATTTTTGACTTGTAAAAATACTCAAAACAACAGGTCAGAAAAACCTGTCATTCAGTAAACGATCTCATCAAAGCTAGTGATTGGTAGGAATGCTTTGTTCCTGCTCTTGCGGAAATTGGTTTGACCAATTTATTCATAATCTAAACAGCGCACAGAAGCTTGTCAAGCTGGGTTAGTTTACGCGAGTAATTTTTGATTTACTACGCCGTGAACATCCGTCAGTCTGAAATCTCTGCCTTGAAAACGATACGTTAATTTCTCGTGATCGAAGCCTAATTGATGCAGCAATGTAGCGTGCAAATCATGGACGTGAATCGGGTCTTGCACGACATTGAAGCCGATTTCGTCGGTTTCTCCAATCGTGATTCCCGGCTTAAATCCTCCGCCCGCCACCCACATCGTGAACGCTTTGTTGTGATGATCACGACCGAGCGAGCTACTGCCGTCCGGCTCGCCCTGCACCATCGGCGTTCGTCCAAATTCTCCGCCCCAAATCACGATGGTGTCTTCCAGCAAGCCGCGTTGATACAAATCCTCAATCAATGCGGCATTTGCCTGATCGGTTTCTTTACACTGCTCTTTGACGCCCTTGTGAACCTGTCCGTGATGATCCCAGGCTTCGTGATAAAGCTGGACGAAACGCGTGCCGCGCTCAATCAATCGTCTTGCTAACAGGCAGTTATTCGCATAAGAATTTTTGCCCGGTTCTGCGCCGTACATTTCCATCGTAGCCTTTGTTTCGTTGGATAAATCCATCAACTCTGGTGCGCTTTCCTGCATGCGGTACGCCATCTCGAAGGCGTTGATGCGCGTCGAAATTTCCTGATCGCCGATTTTTTCAAATTGATGTTCATTGAGGTCTTTGAGCGCGTCGAGTGAATCGCGTTGCATCTCACGCGAAATTCCACGCGGATTCGAGAGCGACAAAATCGGGTCACCCGTGCGCCGAAACGGAACACCTTGATAGAGTGTTGGTAAAAATCCACTGCCCCACAAAGATGAGCCGCCGCTCGTGCCACCGGCTGACGAAAGGACTACAAACGCGGGCAACTCCTGCGTCTCGCAACCTAAGCCGTATGTCACCCACGAACCAAAACTCGGTCGCCCAAATTGGATTGAACCCGTATTCATAAAAATCTGCGCCGGCGCGTGATTGATCGCATCCGTCATCATTGATTTGATGATCGTGATGTCGTCTGCTACTTTGGGCAGATGGATCAACGCCTCTGACATTTCCGCGCCTGATTTTCCGTGCTGCTTAAATTTGAATTCTGTCGCGTAGAGTGCAGCATCCGGTTTGATGAAGGCTAACGTTTGCCCTTTCAGCAATTCCGGCGGACAAGGTTTGCCGTTGTATTTCGCCAGACCCGGCTTGTAATCAAACATTTCAAGTTGCGAAGGCGCTCCGCCTTGAAAAAGATAGATCACGCGTTTCGCCTTCGGCGCGAACTGCGGTTTTTTGGGCGCGAGCGGATTGTTCAAGTTTTGCGTGCTAAGTGCTGAGGTTGGATTTGCGGCGATGTTGTTATGCAGCAAAGACGCCAGCGCAACAGAACCTAAGCCAAGCCCACAGTCTTTGAAAAAATGACGCCGCGAGATGATTTTTTTGATTTCGCTTTTTATTTCTTGTTGATAATTCATTGAAATCATTGCCTCGTTATCGTCTCATCCAAATTCAATAAAACCCGCGCCATCATTGTCCATCCTGCGATTTTGTGCAGATCAACATCGGCTGGCAAATTATTCAAATCCGGCGCAGCTACATATACTGCCGCAGCGGTCTTGCCTTCAAAACGTGACTGTTCTTGCAGCAATAATTTTTGCAACCGATTCAATTCAAATTCATCTGGCGCTCTGCTTGTGCAGAGTCTAAACGCATAAATTATTTTTGCCCGATCATCGTTGCCGCCTTCTTTCCAGACGCGTAACGCGAGAGCCTGCGCCGCTTCCATAAACACTGCGTCGTTCAAAGTCGTCAACGCCTGTAGCGGCGAATTCGAGCGAGCGCG
>JAYSTY010000014.1:0-1853 GCA_043719385.1 Blastocatellia bacterium | reverse complement strand
GGTCGGTGGTCGGAAATCAAGAAGCGGAAAATCAAGTTTTCCTGGGAAAAGTTTTGAGTCAAATGAACGCTTGAATTATTTTTTACCGCTCACCGACCACCGACCACCGACCACCATTTCTGACCACCGACCACCTAAATGTAAGCAATCACATCAATCTCGACCAGGGAATCGCCGGGAATCCAGGCGGCGGCAATAGTAGTTCTGACGGGCGGCTCTTCGCCAAATCTGCCGCGAAACATTTCATTCATCGGCGCGTAATCTTCCGCCTTCGCCAGATACACATTACACTTCAAAACCTTGTCCATCGAAGAGCCGGCGTTGACAAGTTCTTTCTCGATTTCGTCCAGCACGTGTTTGGTGTGCGCCTTGATGTCACCCGCAAAATGAGCGCCTTTGCCCGCGATGAATAACAAGTTGTTGTAAGAAACCGCACCGGAAAAAAGTCCTGGCTTTTCAGGCTTCTTCCCGTCTTTGTAATGCACCTTCTTGCCGGACGCGGCGGATTTTTTAGTTTGTTTGGGCGTAGCGTCAGCGGTTGCAGCGACGGCAACACTGGCGGCGGCGGTCAGAATTTTGCGGCGTTGCGTATTCATAATTTTCCCTTCTGAAAATGTGATGCAAGCACCACTACTATTCTTTTACCGCTACGACAGAAATTCTGACGAGCGGCGGATTGCTCTGATTGCGATCAGCGCCTGGAAATGGTTGTACGGTTGTGCGCGTGGGCGGAGCGCTGGTAAAAAATGTCGCGTAAAGATCGTTCATTGGCTTGAATTCTTTGATGTCGTCCAGATAAACGTTACTCGCGGTGACGGATGAAAGTTTTACGCCGTGTGATTCTAATCCGGCATACAATTTTTGCATCACGGCTTTGACTTGCTCCGGGACGCTTTTACCGCTGACATCGTTGCCGATTTGCACGTTACAAAAAATCGTCCTGCCATCCGCCGCACAAAATCCGGCGGACTCTTTGACGCGCACGGCTCCTTTTTTGACGGCAATCACTGACAACGCCGCCTGCATTTGTTCCGGCAATTCGCGCATCGGCAACAAGCCGGGTGCAGCGGTAGTATAAAAATTACTGGCCACTACATTGTTGATTTTGAGCTTCGCCTCAGCCAGGACTTTTTTAATGCGGGCCTCTGCTTCACCGGAAGATTTTCCATAGACACCCGATAAATAAACGCGATTACCGACCTGAATCGCCGAGCTTGCATTGCCCAATGGCGGCAGGTTTTTGAGCGTTAGCACTTTTTTCATCTGCAAATCACGCACCGCCACCGCTGTCATTTCAACGGTCGTGTCGGTCGGCATTTTCGTGACCCCAATAACGATTCGGGCGGGCGGATTCCTGGGAAAATATTCGGCATAGACGCGATCCACTTCGGCAAAGTCGCTCATCTTCTCCAGATAAAGTTGCAAGTGGACGACGTGTTCCATTGTCAGGCCAGCGGCCTCGATAATGGCTTTGACATTTTCCAGGCATTGTTTGGTTTGCGCCGCAATGCCTTCGGGCAAATTGCTTTTTGCATCACGCACACCTTGTCCTGAAATATACAAATAATCTTTGACAAGGATGCCAGGACTGTATGGCCCCACAGGTTTGGCAGCATTGGCCGGAACGATGACTTTCCGTTCCTGCGCGAAAGCCAGAGTACTGCAAATTAATAACAGGCTGATCAGCAGGGGTATTCTTTTCATGATGACGCGGATTATAAAGAATGATGCAACGGATGTGTAGTGACAGCCAGGGTTGAGCGCAAAAACATGAGAACAGTACGGGGAGCCGGAGCCGGATAGATTATTGGTCAAGCCAACGCTTGACTTGCGGTAAAGTGAGCGTATATTTC
>JAYSTY010000130.1:0-22694 GCA_043719385.1 Blastocatellia bacterium | reverse complement strand
GGCCTATGAATCTTGTCAGACCTTATTCCGTGCCTTGCAAAAGGTCTTGGTCGGAGTTGGCTCTAAATACCAGATTAATTTTGCTTAGGTACTTACATATGGGAGTTTGCCTTCTGCGATCTGCCATAAATAGCGAGCGCGTTTAAAAGTGGCTTCCGAGTTTCCTTCCCATCGGATTTTTATTCTCAGTGATTTTGCCAGCTTTTCTAATTCCGCTTCTTCTTGAGGGGATAACAGGTCGTCGGCAAGAACATCCCTTACTGCCTGATTGTAAATTGGCACTATGAGTTTTTTGCGGATTTCTTTAACTTCCGATTCAGGAATCCGTAGCTTTGCAGATAAAGCATCAAGCGTTGCTTCTTCTTCTTCTGTAATATGACGATCCTGTAATACCTCTCGAAGTAACATCTCATAATAAGGGTAGACTATTGCCGTGTGAATCTGAGAGGCTTCATCACTGGTTATCTTAAGAATATTTGCAAGGTGTTGCAGTTGGCTAAGCTCGTCGTCTGAAATCGAAAAATCCCGTATAAAGTATTCCAATACTTGTGAATAGATATTCAACAGTCTTGATTTTCCTTCTCCGATTTTTACATTGTGGCGCATCAGGCATCCAGCAATAGCATCTTCAGAGATGTGATAGATAGGTAGGCTCGCCACAAGGTTATGAATCTCAATGAAAGCATTTTCTTTCGGTCTGCGACCCAGCAGTGCTGCAATAAAACGTGATGCTTGTAGATCATCTAATCTCTCCAATCCATTCATATTAAAAACCTATTTCTTTTTACGCTGGTCAAGTCTTTTGATTTTTGATTGAGGATTAACCAAACCCTTGCTAAACAAAAGGAAATCACGCAACAAGTTTAGCTATTCAGTGATTACATAATTTAGCTGCAAGTCTGTAAGGCACGATTGAGGATCGCTGCAAGCTTGTTTGTTATTTGCTGTTTTCGGCGCACCAATCCTACTCTATGTCTTGCAATGTCCGCAACAGAATTTCAGCTTTGTAGCGACTTCTACGTTAAATCAACTTCGCAGATGCCAATAGCTGAAATGTAAAGTAACTTTATATTTTGAGAAAATAGACTTTGCTTCGGCTGGTGTTGTTGAGTTTGCGGAAATAGAATAGTGTGCTGTTCCAAGTCGTGGTAACGTCTTGGTAACGAAATGTGAAACAAACAGGTACAAAATCATCCTAAACCATACTAAATGCTAAGTCAGAAAACGCCTGTTAATTATTGATTTTATACTAACTTATGCGGCTCAGTACAAGTGTAGCCAAAGCACACAATTGGCACTTTCATGGCGGTAACACGGGTTCAAATCCCGTACGGGTCGCCATTTGTGGCAAAGGGCTTACTGACAAAACATCAGTAAGCCCTTTTCATTGGTAACGCCTTAAGACTACTCAGGTTTTCTGCACTCTGCTAAATGGCCTTTCCCTCCTTAATGTACTCGCGCAAAATTGCGGCTTCCAATCGCTTGCGGTCAAGGCGGCGTGATTCGTCAGCCAGGGCTTCGACAGCGCAATAATGTGTCACATTCAAAATGCTTGCGCCGGTCAGCTCGTAGCGCGCTGCCACCTGCCGCCAGTCTATGTCATCGGCAATTTCAATTTGCGGCGGAAAAGCTTTGCGCCAGATTTCGTACCGCTCTTCGGTGCGCGGCATCGGAAAGTGAATGATCGTCTGAAACCGTCGGACAAACGCGTCGTCTATGTTGCCGCGCTGATTCGTAGCCAGAATCACCAGCCCGTTATACCCCTCAATGCGCTGCAACAAATACGCAACTTCCTGGTTGGCATATTTGTCGTGCGCGTCACGAATGTCGGTGCGCTTGCCAAAGAGCGCATCGGCTTCATCAAAGAATAAAATCCAGTTTTTATTTTCCGCTTTATCGAAAAGGCGCGACAGATTTTTCTCGGTCTCGCCGATGTATTTGGACACGACCCGCGACAGATCAATCCTGAACACATCTTTGCCCGTATATTTGCCCAACAAAGTAGCCGTCATCGTTTTGCCCGTCCCCGGCGGCCCGAAAAACAAAGCGCGATAGCCCGGTTTGATTTTTTTCTTCATCCCCCATTCGTGCAGGAGCGTATCGTTGTATTGCAGCCAGTGTTCGATTTCGCCGATTTGCCGCAGCGTATTCGGATGCAGCACCAGATCATCCCACTCCATTTCCGTTTCGATATATTCCGCCGGAAAATCAATACTGAAACGCGGCTTGCTAACCGTTCCCAGCGTGAGTTGCTCGACAATTTCCGGGTCAAGGATTAAGCGCCCACTCATCAACGGCTCGCCTTCGCGCACCGGTTCAAGCCAGAGAATATGCTTTTGCGCAAACCAGTGTTCGCTGCTCAGAATACGCTGCACTTCAAGGCGTTTTTCGATGTCGTCGCCCGCGAGGATGAATTGCGCCGTTTCACCAGTGGGCAGGATGCCGCGATGATTGGTGCCTTTGACGCCACCGAATTCAGGGAAGTCGCCACCTTCGGGGAGATGTTCGGCGATGATGTTGGATAGAAAGTTGGGCTGGATGTGGGGGACGAGGGCGAGGAGGAGAATGATGATTTCCTGAGAGGAGGGCTGATGCTCTTTCAGAAATGCCCTGAACACGAAATCTTTAACAATCAAGGGGGAGGGAACATCGTTTGCTTTGGTTTGTCTGGGAATTGCGTTTAGACGAGTTTTGATAGCAGAACGCAGGCAATCAATATCAGCGAGTAGTTGCAGGGATTCAAACATTTGATATTCCTCTCTGATCCTAAAGTTGAGAGAGAAAGTATAGATGTTCTTCTAGCTTCACTATGTTAAGGTTTTCGATTTTTTTCTCTCCGCCCAATTTTAGCGCCGGGAAAAACCCTAAACATTCATCTTCAGCAGGCACCCCGGTATGGTTAATGGCTGCATTGTATAGCGGGAAAAGAAAAGTACTGGAAAGCGACCGCTCGTCACATAAAAAAACGTTTAGGATAAACTCCAGATCATTGGCAAGGTTAACCCTGTCACCATAAAGAGGATCATAAAAAAAGAAGTCCGCTTTCCTTTGATAAAATAGTCCTCCAAAAGCTGTCCGCAGGAATATAATTACATCATCGTTGTACCATTTCCAGATTGAGCGAATGTCATTTAACGCATCGCAATCTATAGTTCTGAAAAAGCCGTTGGAAAAAGAATTCTTTGCAGCTTGAGAGAGAAAAGATGCCAACTGAGAATTGGCTTTCACTTTTGGGTGAAGCTTAACTTCTCGAACAGGCTTGTCATTGTCCAGAGGGTGGATCTTCAGAAAGGTTGCTATGTTCATATTTAAGTTGAATGTAAGTAGGCGTTCATGTCTGTTGTAGATCTGTCGGCGCTAGCAGTTTTTCCCTCAACATCTGCTTTTAGCGTTTCCGCTCTGGTACGCCAAAGTGCTCCGATTAAGTTATTTGCATTTGCGTCACCAAAGCCACCAAATTTATCCGAAGCCCCACCAGCAACCTGATCAATTTCATGTAAAACCGCTTGATCCTTCGTACGGAGTTTAACCAAAGCCAGCGCTTGTTTTCTAGCCTGCTTTTGGTCCGGGTTATTCTTAAACAGAGGGTCATTATTTAATATTTGGTTGACTTCTTCTCTGATGAGACGGCGACGCTCTTTTCTCGTGGCGCTGTCGCCGAGCCTTCCGGTATCCTTGAATCGGTCTCTTGCAGAAATCCATTCAGACACCTTCATCCTGTTAATTCCGGCTTGCTGCATCCGCAATTGTCTGTCGAATTCATTTCTATCAATTCCTTCGACTTTGATAGGAAATGGAATATCACTGGGAGGTTCAACTTTTCGATTTCCTTTATCAACGAGGGTATTTGAATCACTGACTTGTTGCGGGTTGATAATTCCTTTTACCGCCCATTTTGGTCCCTGCTCAAGTAGTTCCAAAGATTGGAATCCGTATCGAGTTTTTACAACAGAGAGAAGCGGGGTAAGAACCGTTTTTCCCATTTTCCTCCCGGCGAATTTGTTGACAACCCCCATCGCCGTCTGCATCCCCAGTCGCAATCGTTCATTCGGATCTGCTGGCAATCCCGCTTGAGCCACTGCCCCTCCCAGCTTCTTCAACATACTCCCCAGCCACCCCACAATCTTATCCAAACCCTTATCAATCGGTGCCCGCAGTTTCTTCACAATCCCGACCAGTTTCCCCGGAACCCCGCCCAACCCGACCAGCTTCGCCAGGAAGCCAATCACTAGGGGCAGGATATTCGCCATGGTCTGTTCCACCCGTTTCGCGGCGGGTTCGATAGTTCCGGCGGCGATGGCGGAAATTGAGTTGATAAACGAACCTATCACGGCGCCGATCTCAGTGAGTTTCGAGAGAAAGAACGACACTGTGTTCCAAATGGCCAGAATCGCCTGAATCACGGCGCCAGCGGGATTGATCATACTGACCAGCTTCATCACGGCGGCCTTGACGATTTCGACCGTGACCATCTGGGTGATCTGGGCGATCATCTGATCCTTCAACTCGGTCAGTTCAGCCACAATTTGTTGCCAGGCGGCGGCAGGGCCTTGCGTGACCAGCGTGACCAGCACACTGGCCGTTTTTTCGAGAACGACCAGGACAGGTTCAGGAATAATCTTTACCAGTTTGGAACGGATATTAGCCCAGGTCAGGCCAAAGACCGACAGCACCAGTTTGACGATTTCAATCAGGCTAAAGGACTGCGGAATGTAGACGCCCGCTTCGCCGAGCGGCCCCGTCAGCCAGCGAATAAACGCGGCTTTCAGATGCGTGAGAATGTTGCTGGCAAACATCTGGAATCCCAGCTTGCCCGCGCGCACCAGATTGCCGACAAACGCAACAGGGTTTTTGATGATCGTGATAAAGGCGGCGCGGGCTTTGGCTACATAAGGAATCGCGCCGGGCGCAACGACGGAAAAGAGAATTTCCAGCAGACTGATGACCTGATTCAACGCCCAGGAACCAAACTGCCCGGCAATGCCCAGAAAGGCTTTTGCCACCTTTGTAAACGCGCCGGCAATGGAAAGGATGTCCTGCCAGGTCAGCGACGTTATAGTGGCGATGATCTGACCGGGAATGGAGCGGGCAAATCCCAACAACCCTTCCAGCGTGCCCTGGAACCACGCCCACGCGCGTGCGACAGCGTTGCCCTTCTTCAGATTTTCCCAAATTTCCTGCTGTCCGATCAGCGTCATGAAACCGCCGATCAGGGTGTCCGCATTGCGAGGCACGGGTTCGCCGGTAATGGGGTCTTGCCCGAGCAATGCTTTCAGCAATGGGTAGCCCGACGTTCCTTCGGCCATCGCTGCGAGCGGACGCAGCACCGCTTCTTTTACTAGGCTGATCAGCCCCGTAAAGAAACCTTCGGCAAACGACTTCGCGCGAGAAATCGGCCCCGTGAAGATGGCTTTGGCGCGTTCCCACACGCCGCCGAGATCAAAGATGTCTGTCCAACTCAGCGAACGCAGGAAGGCGCGTAGGGCGGCGGAGATTTCACTGCCGATACCGCTGAGACCCGCTATTTGCTGCTCGGCCCAAGCCCCAGCCTTATTAAAGAATCCCAGACGATCTAATACCTGACTGACAACAACTCCGATGGGCGTGAGTTCCAGCAAGGCTCGCAACACATTAGCGGCGCTGCGATCAGTGGGCTGCATATTGATCGGATTGATGCCAATGATGATCGTCAGCATCCGAAAGCCGGGAATCAGATTGGCCCATTCAGCAAACTTGTTCAGCGCGTCATCCAGCCCCAACCGCTGAATGGGCGGCGGCGTAGTGGTTGTGCTGACCTGCGGGCTGCGCTGAATGCCATGCCCCTGCTGAATGGTGTGCGTCAGTTCGTGCGCCAGGAGTTGTTTGCCCTCGCTGGTGCCGGGCTGATACTGATCGCGGGAGAAAAAAACGTGGTTCTGATATGTGAAGGCACGGGCGCTCAGTTGATTGCTCAGACCGGCGGATTCCGCGTCGTTGTGGATGCGAACGTTGCTGAAATCGGCGCCAAAGCGCGGCTCCATGTAGCTGCGCACATCAGCGGAGAGTGGTTGTCCACCAGCGGTTTGATTTTGAATTGCCGTTTGCACATTCGCACCGACAGCAGGTGCACCATCACCAGCTTTTCTTTGGAATTTTTCTGTGGCAGCCGGAGCTTTCTGGATTTTCTCGTCGTCCTTTTTCTGGAGCTTATCGGCTGGCTGGCGCTGGAGCTTTTCTTCTTTTATGGGCGCTGCGGGAGCAGGCATGCGCATCACCCTGTCCGCCATTTTATCGGCTTCCTGCTCGAATTTGTCGCCCGGTTTATTCACCGTCATTTTCAGTTGGACGGCGGGGACAATTGTCGCTGGCGCAAAAAAACTCCCCTCTCCCGCCTTTGCAAAAAAAGGCTGGCTCGACGTTTGTCTGGCTGTTGTCGAAGTCGTAGAGGATGATTTTTCCGCGCTGGTTTTCATCTATAATTTTAAGTATTTCCCTTCCACGAAGCTACACGAAACAGCACGAAGAAGAGCGACGGGGCGAAACGGCGCGAGAGCGACCTGCTCGCTCCGTCACATTTTCGTGTCCCTTCGTGTGTCTTCGTGGAAAAACATTTTTTGAATACTATGCTGACAACGTAAAGAGAGATAATTTTATCTCCATTCCACCCATAACATTTTCTCCATCCACGGCAATTTAATCATCCCAATCCCCCAGGGTAATTGGTCTAACAGGATGTCAAAGGAATTCGCTTCGACCTGTAACAACCAGTCGCCATCCTTGCGCAAAGAAACTTTTCCCGGACGTATCAGGAAGGTTCCGCGCAAGCTGTCAGCGCCGGTGTTGTGCAACACTTCCCAGTGACGAATCACGGCGTCAAGCAGGGCGGTGGCTTCTTCCTGTTCGGCAACGGTCAGCGCTACATTCGCCTCGACGGGAGTTTCCAGCGGCACATTGCAAAGAATTTTCGGCAGGACGAGTTCATATTCCGGCGCGACGATTTGCCCGGTCGCCAGAAAATGTAACAGGCAAAGAGCGCGGTCAGGTTGGAGCAATTTATCTTTTGTCGCAAGCCCTAAGCCTGAAAAAAATTGTGGGAGAAAGGGATGCAATAAAACCAGCCCGGCGCAATCCACATACAAGCCTTCTGTCAATTCCTGCTGGTCAATGAACTGGCGCGGACTTTTTTCAGGAGCGGGGAAATCTATGACAACTGATTCTGGCGTATCTTCGGTTGCCGTTGTCCCTGGCCAGTAATTTTCTATCATGCGTTCCAGCGCAGGACGAGGCGTTTGCTGCTCCGGCAAGGCCTGCCACGTAGCGCGAATAAGTTCAGTCGCCGAAAATATGCGCCGCCATGCAACCTGCTGCAAAATCGTTTCCCACAATTGCCTGTCGAAATATTTAAGATCGCCAGTGGACACAGCGGAATTTTGCAGAAGCTGAATAATTTCACTTCTCGTCTTTTCCGCGTCGGGCGCAAGATGCCGGAGCAACACTGCCAGAAAACTGACGGAAAATTGCCGCACCAGGCGTTGCCGCACCGACGCAAAAAACAACGCCTCCAGAATAGCTCTATTGTTGGCAGGTAACGCGGTAATGGCGTGTGTTTCCTCTTCCCAGGCTTGCAGAAGAACCTGTTCAAAACTTTGCCCGACGAGAAGCCGAAACGACCAGGGCAGGCTGCCGGTTTGCAAAAAATAGAGCAAGGCTTCGTGCAGAGATTGTTGGTTTGTTGTGCGCCGAACTGAACCGGAAATATTCGTCGTCGCGGCTGCCTCTGACCGTAACAATTCCTGGAGCGATTTTTCAATGGCACTGGTCACTGCGGCAGCCAGATCATGCTCCATTCGTTCCAGCGCCATCACTCCCACGTCTATTTCCAGGCGTTCGAGAGAGAGATGCTCGGTCGCTGGAACGCAACGATCCAAAACTCGCTCCAGCGCAGGCGTCAACGAGTGCTCGCACAAATCCGGCAGACTGCGCTGTAACGCCAAACCGTCGGATTCAGTGCCGTTCACTTCAACGTGAAAGTATTGCTGGCGGATAATGTGCATCATTGCCCTAAGCCTTGCTCCGAGATTCCGAAACAACCTTTTGTAGTAATTGCAGTGAGCCGGATTCGCCCGCTGGGATTTTGTAACTGTACTTCTACCTTTTCACCAACATAGAAAGGTTCTGTCGGCTGGGCAGTAAAGATGTCCCATACGCGTGCGGCAATTTCACTCGCGGGGAGATTATCTTTTTTGCCTAACTGGAACCGATTGTTACCAAGTGGCTCGATAAAGAAGGAAGGTTTGGGGTCGGGACCTTGACAAAGCTTCGTATAGTCACCGCCCGTGCATTGATTACGCTCACGGCAATCGAAAGCCGGGACACGGGTTTCTTTATTGTCCAGCCTGCGGTTAATAAAAATCGCACCATTGAACGACGCATCTTCGTTGGTGTAAATGCAAGTCAGGGCGAATGGCGGTTTTGGCTTAGCGAAAGTGTAGCCGAATTCCAGATAGAAGGTTTCACAGTCAAAGTACTCTATCCAGAGAATACCAAAGGGGTCGTTTGTGCCTGGACGATAGGAGAGAACTAAGCGCGACTTACTTAATTTGCCGAACTTATCATTCAACGTCTGGTTAATTACAGCATTCAGCTTTTTGATGATACTACCTATTGTCTCATGGAAACCCTGGTTTAATGCGGCAGCAGACGCGTTGACCAGATTCAGCGCATCAGGCAACTCAATGTCAGTATGGTTATAGCGAAACTTCAGCCTGATTTGTTGATCCTGACCATAGGTTTCATAGGGCGAATCGCTAAGCGGCGGCTGCACCCATAACCGATATGCACAGAGTCGGGACTGGCCGTTACAAGGCAAGTCACAACAGGTATGTTGCACTTCAATCTTCGCTGTACAGTTTTTGTTGTCTTTTACTTCTATTGAAGCACCGATACCACTTTTAATCGGCTCTGACTGAAAAGAGTCGCCGGATATTTGTTGCTCCTTAACAAAGTAAGGTGGTGTTCCTCCCTTGATTTGCATAGCCGCGATATAAAGATTGTCTCCAATACAATCGTACTTCAGAATACCTACGATTATGGGGTCAGCCACCGTGATATTCTGTGGCGCAGATTCGGTGGCCTCGGCATCCTGTATCACAAGCGTATGCTGCCCTGGCGCTAACAAGAGTGCGCCACTGAGTGGCTGGTAGTCCTTGTTATCCACCTTCACGCTGTAAGGCTCTACACCACCGTGCGGTGTGACAGTGACTTCAGCCTGGTTGTTAGCGTTAGCGTTCGTGCAACCAGTTTGTACGGTAAATACAGGCGGGGTTTTGGGTAAAACAAACTGTACGGGCGAGCAATCGGAGCAACACAGGTACGGCAGATAAAAATCTGCGATAACTGTGCCATTGTCGAATTCACCAACCGCTGCGGCAATGATTTTGTCGTCCTCTGGTGCTGCCGGCAAAGCGATAAGTTCAGGAATCTGCCCTGTAAGAGAGCCGATTAAAAATCTAATCTCCTGATTACTTCGTAACTGCTGATTAGCGCTAATGCGGGATAAAGATTTTAGAATCGCTGCGTTACTAATCGTTGTCACAGTCGGGGCCGCCGGACTAAGGTCTGCTTTAACATTATCAAGTACACGATTTTGAGCGATAGTAGGAGGCTCATCGTGATAGACGAGAATGAATGTCCCACCTAATGGCACTCCGGCTTTATGCTGAATACCGGGATTCGTTTGTAGGAAATGGCTTAAAAACTGTTTGCGTTTTAGTTCCCGAATGCGCCGGAGGTACTCTTCCTGAATAGCTTTCATTGGATCAAGCTTACAAGAAAAGAGTACCTGATCGAAGTGGTCTATCAAGTCTTCCTGGGGAACAAAGAGTTGAAGGTTCTCTGAAATTTTAGTAGCGGCATCGCTACGAAAGTAGCGAATTAACTCAATCAAATCCTGATACTTATTTTCAAACTCAGCATAGCCTAATTGATTTAAGCTCGCTGGTAACACTTCGGCTAGTTTTGACAAGTAATAGACAGCTACTACATGGGCATAGCTCTTTTCCGCCAAACCCTGAGTACCAGCGAATAGTAAACAATAGACGGTAAGTACACTATTAGCGTCTATTTTATTCTGGTCAACATCAAGATAAGGTCTTGACTGAATAAGTGCCAGGTACTTTTCATACCAGGCGCCCACAGTGTCAATCCGATACTTAAAATTAGGGGCGTATTTTTTCAATAAAGGAAGTTGCGGCGTTCCACCAGGTAAACCCGCTTTCTCAATTGCAATGTCGTAAAGGTATCTGACGCCTTCGCACAAAGCACATAGTAGTTCTTCCCGCAACGTGTCGTACAAAGCTTCCAAATCCTGAAAGCGGCAGTCCTCTTTGCTCAAATCCACCGGAACATTTTCATTGAACGCTCCAGTGCGTAATGCCACTACTTCTATCGGCAGCCGATATTGCGCCTTCAGCGCCAACAACCGACGCAAGACCTGCTGATAATTTTTGCCGAGATGTCCTTCAATCCGCAGGAAATTATATTGTTCTAAATCATACCGCAGCGCATTAGTGACAAAGGCTGGCGCAGGCGGTAGATATGTTTCGGCATGATAGCCTAAATTTTGATTCGCCTTATTCCGCCGAGTTCTGGTGGGACTCCACAGATGAAAGAGTGGCGGTGTACCATCCGGCTCGAAATAATAAGGGATCGCCTTGTCGGACAGAGGCTGAGCACTTAAGTGGCTGGGCGTAACGCGTATTTGCGTATCCAGCAGAGAATTTTTCACAGGTGCAGGGAGTTGCGGCGTATGGGTAAAACGGCGCACCATTTCGACCAGACGTTGAAATAATTGCACGAATCCTTTGGTACGCTCTTCGCAATTGCTGAGTGCCGAAGAAGATAGAAAATGCTGCCGATAAAGCTCAGGATTCGTCCCTGGAAGGATGGGCAATAAACCCAGCATCAGGTGGCGAGGAAACATATCTGCGGACGGACAACAAGCACAAAGCAACTCGACTCCACGTTGCCGAACCTCATCGTAAGCCCGCAGCAAATGGTCGAAAAAATTGTAGTAATATTGTAAGAAATGTACCTGTGTCGTTGTTTTGGGTGCGTTATTCAAAAAATCAAATTTGTTTTGGAAATGGGGAGTAAAGGGGTTGTTGGGATATACGCTCTGTACCAGCGGCCTGAAAGCTTCGTAAGCGGCAGTCAATGCTGTACCCGTTTTATCTGCTAATTTTTCGTTCTTAAACGAGGCCAGAAAAGCTGCCAATACCTGATTAGAAGTGGCGGGATTTGTAGCGGGAACGTCATAGCGTGGCAGGCGCAAATCCGGCAGGTTCAGGCGCTGTAAAAGCAACGTTTCCAAATCAGCAGCCGTCAGCCCTGTGCCTAATTTGTTTGCTTCGGCGATGATTATTTTTAAGTCTTCCGTTTTTATCAACAACCGCCGCACCGTTGCTGTTACCTTCGCGCCTTTATCATCGCAATTATTGGGGCTGCAATTGCGCAGGTCTTCTTTCTTCAATTCCAAAAACAGTAAGACCGCTTTGTCCTTCAAAAAAGCGTCACTCAACGGAGTAGTATTCGGCTCTCCTGTCGGAAACAGTTCCCACAATTCATACTGCTTGCTCGGATCAATTTTTTTATTCTTGAACGGCGCATACTTCACGTCATCAGGAAGGTTATATGTTCGATAAGAGACTAATGACACATCATTCTCGACGATCAGGTAGCCTTCCGACGTGATGCCGCAGCCTTTCGAGAGTGTAATCGTCGAGCCGACAAGCTTAAGCTCCAGGCCGCAAACAATGCCAATGCCGATCAGGTTGGCGCGGGTCAGGCGCTGTTGTTCGTCCAGGTAATTGAAGACATCGTTCAAATGGATGTTGGTCAGCACCTGGTTGGCTTCAAAGATTGGGTAATGATCTGCGTTGGGTTTCATAACGATACCGGTTGTTCATTCGCTGAATGGTTTACGCTTCGGGGTTATCAATTTTTTTTCGTGAACGAGATTTCTTCGGCTGACTTGCCGGCTCCGCCGTATCTGGCGCAAACAATAAGTCCTGTGGCGGGGCGGCCTCATCAGGCTTTTGTTTTTTTGCCTGTGATTTAGATTTGGTAGTTTTGTTACTTGCGGCGGTCTCTGGTGACAGGGGATCAGGGGCAAGACCTAGCGCAGACTCTGCGACATTCGGGGCAATGTTTTCAGGGGCTGCATCCGAAGCAGCAGTTTTTTTAAGCGGATAATTCCCTAAGGCCGTCAGCCCCAGGCGGACAGGATTGAGATCGCTGCCATCATCACAATCGTGCAACGTCGCACCCGGATACGTGTTGCGCAATTTGCTGAGCAGATTCACGACTACCCAAAGGCGATACGAAACTTCGGTGTAAGCGGCGTAGCGTTCTTTCAGCAGCTTTTCTATTTTCGTCGCTGTCATAGGGGCGCACAGCGTTATCGGGTCGGGGGTAAAGAGCGTCCCTCCCTCAAAAGTAACTGTGTCTTCAAGCAGAGTGCGACCTGCTTTAATATTGGTGGCCATCCAATCGTAAAACTCTATCCCGAAATTCGTCAGAATGGCGGCGGCGCACTTGCATAACTCGTCTCCCTTAAGTTTGGCAGCGTCAGAAGCGTTCACCAGATTGTTGGCAAGAATGGCTTCGATGCGTTCCTGCAAGCGCTCTTCTGCCCAGTCAAATTTTGCATTGGCCTCCAGCCATTTGCACCACGCATCTTCAAAGCGCTCAAACTGCAAGTCATCATTCCCAACCCAGCAAATTTTGCCGAGGAGATGGGCTGGCATTTCCGCACGGATTGTCCGGTCAGCAAACTTCCGCATTTCCATGTTGACGTTGTAAGGCGCTATCCAGCCGGGCATCACAAAGGTCAGGCGAAACGAATAGGGGTCTTTGTCGCCACAGGTTGCGCACGGCCCTTCTGAGCAGGCGGGAAAGAGTGCGTCACCGAAAAATTTGGGGCGCAGCAATAAATGTTCGACGATGATGGCGCGTTCATTACTGCTCCCGTCTTGCCCGAGCAACAGGCTGACACGTTTTTTGAGGCCGGAAATATTGTCCGGGGCGCAAGGGTTGGTTTTATAGTCAAACGCTTTTGCGCGGTCGTGACTAATCTGTGGACAGGCGTTGAGAAAAGAAATTTTGTCTTCGATCAAACGACCTGGCGCAACTTTCTGCCCCAGAAAATCCGTCAGCAGCAGCGCGTATTCGCCAAATTGTTCACCGAACCGCGCCATCAGGTGGTCGAGAAAACCATTGCGGCGTTCGTAAAATTCGGGCAGCGCCTCGGTCATGGTTTCAAGCGCAGCGGGAGTAAGGTTTTTCGTCAGCTCGTTATAACCCTGGATGTCATCTTTAGTGAATGTTCGGGAAAAATAAGTCTGCCTGATGTTCGGATCGAGCGAGAACAAATCTGCGGTATGTGCAATCTGCGCAAACGCATTACCCAGCAATTGCTCGAACATCAACAGGTAAGCTTTTAGTTGTCGCGCCTGCGCCCGGCGCTGCGTTGAGGCGTGCGAGGGCAGACCTTCCTCGCCAATGCCATAGGTCAAAGGGAAACTATCTTGCACCGGAAAATACTCTTCCGGGTGGCGGAAAGTTCCCGTCGGAACAGGCAGGTCGAGCGACGCAGCGGGGATTTTCGGGCGCTCGGCTTCCCCGTGCAATTGGATCAGGGTGTCCTGCGCTTCATCCAGGCGCGGCAAAAAAGGAAGACCATTTTTGTAAAATAGGAACCGCGACAAATGACGATGAAGCCGGGGCTGATGGAATTCGTTCACATACAGCAGCCACGCGGCACTGGGTTTGTTGTTATCAGGGACAGGCTTACCCTGTGCATCCAGTGCCAGGTCAGCTTTTCCCCTGATGACATTTCCCTCGGCGTCGTAGCCGGTGAGCAGGAGGTTATTGACCGCGACTACTCCCACAATATCCATCAGGCGATTGATAATATCTGATGTGCGTAATTCCGTTTTTAGCACGGCAGCATCTAATTCCGCCGCCTTGAGAAAACCATTGCGAAGTTCCGGGCCATTGAAAATCTCTTCGACCGGGAATTGCTGCTCCTGTAATTCCTGCCAGGTATAAAACCGGACTGGCGGGTTAAAATACTGCTCAATGGCAAACCAAATCTCCGCCTGGACGCGTTCAATGTCCGCATCAGGTTTCACTTCGACATCGGCACAGACAGCCACGTCCTCAACATCCACTACTTTTACGCGGCAGTAGTCTTCGTCCAGATTGCGATGACTGTGAAGCGCGGCTTTTGCGGCCTCGACCCGGGTGGCAATTGTTTGTAATTTACGGCGATATTGCGCGAGAAATCCGGTTGCTCCCCCTTCTTTTAATTTCTCCGTCAACGTCGCAACAGTTAATTGTTGCGCGGTGGCGTCAGCGCCGAAAATGCGCAGCGTGGCATTGTTAATTTCAATGGTTTTACCACCGACTAAAAAGCTGAAGGAGAGATAAAAAACATTGCGCCAGGAACGCCGCAGATCGAGATCGGAAATTACATTGTTATCGAATTTGCTGCGCGAAAACTTCCCACGCGTAATGCTCAGGGGATTGTCTGTGCTCTCAACAAATTTCTTATATGCCGCTTGATCTAACAACTCCCACGCAGGAAACCATAATTCCAGCGTATAGGGCTGTAACTTGCCGCCGATTTCTATCGTGAAGGCCCGGGCAATTTTCCGGTCATTCAGATCACCAAATTCCGGGTCGGCTTCCAGTTCGAGGAGCGTTTCGTACAGGCCTTGCGGCGCGACGGGCGTCAGGTCTGGCTTCGATTTCTGATAGGACAACTGCAACTGTTCTTTTTTGCACGAGGCATAATATGCCACCTCGCAAGCGCAGGTTTTGCAGATAACCCAGGCATTCCGCACCCCCGCAAGATCAATGAGCAGGCGACGAAAATCCGCTGGTGTCACAGGATTTACCGTCAGAATTTCTTTGGCCGTAAAAAATGCCTGATGGGGAAAAGGTTTCGCCAAATTTGCTACAGGTTTGGAGGGAGCCAGCAGGTCTTTCATCTCCCAGCCTGTGCGGTAAGCGAGATCGGTGATGGCGTAACACAACGCTTCGAGGATCGTAATGCCGGGATCGTGCGTGTTGTAATCCGTCCAAAAGCGGCTCCCCATCTGTTCAATGAAACCAATTCCTTCGCGGCGCAGGCGATAGTAATCCTCAGCAGGATTCAGCAGCGGCTGTTTTGGGATGGTAACTGGCAGACGGCTCATACTTCACACCGGCATTGTTCGGAGAACGGTTTTCCCCCTACAGTAATGATCGGATTGATCTTGTGACTCTCAATTGGCGCAGAGACCAAAATAGAAACGGCGGTCGAACCTGCGACTTCGGAAAGATCGGGGCTGATAACTTCATCCTTCTGCCCCAGGGGTTGATATTTATGAAACAATTTGAAGTTAGTGACATAATCCACATAGGGACGCTCCTCAATAAAATTAAGCAGGACGGATTTGTATATTTTCCCGCCGAACGTGGGGCTGCCACCGCCAGAGAAAGCCCATGGCGACAGAAACCGCGTAAGCTCTTCCTGTAATTTCTTTTGATAAAAAGTGTTGTCGAAACCATCGTAGAAGCGGACATCAAACTCTGTAAACACTTCCTCAAACCGAGGATTTTTGACATGCAGTTTGACGAAACAGGGCAATCGCCTGCTTAAAAATTTCTCTATCTCCGTCAGCAACCCCAGGCTCGTATAGGGCTTCAGCGGATCGCGCAGATTCTGTAATTGCAGGTTCGGGATCGTAACAACAGTGACGTGTCCCGGAGCCAGTTCCTGATAAACCTCATCCTCATATTTGGTGTGGTTCAGACATTTGACTTTATAAATTTTGGGGAAGGCTTCCAGGATCAAATGCTCGTAATCCCACAGCGCAATCGCACGGTCTTTGTGGCGCAACCGCTCGCTGATTCGGGTATAAAATGCCAGTGAATTTTCTGCCCCTCGTCCATCAAAAGTACTAAACGGCTGAGTGATTTTTTTGACTGCCGCATCCGGTTGCCCCAGCTTGCTGATTGTGCCTGCGGTCAAGACCTGCGCCGGAAACGCCGGATCATTGCCCTTGTCCGTAAAGGTCGCCGCCAATGCCTGCGCCGCTACCATCCGCAAGCGACAAACGGCATCGCTGTTATCGGCAACCGCCGCACGAAGCCAGTGCATCCCGGTGGGCAAAATCGTGTTGGCAGCGGAAGCGTCACGCGGTACGGCGAACGTCACAATGCCAGAATTGAGTAAACCATCGGTGTGATCTTCGACTTCATTGCTTGCAAAACTAATCCACTCGTTGCCAGATAAATAACTCCAGTGCAGAGTCGCTTTTTGCGCCAGCGGATTGGCGGTTCCATCCGCAACCTGAAACAACAATGCAAGATTTTGCGGCGGTTTGAGGTCGGTGACACCGATGTAAAATTCGGCTTCGCTTTCTTCTCCTTGTGTAGTGAACTGCGGCAAAAGATAAACTTTCTTTTCTGCGTTTAATTTTGGGTGCTGCTCGGATTGACCGAAAGGCCCCAGATGGAAGAAATGAGCGTGAGAATTAGTTTGTCTTGAATTCAAAGCGATTGCTTGCTTAGCCGTATAAGTAACTGAGATTGACTCCAGCATTGGCACTTTAGGGGCAGGGACTGGATTCCTACCGATTGGAAGCGGCTTCGCTTGCCCAATAAGATAATCCCTTAGTGCGATCACATATGCGTCCTGCCCAAGTCCACCAGAAAAGGCTATCCGTAAGAAGCCATTGCGGGAATTAGTGTTGTAAAAACCATTTTCAGAAAAATCTGGCTTATCTATCATTGCGTTACTAAAATTATTAAGCTCTATCTCTCCATCTTTTACTAGAAAAAGATCATTCGTCGTTGGCAGCCCCCAGTTGCCATTTATTAAGTAAGAGGCTTTTGTCGAAGGCGTAGCACCATAAGCAACAGCTTTTACCTGCCAGGCAAGATTCAGTTTCAAGGAAGAACAAGTCTTATGAAAAACCTCGCTTGACCCAATTATTAAACTACTTCCGGTAACTGGCGCAGGTCCAAATGGCTGAAATGGTTTAGCCGTATCAACGGAGCCAAAATCATTCGAGATTGCCAGCGTCTTCAGCCCTGTTACGGCTACTGTAAGATCAATCATCGTGAGTTCGGTATTCTGAAATAAGTAGTAAATGTATTTGCCAATAGTATGTTTGAGCTTAACCAGTAAGACCGGCAGATTAGTATCAAACCCGTAACCATGTATCTTTGCTTTATAAGGTGTAATGGGCGGCTGCCCTCCATCTATCGTAACTTTCAGGCGCAACTTTTTATCACTACTCAGGTTAAATACGGTAGGAGATTGTTCTACCCATCCTTCAGCAGAAGTAAATAAACATATTATTTGAGATTGCCAGTCTGAATAATTATCCGAGAGTACATCGCTAATAGTTAAATCAAGGGTTATCGTTCGAGTACCGCCTGACATAGATAAATAATGTGAGGCAATAGCGAACCCTACTTCTGCCTTCGGCATTTGAATTTTCGTTAGCTTTCCGTTCGGATAGGTTTTATTAAAAAACGGATGCCAGGATTGATCCACAGAAGTAAGTTCCGCCCCCGCCCCATCATCAGAATTGGAAACGGGAGCGGCGAATAAACGCCCTTCCTGCTTGTCCGCATTCGCATCTGTGCCAACCTGTTCAGAACCATGCCGATAGACAGTTTTTAGCTCCACTACCTTTGCCTGATTCGCTACCAATGCACGTTCACTGGCAAAGAACGCATCTATTCCCTGGTCATCCTTCCCGGCTTTGAATAGTTCACCTGATTTCAGTTCGTGTTGACCGACGTGTTTTGCTAATTCAACTAACAGGTGGGCTTTGCCAGGGGTGGCAGGTTTTTCTTTGAGCCGAAGAAGATCCCGGTAATAAAAATCCAGATGTCGTCCGGTTAATTTGTTGGCTTCGGCCTGGGCAGATTCTAACAACCGGAGAAACGCCAGAAACAAAGCATAATGCGGTTCGTGGTTGTCCTGCGTTGTAAAGGTTGCTGCCAGTGCCTCTTTCGCTTCGCTGACAACTCGCGCATACACCTTGAGAAACTGGTCAAAGATCGCAGTAAAAAGATTATGTGTGGCGAGATGGTTGGCGCGTTCAAAAACAGTTGTTCCGGCTCCGTAAGCCGAAGCATCGGCTGTAATAGAGGTCACGTAGCTATTCCAGTCAGCAGGATTATCGGCTACCCATTTTCCCTCACTGTTCGTGATCCAGTCTTTCGATAATCCACCGCTGACTATCTCGCTGAACTTAAGCGCATTGTTGCCTAAAATTACGAGATCGGCGGACGTATCTGAAATTAGACGATCTGCGACTGCCAATGCAAAATCCGCCTTGTAATAGGTAAGCAGTCGTCTAAAAACCACCGCCAATTGATTTCGGATAAGGTTTTGCAAAGTTCCCTTGAGAGTACTTTCAAGAGGTAACTCTTCTTTCAATTTATCTAAGTGTTTGGCAAGTGTACCAAGGCAACTGAAGAGAAAGCCCAGGTGCTGTTTTATTTCCGCATCTTTGTTGCTATTCGCAAGGTTATTCAAAAAGTCGAAAGCTGACTTGATACTACTTTTGTAAAATTCAACATCCTGTGTGGCTGCCACCGCTAATAGCACTGAAACATCTTTACTGAAAAACTGCGCCCAATTATCAACGACAATATTGTTCGCGTCGTAATACTGCAAAAACTTTGCATACGCCTGGGCAAACACCATGCTATGCGCCTCGGTATGCTCGCTCACCGGCGCGGAGGCAGGGTCGAGGGCCACAGAAATACGCTGCGACTGGCTCGTCCCTTCACGCACAAGTTTGAGCGAATCTGTCTGGTTGGTGCAATCAGTCGCCATAGCTCAAATATTTTCAGGTAAAAGGCTCACAGTGGTTGTCAGGTTGATGTCCGTTCCCTCTAATTTGTAATAAGGGAAGACAAAATTGAAACGCGAGTTGGTAGCTTTCACGCGATAAATTACTTCTATTAACACGACCCCTTCCAATTCGCGGCTGTCATCAAGTCGGACTCTTTCCAACTCAATTCGTGGCTCGTGGTACAGGATGGCGGACTCCACTTTATCGGCCATCAGGGTTTTCATCCGCGTATCCAAACTTTCAAAAACCAGTTCCTCCAAATTGCAGCCGTATTGCGGCAACATCACGCGCTCGCCCTGCGCAGTGCTGAGCAGGACTTCCAGGCTCGATGCAATGTCGGCCTCCTGCGCCAGCATCTCAACCCCAAAAAAAGCGTGATTGAACGCGGGCGGAAATGACCACCCACGACCAAGAAACGGACGATCCATAGATGATTACCCTCCAATCAAGACGGTCACGGCTCCCGGCGGCATCACGGCTCCGCCGGCAGCCGTTACATCAGCGATTCTGGCAGCAGGCAAACCGGCGACCATGACAGTCGCAGAACCTTTGACAATGGCATCTACGCCACAGGTGTCACCCAAACGTGCGGCTGGCAGACCAGCAATCAAAACGGTTGGCGCACCGGGTGGAATGATCGGCGTCGGAACGCCTAACGTGGCGGCGCTGACAATCAAATCGGTGATGCGAGCGGCTGGCAGCATAAAATTTTCCTCGTCAGTTGATTTGCACGAGTCCTCCCTGAATCACAGTGGTCGCGCTCCCTTTGATCGTCGTGCTGGCGCCGGAAATTTCAGCCGTTCCAGTTCCCGATGCCTTGAATGATGTTTGGGCTTTTAGCTCCAGATTCATCCCTTCAATTTTTATGTCTTTCGCCGCTTTCAATGTCAGGTCTTTCACGCTTTCAAGCTTGATGCCGTTGTCGTCGAGGGTGATTTTGTTACCGTTCTGATCTTCGATAAGAACGCCCTTCCCTTCTTCTGTCAGGGTCATTTTGTTGCCGCCGGGAGTTTCGAGGACAATGATTTTTTTTTCGTCATCGAAGGTGAACTTCATTTTTTCACGGCTCACATAACCTTTGCGATGATTGCTATCTTTAGCTGGTTCGGGAGCGGGTTTCGCGCTGCTGTGGCACATCCCCAGCACCACCGGAGCGCGTGGATCATCATTGAGAAAACCGACGATCACCTCATCGCCGATTTCAGGTCGGAAAAAAGTGCCGCGTTCTTTGCCTGCATCCAGGGTAGCGAGACGCGCCCAAATTCCTTCCGCTGCCGGATTAATCAGCGGCAGCCGCACCTTGATACGATCTTCGCCCTCAGGATCATTTTCCAGGACTGTCACAATCCCGATTTGCAGCCCTCCGACGGCAGGGAGAAGGCCAGCCGCAGGTAATGGATGCAGGTGATAGGTGGCGGCAAAAAGTTCGGGGTCTAACCCAAACTGGACATCAGTTTCCCAGTTGCCATTGGCGACGGTGTGACGCACACCGGACACATACATTTTCCCCTCAAATCTTTCCCCGATCCCCGTCACTTCAATAATTTTGCCGGGCAAAACACTGGCCAAGCCCTGAAACTTTGCCCTGCCACGCACTTTCGCCAATCGTTCTTTCAGGAGTCGTCCATCGGCCCAGACCTGTAATTCCGGTTGACTAAGCCTGCCACCGTGTCTAATTTCATGCGTGTCGCCGCCGATTACAGCAGCCAGCGCAGCAGGTGAAAGATTTCCGCTGTTCGTGAGTGACGGTTCCTGTGCTTCGGCCTCAATCAACTCCTGGTCGGTCGCGTTCCAACTGCTTGTTTTGATACCTTTGCTTTGCCACCGCGCATCTATTTCAGCATCCAGTTCCAGCAACGTCGCGCCATAACGAACAACGACAACAGGCGTTGCGTTACTGACCGGCGGAGCCATAATAATTTTTCCGTCCTCGACCATTACAACCTGCCCGTTGGCCTCAGCACGACATAAGAGAAAATCCCAGTCGGTCGCATCGTATTGCACGACTTCCTTTAAATCGGGAGTAGTGGCTGTCACTTCTTTCGCCAATTGGTAGGCCCCGATGACCTCCTCCATAATGTCGCTGTCTTTCATCGCGGTGAAGTAATGGCTTTTTGCTCCGCTGGTAAGTTTGACAGCTTCGTCACGGCATTCGATGGTCAACAATGTTCCATTTTTACGAATTTTAATGCTGTGCCTGACAATGATCCCTTTAAATACCCGATCATTTTGTGAGCGATAGCCAAGCTGGATTTCAACTTTTTTACCAGGAATAAAATGATCGGTATTGCTGGCCGCAAAAGTTGCGCTGGCGGCGTCCCCATCGCGCATTTGAATCGTTGCGGAGGGAATCCGATTTACCTCTCTGGACACAGCCAGCCCCAGCACATGAAATTCGCCGGAAATCTCCGCGCCTTCCACCAGGATCGTAATCGTGCAGACATCCGGTGTGGCAGGGGTTGGAATGGTGGATTCATTGCTCACAACTATTTTATAGTTTTCTTAATTGGTGGAAAAACAAGTTCTGTCCCTGGTGTCAGAGAACGAAAATTACCAAGCCCGTTGACTGCTGCGACAGTCAGATAATATTTAGGGTCGCCATAAACCCGAGCACACATCAAAGGCAGCGTATCACCTGCTTTGACTCTCCGAGTATGGGTTAAGTCCGGCGAACTTTTGTTCTCTCGCGCTGCCCGCTTTTTCTCTTCGGCGCTGCCTTTAAATTTAACTCGCGCCACCGCCCGAATCGGTTGTCCATCGGGATTAAATAATTTATAGACGAGGCTCAGTTCGATGGCTCTGCCTTTGAAGATCAGATTCCCCCAAACCAGTTTAAGATGATACGGTTCGTGCGAAGCGCCCTGATAGCCGGTCAGCATTTCACGAAAATGATTTACATCCGCAAAAATTCCATCCTTCTTCGCCTTGCCATCAATGATGCCCGTGTTATCAAACAAAAATTCAAACGAGAGTTCTTCCGGTAAGGTGTATTCAAATCGCGCCTGTGCCGAACTTGTCCCCTGTCCCTGTCCATCGGCAGTCTTCACCTTGTATTCGAGCGTATAAGTTTCGGGATTAATTAAGGCTTCGAAGCTGTCTTTGGCTTCTGTTCGTCCGCCACTTTCGGCGGCTTCAGAACTTTCAAAAGCCAGAATGAGCATTTTTTCCAACTTACCATTTTCAGCCATTAGTACGCCCTTTCATCATTTTCCGGCCTCATCGTTCTGCTTTATTCTGGAGGATCTGCAAGACCTGTTCGACACACTCGGCAACAATGGCATCTTTATCGTCATTGCTACTACTTCCGGTCTTGCCGCTACTCGCAGCACCTGTCGCGGCGCTCGACGCTGGCCCTGATGGCGGCGGATTGATCGCCACCCGAATATGCAATTCTTTAATTTCGATGGGCATGACAATTTCTCTTATTGAATCGTGAAATACTGATAAGACAATTCCATCGTTTCAATGACCACCGCGTTATCGTTGGCATTCAAGTCGCTGACCGACCATTTTTTCGGGATCGCATGCGCGATTTTCCAGGTGCGCAAAGGCTCGCTCTTTTCATTCATCAGGATCACATTGATGTCGGTCGGGACAAACGTTCGGTCACGGAATGCCGCCAGAAACCAGTCAATTACTTTGGAATCCGTCAACATGCCGCGCTTCAACACAAGATCGGCATATTTGGTGCGCACCGGAAACTTGTGGGTAAAGCGATTTTCACCACCTTCCTTAAATTCCTCCATATCGTATTCCACCGACAGCCCGGATGCCGACTGAAAACGGACA
>JAYSTY010000129.1:0-3753 GCA_043719385.1 Blastocatellia bacterium | reverse complement strand
GCAGGGTAATAACTTTTACTTCCTGATTGAGCCGCATTAACAGATGCAGTAACCGATCCACCGAAAAAGCTGCGAATTTCCCGTTCATCAGGGCGGAGACATCCGGCTGCTTCAATCCCAGCAGTTCGGCGGCTTCTGTTTGGTTGATCCCGTGTGCTTTGATGAGGTTGTAAATCTGATGCGTGAGGTGCGCACGGGTTTGCAGGTCTTCCGCGTCTGGCAGCCCCAGATCATCAAATACATTCCCCGATCCTCTGGGACATTTTTCATTTTGATTTCCCTTTCTGCTGACCTGCCTTCGCTGGAAGTTTGATGTCAATTGTTGGGTTTTACGCGGTGATAACTATGAGGGATTGATGATTGATAGCCCTTCGGCTTGTGCAACTTTGCAGAGCTTTTCATCAGCACAAACAAAATGGTCAATCATCCCTTTCCGGTGCATATCCAGGGCAACAGAAAGTTGTAAGGCATCCAGTGTGCGGAGGCTCTGCGTTGCGGCGTATTTTCGTAGTAATTGCGCCGCTTCACTAAAATGACTTTGCAGCATTCGGATGGTTTCAAAACGCCGTGTGTTCAGATCAGTAGCAAAGCGTTTTTGTAATTGCTGGAGGTCTTGAATTGTGATGATGTGCGTTCGGACTTTCGTGGCAAAAGCTGATTGAATCTCGACAACCAAAAGCCGCGAAACAAGATAGCGGCTCCCTTGTTCATTGAGGATGCGATCAACTTCTGCGGTTCCCTGTTCTGGGTGATAATGCTTGGCGAGTGCGCTTGTATCAAAAAAATAGCTTGCCATTAGAAGCGTTCTTCTCTTTCTGCAATGATGGATTCAGCCATTGAGCCAGGAATTTTTGTGAGAGCCTGACGGACATCTTCTAACGTCACAGTGGGATCGGCTTCCGCTGCCGCTTCTTGAATGCAATCCCAATCCAGCCAATCTTCAATGGTCTCTTTTGTACCATTGTTAGATTGCACTGCGTTATTGAGCGCATCCATCACATACTCCAACGGTTGCCGCCCTCGACGCGCAGCAGCTTCAGCTACTTTTGTTTCAAGCTCTGCGGATAATGTAATTGTTAAGCTCATAAAGTTCCTCGTTTGGTGGCGGTAAGATGACAGACATGAAATCTGAAAAGTCCTCGACAGCTTTCTGATGAGTTACCGCGTCAATGACCACCGCTCCGGCAGGATTATTCGGTTGGCTCATAGCCCCACCTTTCTCCGTCTTGTGCTGCTCTAATGAGCTTGAGAGTGTCTTCCGTTGTTCCACTCACGGGAACGTCTTTCAGGCGCTCAGCACTGCGCTGAAGCACTGCCAACATTGCTTTATTGCGAGGTGGTTGTTCCAGACGGGTTCCGTTCTCCCCTTCGGTGAGAGGTTTTAAAAGCGCACTCAGCGTTAGCCCCAGCGTTTTGGCTTTCCCCTTTAACTTACCAAGGATGACGGCGGTGTCCTGGTCAACTTCAATCGTGGTCATTCGCATGCTCATAAACATTTACCTCTCTGCTTAGAATACCGTGAGATGACGACGCGGCGCAATCAAAACTATGACCGGGGAAAACCCAACTAACGTTACCAAAATTCCGTAGGAATACAGGGCAGCCGAGATACGTTTGATTTTATGACATAGCACAGAAGCGGCTTGAACACTGCTTACTACTTTTCATGAGTTTGGGCGGAAATCCATCTCTATAGCTTTAAGGCTTAAATATCTTCGACATTGAGCGGCTTTTGTTTTTGGTGTCGAACGTGAACGATGTAAACCGTCTCATCTTCAATCCGAAAAATGATTCTATATTTCCCAGAGATAAGATGTCGGAAGACTGGTTGCCCCTCGTTCTCTGGAATAATTGCACAGCGAGCGGGAAAGGTTTCCAGACTTTCAGCCGCTTCTAAAAAATCCATATACCAGAGTGTGGCTTTCTCTGGTGAATACTCGGCAATCCATCGCACTACTTCACGCGCTGATTCTTCTGCCCTTTTGACGATCTCGACCCGATAGCTCATTTCTTAACTTTCTTCTTTTCAGGAAAGCCAAATTCTTTTCGCAGGTCTGCTAAGAATTCTTGAACTGGACGAGTCCGCCCAGCTTTAATGTCTTCCAGCCCCAGCCGGATCGCTTCAAGCGTTTCAGCACGGTCAAGTGAGTCCACGAGCTTTTGATAGCTGTGGGCATCCTGTACAACCACCTTTGCTTTACCATTCACCGTTAAGACCACCGGACGGCCTGATTGCTCTAGTTGTTCGATAAAGTCCGGCGTATTGCGCTTAAAATCTGAGAGCGGATGAATGTCTTTATCAATATTGAGAAGATTCATAATAATTACCTCTTGAGTCTAATTTGAGTCTAATTTAATGCTCTCATATTTGAACTATATCAGCAAGAAATTTCTTTGGAGTTTTCACGGTTGGGTATTGTTACATCGCAGTAACGTGGATTCCATGGAATCTCTGGCATTTGGCAAAGTAATCAAGCAAAATCACGTACCGCTTATTTTTTAACTTTCAAAAGGATGCCCATGCTATGAAACTCAAAACGTTCGTCTGCTTATTTTTTCTTCTCGTCGCGTCATCAGTCCGCGCCCAGCAAGCGCAAGTGAATCTGGATTGGAATCCGCATAAAAATATCGAAAATCTTGTGCCGTTCGGAGCGAATGTGATTTCGCCGGAAGTTCACGATGATCGGACTGTGACGTTTCGCGTCAAGGCTCCCAAAGCGCAGGAAATATTGCTGGTGGCGGGGCCGTTAACGCTGGCGGCTGGCAAAGTGGGCACGTCGATTCCATTTCAAAAGGGTGACGATGGAATTTGGACGCTCAAAGTTGGGCCGGTGAAACCAAACATCTATGTTTACAAGCTCAATATTGATGGCGCGATGGTTCCCGATCCAAATAATACGGTGGCGGGCGTAGGCGATCAGCCACCGTATAGTCAGTTGATTATGCATGGTGATGGCCCCGCGTACTACGATGCACGCAAGGTTCCGCACGGCGCGATTACGCGGCATATTTACCACTCGGATGTGCTGAACGGCGAACGCGAAATGTTTGTGTATACGCCGCCGGGCTACAGTGTGAAGAAAAAATATCCGGTGCTGTATTTGCTTGGCGGCAGCGGGGAAGCGGCTTCGAATTGGGCGCTCGAAGGACGCGCCAATTTCATCCTTGATAATTTAATTGCAGAAGGAAAAGCCGTACCGATGATTATTGCGATGCCGAATAATCAGGTCGTGCATCGCTCTCATCCAAAACATGCTGAGTTGACTTTTAATTTATTTGGAGAAGAATTACGCAAACACATCGTGCCGTTCATTGAGCAAAATTACAGCGTGCAAGCCAATCGCAAAGGACGCGCATTGGCAGGGCTTTCGATGGGCGGACGGCATACGCAATTCGTCGGATTCAAAGCGCTTGATTTGTTCGCTTCGTTTGGCGTGCTGAGCGCAGGCGATCTGGAGACTGAAAAATCCAGCGCCGAATTTTTGAATAATCCAACCGTCAACAAACAAGTAGATTATTTGTTCGTAGGGCAGGGAACTTATGAAGACAAGCCCGGCACGCGCACGAATGTCTTTCACGACGTGCTCACCAAATACAAAATCAAACACGAATATTATGTCGGCGGCGAAGGTGCGCACGATTGGGGTACGTGGCGACATTTGCTGTACGCGAAATTTTTGCCGGGGCTGTGGCGGAAGTAGAGTTTGTTGCAGAAGCCCGCACGAAGTAAGGGCGCAGAGGCGTCGTGTGTAC
>JAYSTY010000128.1:0-9118 GCA_043719385.1 Blastocatellia bacterium | reverse complement strand
CTGCATCAGGTCAAGCCCGGAGCGTTGGATTTTGGGACGCCAACATTTGCGGGCAATGAATTGAAATATCTGGCGACGCTGGGGCCGGCATTTATTATCTCGCCGGGGATTTTGCAAAAACTTTTCGGAGCCAAAGACGAAAAAACCGTGAAGATCGGAGCCGCGATCAACGGCATAGGCTTGTTGATATTTGCCGCCGTTCCCGCCGTCATTGGATTAATCGCCCGCGTCCAATTTCCGGGGCTGGAAAAAACAGAAACTGCGTTGCCGATGTTGCTAACGAATTCCCTGCCCTTTGCGCTGGGAGCATTATTAATGGCGGCGGTCTTCGCTGCCGAACTCAGCGCGGCGGATGCGTTGCTATTCGTGCTGACGACTTCGCTGAGCAAAGATTTATACAAAGGTTATGTGAACCCTGCGGCGACCGGCGATCAACTGGTGCGCGTCGCACGCTACAGCGCGATTATTTGCGGAGCGTTGGCGGCATTACTGGCGGTCGTTCTCGAAACGGTGTATTCAGCTTTGACGATTTTTTATACATTGCTGACAGCGGCCTTGATGTTGCCATTGGTCGTTGGATTATACTCAAAAAAAGTGCAGGCGAATGCGGCACTGGCGGCGATGTTCGTTTCAGTTTCGGTTACTTTTGCAGTACATTTTCTGAGCACAGGCAAAGGGTATGCAAACCTGCCACCCGCAATTTTTGGCATCACGATTGGCGCCATCGCTTTAGTGATCGTTAATATTTTCAGCGCAACCCCAAAGGAGAAACTGGCGTGATCGTTCCGCTCAATGAACTCGATTTTCTCAACCGCGCCCTCACCGTTTACGGCGATTGCGAAGCGGTAGTCTGTGGACATCATCGTTTTACTTATCGTCAATTTGGGACACGCGTCAATCAATGGGCGAATTTGTTGCGCAGTCTCGGCGTTGAAAAAGGCGACCGCGTAGCCATCCTCTCGCAAAACTGTCATCGCATGCTCGAAGCGTTTTTCGGGACGCCAATGCTGGGCGCGATTTTGATGCCGCTGAATTTTCGACTCATCCCGGATGATTTCAATTACATCCTTAATCACGGCGAAACGAAAGTTGTCATTGTCGAAGCAGGCCTGACGCATTTGATTGACGAGATTCGCGGCGCACTGCCGAGTGTGCAGCATTTTTTAGTTGGCGGCGATGATCTGCAAGAAATCCCTGATGGCTGGCAGGATTATGAAAAACTGATGGCGGCGACTTCTATTGAGGCTCCAGTTCCGGCACTGATTGATGAAAATGAAACTTCGGCGTTGTTGTATACATCAGGAACTACGGGACGACCGAAGGGGGTGATGCTGACGCATCGCAATCTATATTTGAACGCGATGAATTCAATCATTGAATTTGGCTTGCGCGATTCCGAGGTGTATTTGCACACGCTGGCGATGTTTCATTGCAACGGCTGGGGCTTGCCTTACGCGATCACAGGCGTCGGCGCGAAGCACGTTGTCGTCAAAAAATACGAACCTGCTGCGTTTTTTGAATTGGCGAGCAAGGAAAAAATGTCGTTCGCCTGTATGCCGCCAACGATGATTAATCTCGCGCTGAATCATCCGCTAAGTGAAAACTTGCCGGAAAATTTTCCGCGCAATGTTCGGATCGGTACGGCTGGATCAGCGCCGCCAATGGCTTTAATCAAAGGGATGCAGGAACGTTTGGGCTGGCAGGTAATTCAGATTTATGGCTTAACTGAAACCGCGCCGTTTTTGACTGTCTCGAAAGTCAAACCGCATATGCACGATTGGTCAGAAGATGAAAAATATCGGATGCAAACGCGCACGGGCTACCCGATGCTCGGCGTAGACATTCGCATCGTGGATGAACAGGGCAATGACGTGCCCAACGACGGGCAAGCCGTCGGCGAAATCATTGCTCGCAGCAACGTCGTGATGGCAGGATATTGGTGCCAACAGGACGCGACAGACGCGGCCATCGTGGACGGATATTTTCACACGGGCGATATGGCAAACCTCGACGGCGAAGGCACAATCGAAGTCGTAGACCGCAAAAAAGACGTGATTATTTCCGGCGGCGAAAATGTTTCTTCGATTGAAATTGAAGGGATGCTCTACAAACACCCATCTGTGCTGGAAGCCGCGTGCATTGCTGTCCCTGATGAAAAATGGGGCGAAGCGCCGGGCGCAATTGTCGTTTTAAAATCTGGAGAAGTTGCGACGGAAGCAGACTTGATCGAATTCTGTCGGGCGAATATGGCGCACTTCAAATGCCCGCGTTCGATCTATTTTATGGACGCATTGCCGCGCACAGCAACGGGCAAAATTCAAAAGAATGTTTTGCGCGACAATTTCTGGCAAGGCCGAACAAAGCGCGTGAATTAACCCTGGGTACGCAGGTATCCTGCCTGCGAAAAGCGCGTGCAACGGCGCTTTTCTTCTCGCGTAAGATACTACTTGTCTTACTAACTTTCCCCTTCGTCAGGAGCGCGACCTCGCTTCGCTGGTCGCATCGCAGGCAGGATGCCTGCGTACCCGGGCGCAACGCAATTAACCAATCACTAAAGGAAATTTATGACCATGCAAAAAAAATCCATCATCACAGCACTCGTACTCGGAATTACAATTTTGCTTAATGCCTGCGCAACCGCACCAGGTACACAAACAGCGGCCTCAGCCCCGGCTGACTTCGCCAAAAAATTGCAGGAAGACCTCATCAAAGCCAAGCCTGGCAGCGTCATCGAAATTCCCGCTGGCAAATTCAAGCTCGACAAAACACTGTCGCTCAACGTCGCAAAAGTCACGATTCGCGGCAAAGGGATGGACAAAACAATTCTTTCCTTCACGGGTCAAAAGGCCGGTTCCGCCGGAATGATGGTCAAGGCGGATGATTTTGTGATCGAAGATTTAGCCATCGAAGATGCCGCCGGCGATGCGCTCAAAGTCGAGAACAGTACCAATGTCACCATGCGGCGCGTGCGTGTCGAATGGACAGGCGGCCCGAAAGAAACGAACGGCCCGTATGGTTTGTATCCCGTGACCTGCAAAAATGTGTTGATTGAAGATTGCGTAGCGATTGCCGCATCCGACGCGGGAATTTATGTCGGGCAATCGGAAAACGTCATTATGCGCCGCAACAAAGCCGAGAAAAATGTTGCCGGAATTGAAATTGAAAATACGAAAAACGCAGACGTGTACGAAAACACCGCGACGAATAATACGGGCGGCATTATGGCTTTCAACCTGCCGCAATTACCGGTGCAGGGCGGCGGCAATGTCCGCATCTACAACAACAAAATTATGGAGAATAACCAGCCAAATTTTGCGCCAACCAGCCAAATCGTAGCAGGGCTGCCAAGCGGTACAGGTATCCTCGTGATGGCGATCAGAAATGTCGAAATTTTTAAGAACACGCTCAAAGATAACAACACCACGAACATCAACATCGTGCGCTTCAGCGGCAAAGATGAGAAAGAGCCGGACATGACGAAATACAATCCATACACGTCTGGCGTGTATGTTCACGACAATCAGATGTCCGGCGGCGGTACAAAACCGGATGTGCATTTGCCAAAAATCGCAGCGCTGGCAAAAGCTACAGGCGGGAAATTTACGGACATTTTGTATGACGGCGTGATTGAACCGAAAGATGGCAAACCTGGGGTCGCAGCAGACGCGAGAATCTGCCTTGAAAACAACGGCGCAATCACCTTCTTGAATTACGATGCAGGGAACGGATTTAAAAAAATGGGCAAAGATGTGAACGCGTACAAATGCTCGCTCCCGGCGCTGGCGGTCATTAATTTGCCGAATGCCGGAGCCACAAGCGGAGGAGGATTTTAATGTGGCTGCGCAGGATTAAATTGCTGGCTGTGGTTATTTCCCTCGCGTTCCTTGCGCTGAGCTGTGGCAGGTTCTTCGGCTCCGGTGTGCGGTCGTTCACCAGTGAACCGTTTCCGCAAAAACTATCTGAATGGCGTTTGTTTCTGGCGGGCATCAAACCGAATAAAGGCGTCGTTCCCTATGATCTGAACACGCCTTTATTTTCAGATTACGCCAGCAAATACCGCACCATCTGGCTGCCTGCCGGAACCGCCGCAACCTATAACAACGAAGATGTTTTTGACTTTCCCGTGGGGACTGTCATCACCAAAACGTTTGCGTTTCCTGATGATAAAAATCCTGGCCACGAAAGGTTAATCGAAACGCGTTTGCTGGTCCGTGCCGAGGACGGATGGAAGGCGTTGCCTTACGTTTGGAATGCAGCGCAAACCGACGCGACGCTGGAACTCGCGGCGGATCCAATTGATATTTCTTTCACCACAGCGACAGGCAAAAAACACGACCTGAACTATCGTGTTCCGAACGCCAATGAGTGCGCACATTGCCACGAAAAAAATAAAGCGTTAATGCCCATCGGAGTAAAAGCCCGCAACCTCAACCGCGATTTTGCTTACGCAGAGGGCACTGCAAATCAGCTCGCTTATCTGACCAAAGCTGGATATTTGCAGGGCGCACCCGCAACGGATCAAACGCCGCGTGTGCCGGTTTGGAATGACCCGACAACTGGTTCGCTGGAAGCGCGTGCCAGAGCCTATCTCGACAATAACTGTGCGCATTGCCATCGTGACGGCGGAGTCGCGGCATATACGGCGTTCCTGCTGGATTATAACCAAACTGATCTGCGCAAAATGGGGTTTTGCAAGCTGCCAAATTCCGCTGGCTTCACGGGCAATCGTCCGTTTGATATTGTGCCGGGCAGTCCGAACGAATCCATTCTGCTCTATCGCATGCAATCCACACGCGCCAAAGAAATGATGCCGGAAATCGGACGCAGCGTGATTCACGAAGAAGGCATTTCACTCGTGCGGGAATGGCTGGCATCGTTGCAGGGCGGTTGCACACAGCAATAATGTTTCACTCTTCACAGCTTGAACCAGTTCCCTATCCGCCACCGCCCTGGAATTTAGCCGGGCAATCGTGGTTGGGATTTTTTCGCGCTGACACTCCGCCCAAATTGCCGGATGGTTACAGTTACTTTTTGCCTGCGCGTTACGTTGCTGTATCGGTGATTCGCTATCTTTCCGGCACCCTCAGCTATGACGAATTGATTGTCGGTTCGGTGGTTCGGCATCGTGGAAAAATTGGCTTGTACGTGCATCACATTTGGGTAGATGATATTGCTTCGTTGTGGGGTGGACGTAAAATTTGGGGACTAAACAAAGAAATGGCAGTGTTCGCGTGGGAAAATAATACCGTCACAATCAGCGACGAAGGCGGCATCATTCTCGCCCTCGAAGTAAATCAAAAACCTGCGCTGTTGCCGCCGTTACCAATGCTGATGCCGAGCTTTGGCAAGCTTGACGGACAATCATTATTCACCACCGGAAAAATTACTGCGCGACTTGGCAAAGCGGGAATGACAATCAAAAACTGGTCAGAACGATTTCAGTTTCAAGTGCAGCCAAAGCCGTTATTTGCCCTTGCAGGCAAGCCATTTTCCATGACGTTTGTGCCGCCAAAAATCTTAGCCGCGAATTGAAGCGAATTTTCACGAATTGAATCAGCTACGATTTCGTGTTACTTCCTATAATAATTATTGAGTAGATATTTTCAGGAGTTTTTTTATGACTGAAACAGCAGATGTAATTATTATCGGCGGCGGAATTGTTGGTTCCAGCATTGCTTACAACCTTGCGGTACAAGGTTGCACCAATGTCCTGATCATTGAACGCGAAGAGCGGCAGGGGTTAGGCTCGACCAGTAAAAGTATGGGCGGCGTGCGTGCGCAATTCGCTACGCCCATCAATATTCAAATGTCGCGTTACTCAATAGATGTCTTTTCGCGCTTTGAAGAAATGACCGGGCACACGGCGGATTACAAAGCGCACGGCTATGTATTTTGTGCCACTACGCCATCGCACCTTGCATATCTCCAGGCAAATCAGGCGAAGCAAAAAACGTTTGGCTTAAATAACGCCGTCATGATTTCGACCGCTGACATCGCGCAATTCGTCCCGCAAATGCGCGTAGACGACATCATCGGCGGCAGCTATTGCCCAACCGATGGCTTCGTTGATCCGCACAGCGTGATGACAGGTTTTGCGAAAAGCGCCAAAGAACTCGGCGTCCGCGTCTGGGTCAATACTGAAGTCACAGGCATCAACATCGAAAATGGACAAATCACTGGCGTACAAACCTCACAGGGCAATGTTCACGCACCCGTCGTCGTCAATGCCGCTGGCCCGTGGGCGGCGAATGTAGCAAAACTCGCAGGCTTTGATTTGCCCGTCACACCGCTACGTCGTCAAATCGTCAAAACGCAAACCTGCGATTTTCTACCAGCAAAATTCCCGATGATAATTGATATGTCGAACGGCTTTCACTTCCGCCGCGAAGGTGATGCAATTTTACTGGCGTGGCCTGACAACGAAGAGACGTATGGCTTCAAGAGCGCGTTCACGCCCGAATTTATTGAAAAAGTTCTGACCTGCGCCCTCAACCGCGTCCCGCAATTTGAAGACTTAGCCGTGAACCCCAAACAGTGCTGGGCGGGAATGTACGAAGTCACACCCGACCATCACGCCATCATCGGCGCGGCTCCCGGCATTAACGGATTATTTTTCGCCAACGGCTTCAGCGGTCACGGCGTCATGCATTCCCCCGCAACCGGACGGATCACCGCCGATTTAATCCTGCACGGCAAATGCGAGGCGCTGGACGCGAATCCATTAAGTGTCCAGAGATTTGCCGAGGGGAAATTGCTGGAAGAGACAGCGGTGATTTAGCTTGCCAAAGTAATTGCAACATCTGCGGGTGAGCAATGAAATTATGCTAGAATCGGCGCGGAGGTTATGAAGTTATGTTACAAACTGTCGAAGGGGTTCTTGGCATTGATGGGCAGATTCGCTGGCTGGAGCCTTTGCGTGTTGTGAAACCAAGCCGGGTTATTGTCACTTTATTACAAGATAGCGACAACGCATCTCAATCTAAAGGAAATGTGGAAAAGGCGTTACAGGCGCTGCGTAAAAACCGCTTGCCAGATGCTGCTCGCCCAACGGTTGCCGAAATTGAAGCACAGATTACCGAGGCGCGTGAATCATGGGATTGAAACCGTTAGGCATCTATTTGGATTCGTGCATCGTCATTTACCTGATCGAAGAACATCTTACCTTTGCGCCCATCATTGAATCGCTCCTGACTAACCAAGCCGATGCAGTACTTTTCATTTCCAGCTTGACCGAAATGGAATGTTTGGTGATGCCGCTGAGAAATCAAAATCAATTGTTGGTTGATAAGTTTCGCAATTGGTTTGATGACCTGATTGTATTGGTGAATACGCGCGAAGTTTTTCACCAGGGCGCACAGCTTCGCGCTGATCACAAAAGCTTGAAAACGCCGGATGCGATTCATCTGGCGACGGCGTTGCATTATGGCTGCGACGAGTTTTGGACAAACGATAATCGGTTATCGAAGATTGCGCCAACGCTTGCCAAAAATATTTTGATGCCGTAAAGCAGTCGCGCAATCCAGCCATGGTTGCGACAGCCTTTGCGCTTCGCAAAGGCTAATACAGCATAAACTAAATTTTCAGGTGTCCAACAAACTTTAGTTTGTTGCTTCCTGCGGTCACTGGATCTTTGTTGCGAAGCCGCAACAAACTGAAGTTTGTTGGACATTTTATTCGTCCTCGAAAATTTAATTTACAGACTACTAATCTATTCTATTTTTACAACGCTGGCTGGTGACGTTACTTGATTTTATACGATTGCCCCGCTGAGACTCGGCGCAGCTTTTACTTCGCTACCAAAAAATCTACAGTACCCAAATTTGCGGCTCTGCCGCCTGATGGGTGGGACGGCTACGCCTTTCTGATGAATTGATTAGGGAGGTTGGGCTGCGCCCGTTATGTGAATTTCGATTGTGGTAATTATTGGGCGTAGCCCGGAAGAGTGTCGCATTGTCGGAAGGGCACAGCCCTTCCGCACATCCGGGCGGCAAAGCCGCGAAGAAAACCTCAATTTAGATATACTGAGGTTCCCCTGAAGCGCCCATTCACAGGCGTCAAGAGTTCAACCTTCAGGTTGTCTTTTTCAGCAGCAAAAACTAAGCTGAAGTTTGAACTCTTGACGCCTGTTTTCTACCGCTCACCTGAAAACCGCTAGAGGAAGGAGTTTCGAGTTGCGGGTTTTGGGTTTCGAGGAAACCAAATTATCTCTCAACCCGAAACGCAAAACCCGCAACTCGAAACCGGATCAGATGTCGCGCTGCTGGCGCTCTAAAAACCTCGCCAAAGCAATTGCAATCGCTGCTCGGAATTGTGGAATTGAGTTAACTATCTAGTTGATCATGAGATGGTCGAGGTCGTAGCATAATCCGACGAAGATTTTATTTTACAGTTAGGACGTGGATTGCTGCAGTTGATTCCACAAATATGGAGTCCCTGAGAGCCAGACACAATGCTTGTTTTCGGCTGCGGTAGGAATTCGACTTCACCATCTTCAAGTGAACTTAGAAATTAAGTTCACTTGATTTAGAATACCCCTCAGCAATTATTAGTCATAAAGGAAAATCGAAGAGAATGCCTAACCTCGACCAACTAACTCTCTTGAAAAAAGGAATTTCGAGGTGGAACAGATGGAAAAATAAGAATAACTTACTAAACCCAGACCACACAGCAGACCTCCGCAAGGCAGACCTCAGCGGAGCAGACCTCAGCGGAGCAGACCTCAGTTGGGCAAACCTCAGTGAGGCAAATCTTAGCGGGGCAAACCTCAGTGAGGCAAATCTTAGCGGGGCAGAGCTTTATAATGCGAACCTCTATGGGGCAAACCTCAATGGGGCAGACCTCCGTGAGGCATCCCTTGCAGAGGCATATCTCCGTGATGCAAGCTTCCACAGGGCAGATATCAGTGAGGTAGACCTCAGCGATCATAACCTCAGTGGGGCAAACCTCAGTGAGGCAAATCTTAGCGGGGCAGCGCTTTACAATGCAAACCTCAGTGGCGCAAATCTCACTAAGGCAAACCTCACCGAGGCTCTAATTAGGATGGCAGACCTCAGTGAGGCAAATCTTAGTGGGGCAAACCTCAGAGCGGCAGACCTCAGCGGGGCCCGTCTCATTGAAT
>JAYSTY010000127.1:0-9119 GCA_043719385.1 Blastocatellia bacterium | reverse complement strand
GCGATCAGGCTGAGCGCCAGCCCGCGTGAGAATTGGTGAGTGATTGATCGCATATTAAATTCTGGCATGAGTGATTCTCCGTCTAAAAAAATGATCGGGTTAGTGGGGCAAACTTTGTATTTGCGTTTTGGTTCAATTTATCGCCGGCAAAAAATTGTAACTGCCAGGGTCTTTGGACTTTGGCTTGTGAAAAAACAAAGCCCTAAGAAATTGTTTGAAGACTCCAGAATTCTTTGCGCTGAAGGCGCAGCAGGATGGTAGCCAGTGGCAAGACCGTTGCAAATGGTCGCCGCCTCTGGTACGAACCAGCCACGAGCCGCGTCCTGAAGGGACGCGCGGATTCTGTGCGCCCTTTCAGGGCGCGTGCAAAGAACATTGCGAGTACAGACGTTTCACATCTGGCTACCATCTTTCTGCCGCGCTGCGGCGGAAGAGGGTTTTCAAACAGCTTCCAGGACCTGAATCGTTACCGAATATTTACTTTCACAACATTCGCGGGTTGACCATCAACGATTAACTCTACGTTGATTTCGCCGCGCCCGATGAGGCTGCGCGGAATTTTCGCGTTGATTTGATCTACGCCGGTATAACGGCCCTGTGCTCCGGCATACGCAACAGGCACGGAAAGGCTGCCAATTCTGAGTTGGACTTTGCCCAATTCAGCATGTTTGATGCCCGTGCCGAACAGGATCAAAAAGACCTGCTCCGTTTTGCTGCCGAGATTTTCGCCGAGGTCAATTGGCACTGAAACCATTTTGCCGCTGCCTGAATCGTAGCGGGCAACCGGTTCCCAGCTTTGCGAATTGTCCGCCAGGACGCGCACCGCCTGCGCTGCCGCTACGCCACCGCCAGTTGAATCCGCCGCAAAGAGGCTGGGAGCGACGGCGTGAATTTGCAACAGGCCACGTGAGATGACGCCATTGGCATTACTGATCGTGACGGTTGCGGAACCTTCCGCCATTTCCGCCGGAATTAAATAATTTACCTGCGCCGGCGAAACAAAGAATAATTGGGCCGCCCTTTCGACGCCTTTGCTGTCAGTGATTTTGACCTCTGTGCCAGCCAGAGTGGTCGGCAGGGGCAGGGCAGCAGCGGCGACGCTTGAAGTTGCCAGATCAACGCCAAAGGCCGAAGCGATTGAATCGCCAGCTAATTCCGGCCCGACATAACTTGCCGCTCGCACGTTCGCTATTGCACGTCCGCTGAGATTGACTGTGGCTGCTTCGTAAGTTGCTTTGGGCAACAACGTAGCGTTCACATCAGAAATATTGCGGACCAGAATCTGGTCGTCAAAACTAATTTTCGTGGCGACCGGATCGAAGCCGCCCATTGGTGCGAAGTAAGCCGTCAGGAAAGTTTGTTTGCCTGCCGCGATTACCTGGCCAGTGGACAGCGCCAGCATAAATCCGACGCGACCTTCGCTGACGTTCGTCGCATTGACGTTGACAGCCCAGCCTTCGGGAGTTACGACGTGCGAGAAGCTCAGGAGCTTCGGATCGTAATTCAAACTGAAGGAGAGGCCGTTTTCGTTACCCTGTGCCTCAATTTCAAGCGGCAGCGCATTCAGTTCGCCGCGTTTGAAATCGGTATTGCGAGCGCGGACAATTCTGGTTGCTTCGGGTTGTGAATTTTCAAGACTTAAAACTTCGGTGGGGGCAAAAGCTGGAACCGGGCGACTTGTGCCTGAAGCCGGAACGACCGGATCAAGAGCGACTGCAAATCTGCCCGCCTGCACCCAATCCGCGACTGTCAATTTACCATCGCCATTGGTCGCCAGCGGAGCGCAATCGGCGCGTTGGAATTCACTGCTATTTTGCACCGTGTCGAGTCCTGCCGCGAAGCGTCCGACCTGCACCCAGTCAATAATTGTGACCTTCCCGTCGTTGTTGCCAGTCGGGCGCGGCGAAACATCGGCTTCATAACCTGTCAGCGGTTTGATGGTGAAGGCGACTGCGGTCGTGACTCCTCCGCCCGGCGTTGGGTTGAAGACGGTCACACTTGCCGAACCATCGCTGGTCAAATCGCTTTCTGGAATGGCGGCTTTGAGTTGCGTTGACGAGACAAAAGTTGAGACGCGGTCAGCGCCGTTCCAGCGAACAATGGAGCCATTAACAAAGTTTGTTCCGTTCACCGTCAGCATAAATACCGGATCGCCTTTGAACGCAGAATTCGGATTAATGCTGACCAGCGTTGGCGCCGGATTGTTGACCGTCAAATTTATTTCCGGTGAAATTCCTCCGCCTGGCGTTGGCGTGAACACCGCGATTTTTAATGTTCCGGCCTTGGCAATGTCCGCCGCGAGTAAGGCGAAGGATAACTGCGTCGCCAAAACAAAAGTAGTCACGCGATCCTGACCATTGACGCGCACAATCGAATTGGGCTGAAACCCGGTGCCATTAATCGTGAGATTTGTCGCGCCAGTGCCTGCTGTCAAAGCCGCCTGGCTCAGGGTTGTCGTCGTCGGAACAGGGTTGTTTATTGACAAAGTTAACTCGCCGGAAGTACCACCCGCCGGAGCCGGATTCGAGACCAGTATTTTCGCTGTCCCGGCGGTGGCAATTTCTGCCGCCAGTACTGAAATTGTGACTTGTGTGCTATTGACCAGCGTATATTGCCGATCTCCGCCATTCAGCCTGACGATGGAGTTACTGACAAACCCGCTGCCGTTAATGGTCAAAGTGAAAGTCGGGCCACCAGCGATAACAATGGCGGGATTCAAACTCGTCAATGCTGGCACGGGATTTCCGACGGTGAAATTAAGCTCCGCCGAAGTTCCTCCACCAGGCGCAGGAGTGAAAACAGAAATTTTCAAAATATTAGTTACCGACAGATCGCCAACGGGAATCGTGAGGCTGAATTGGGTCGCAGAATTGAAAGTAGCAGCGCGATCCTGCCCATTGATCCGCACGATTGAATTCGGTCTGAACCTGCTGCCAGTCAAAGTAACTGGCGTCGCAGGACTGCCGACCAGCGCAGAAGTTTGACTCAGCGAAGTTAACACCGGAAGCGGGTTATTGATGGGCAGGCTTAATGAATTTGAGGTGCCACCGCCCGGTGATGGATTGGCTACGGCAATCGTGATCGTGCCTGTACTGGCAATCTCCGCCGCCGTCACCGCAAGCGAAAGCTGTGTCGCGGAAATGAAAGTTGTCGTCCGATCCGCGCCGTTGAATTTCACGACTGAACCAGCAATGAAACCCGTCCCGGCAATGTTCAGAGTAAACGCTGCATCTCCGGCAAAAACCGTAGCCGGATTCAGACTTGTTAACGAAGGGGCAGGGTTATTGATGGTAAACATTGCTTCCGGTGAAAGCCCGCCACCAGGCGGCGGCGTGTTCACGGAAAGTTTTAAAATTGCGGCTGTCGCCAAATCCGCCACTGACAACGTAGTGGTAAGTTGCGTGGCAGAAATAACATTTGTCGCCCGATCCGCACCATTAACTTTTATTACCGAATTAGGCCGGAAACCTGTGCCATTCACCGTCAAAATTGTGGCCGCACTTCCGACTAAAACAGAATTCGGGGTCAGCGTGATTGAGCCGGGCGCTGGATTATTAATCGCTAAATTGAGGGTGTTGGAAGTGCCACCACCGGGCGCGGGATTGACAATTGTGAGCGCGGCTGTGCCTGCGTTTGCAATGTCGGCGGCTGTGACTCCGATGGATAATTGTGTCGCTGAAATATAGGTAGTCGTGCGATCTGCGCCATTGAATTTGACTACTGAGCTATTGATAAAATTGCTGCCATTGACGGTCAGCGTAAATCCGGCATCACCGGCAAAAGCCGTCGCGGGATTTAACGTTGTAAGTGCGGGAACCGGATTGGGCGGCGTAATCGTGAAGGTCACAGCATTTGAAGTTAAGCCACCCGCTGCCGGATCGAAAACAGTGATGCCGGGAGTTCCTGCCGCGTTGATGTCAGTATTCGTGATCGCAGCGGTTAATTTCGTCGCGGAAACAAAAGTCGTCGGACGATCAGCGCCGTTCCATTTCACTTTTGAATTGGCTGTAAAACCACTGCCCAAAACCATCAGGGAAAAATCTCCGCTTTGTGCTTGTTTCGTAGTTGGGTCAAGCGACGTGATAACAACTAGCGGAACGACATTTAAGGAAAAAGTTTTCTGGCTGGCGGTTCCGCAATTGTCCGTTGCCGTGACAGTCACGGTATATGTTCCGACTGGTGCGGCATTCGTGATGGTCGTTGCGCCGGTAGTTGCGTTGACGCTCAGCGTTCCCGTGAATCCGGCGGAAACCGCGGCGGTGATGGTGGCGATTGTGCCGTTGTCAGTTGGCGCAGCCGATGACGCAATATTGATGGCACTGTTAAGCAGCGCTTCGGCGGCTACATAGTTGCCCAATACTGGTGCGGTGTTGGCGGTGACGGTGACGATAAAATTAGTTGTCGTCGTTAAGCCAGCGGCGTCATTTACTGACAGCGTGAGTGCTTTATCTCCTAACGTTGCCTCGCAGGTGGCGGTGACTTTAGCGGAAATTGTGCCCGCCGTATTCGCTAAATCTGTGAGGGTAATTCCGGTCGGAATATTTGTTGCGGCGATGGTTAAATTGCCTGCTGCCGTTTCACTGTCGCTGACAGTCGCCAGCGTAGCCATTGCCGATGTCGAGCCTTGCGCACGAGTGATCGCCGCCGCCGGAGTGATCGAAGGCGGCGTGTTCGCACAGGAATTAAGCAGTAGCGACAGGCTGTTTGAGCCGGAGTTGGCAACCGCAATGTCTATTCGTTTGTCGTTGTTGAGGTCGCCGACGGCTAAGGCAATCGGGCTGTTGCCGGCATCAAAAACTTTTTGCGGGTCGAATGTGCCGTCGCCTTTTCCTTTCAGCAAGGAGAGGTTACGGCTCCCGCTATTGCTGATTGCGAGATCAAGTTTGGCATCGCCATCCAAATCCGCTACGACAATAGCGCTTGGGTCAGCGCCCGTATCATAGGTTGTTGCCGCGCCAAAATTGCCCGGCGTGGTGCCCAGGAAAATTTGAATTTTGGGCTGCCCTAATAAAGCTACAATCAAATCAGGTTTACTATCGTTATTGACATCCGCAATTGCAATCGCACGTCCTTTGTTGGCGGCTCCCAGATTAAGCGTGGCCCCGGCGCTGAATCCGCCTGCGCCATTGCCCAGCAGAATTGAAGCAAACGCGGAATTTTGATTGGCGACCGCCAGATCAGGATTGCCATCATTGTTGAGGTCGGCTACCGCGACGCTGACCGGTTGTGATCCGGCAGTTAGCGAATTGGCAGCCCCCAGCGTACCATCGCCATTGCCTAACCAAACGGTCAGGTTGCTGGAACCATCATTGGCGGTGACGACATCCACGTTTCCATCTTTATTAAAATCGGCAACTGCGATTGAACGTGGCTGCGTGCCGCCTAAAAATTCTGTTTGTGCGCCAAATCCTCCTAGTCCATCCCCCAGCAAAATTGAAATACTGGCAGAGCCGTTATTGGCGACGACTAAATCCGGCTTGCCATCTTTGTTGAAATCGCCAACCGCCATTGAGGCGGGTTTTACTCGCACGGCAAATTCATTTGGCACGGTGTAACCACCACTGCCATCGGCCAAAAACAGCGTCACTTTATCACCGCCGAAATTAGCGACAGCGAGGTCAGGCTTTCCGTCCGCATTGAAATCCGCCATCACGACAGCTTGCGGATTACTCAACAGGAAAGTCGTGCCGCCAAATGTGCCGTTGCCTTTACCCAGCAGAATTGACAAATTATTGGAACCACTGTTGGCAACTGCCACATCAGCTTTGGTGTCGCCATTGAAATCACCGGAGGCGAGCGACAAGGGTTGTGAGCCAACACCTAATCCCGCTGGCGCACCAAAGCCGCCGGAACCATCATTGAGCAGCACAGAAGCCTGATTCGTAATGCTGTTGGTCACCGCCAGATCAGGTTTCCCGTTCCCATCAAAATCGTTCATGATAATTCCCGCCGGAGCGACTCCCGCCGGGTAATTTGCCGCGCTATTGAATCCGCCGATGCCATTGGCGATTAACACGGAAATATTGTTGTCAGATGAATTGGTAATCGCCAGATCAAGCCGCGTGTCACCATTGAAATATCCAGCCGCAATCCCGGATGGAGCGCTGCCCACACTGATATTCGTCGCGGGACTAAAACTTCCTGCACCATTCCCGGTCAGCAGCGAAATATTGTTAGTGCCTGAATTGACGACGGCTAAATCATTTTTGTTATCGCCGGTAAAATCTCCGGTGATGAGCGCGACAGGATAGGTTCCGGCGGTAAAATTTGTCGCCGTGCCGAACCCGCCTGATCCATCATTGAGCAAAACTGAAACATCACCCAGACTTGCGCCTTCGCCTTTATTGGCAACCGCGATGTCAGGTTTATTGTCGCCATTGAAATCTCCCACGGTTACCGCCGTCGTGTTTATTCCCGCATCAAAAATTCCCGCGACTGCAAAATTCCCCATGCCATCGCCATTCATCACAATGACCCGGCCAGGATTGAAGAGAACTGCTATCGCCAGATCAAGCTTTCCGTCGCCATTAAAATCGCCGACTGCCAGAGCGTTCGGAAACCCTTTTCCATCGCTGACGACGGGAAGATTGGTGGGCATGCTGAATCCACCTGCGCCGTCCCCGATTAGCACAGAAATACTGTTGGCAAAAAGGTTGGCAGCAATCAAATCAAGTTTGCCGTCCTGGTTGAAGTCGCCAGTAACCACCGAAATCGGACGATCCTGGGTGGATGGTTCAGGCGCAAAACCTTTATTGTAAGTGAAGCCGAAGACATTACAATTGTTCGCCTGCATGATCGCCGAGGCAGCCCAGCCTGAATTAACCGTAGCAAAATTATGAGATGGAACCGCTTCGCTCCGATGGGCGTGCGCGAAGAAAACCGGTTCGGAAGCGATGCCAATAAATCCTAAAATAATAACGAGGCTGATCAGGATAAGAGGTAAGCGGGATTGCAGCGAGGAGCGGGAGTTGTTCATAAATTGACCTTTGCAAAAATCAGGACTGAAGCAGAAACAGGTATTAATGCGGTGCGATTCTTCAGTCATCAAACGCCATAAAAAACCAAATGTGTTTATTGACAGGGCAATGTCATGTCTTCAAATCAAGCTGAATTTACAGAAAACGAGGCTTGCGCTTTTCGGTTGAGGCTCTCACTACGAGAGGGGTGAATTAAGCCACGATTTTGAAATTTAACCAGCCAGTTATGACTGATTGAGGTTTAAGGTTGACTGATAAACTTTAGCTGAAAACAGGTGAAGCATCTGTGAGAACAGTTAAAGTTCATTGTTTCTATCGTTTACGCATCCTGATCATCCGATAAAACAAGGTTGCGAGTCAAACAAAAAATTAGCAGGGGCTGATTTTTCAGGTTTAGTCATTGATAAACGTGGGGGCTGAGACGGCTGTGTAATCAGTACTTTTGACCGATAAGCGGGTATAAAAGGCGGCGGCTTCACCGCCAATCAGGTACACGCCGTAATTCGGTAAAAGCCCGTCTAAAGGCTCGACAGCAAAGAACTTTTGGGCAATCCACTGCTTTGGAATAAGAGTTGTCAGCGCCAATTGCCAATCGCCGGGCTTGGAAAATGCACCAACAATGACAGAATCGCCTTCGCAGCCATAAACCGATTTCAAAACCCATTCCTCGCGCCTGAGTTTTTCAGGTTCAAGTGACACTATCCGGCGTGTTTCAGGAATGTATTGCTGAATCCAGTCCTGCGCCTGCGGAGAAAATAATTCCTGTCGTTCCCACATCAACGCCATGGAAATTTTATTTTGGGTCAGCACTGAACCGAATGGATTGACGATGGTGACGCGCCCTTCATATTCGGCTTGTAACAATGGCAGCAATTCACGCGACAACGGTTCAGCATCAAGAAAGTATTGTTGATTCGTCCAGATACTTTCCCGTTCGCCCCACCAGTCAGTTTTGTAATGACGAATAATCAGCTCAATTTTTTGCCCTAAGACTGTCACCTCGCCGGCGGCATCACGGCTGATGTTATAAGGCGAACCGATAATGACCGCACAGCCACGCGCCTCCAACCATTGGCGATAAATCGCAATCATGCTCAAATCTTCGGGCAAATCTGTCGGGTAAATAAGCGCCACCGATTTTAGCTGCGCGGCGTCACCTGGTCCCCGCGTTGCCGTGTGACTTCTGACCAGCAGTTGCCAGAAGTGCTCAGCAAAATCTGCATTTGGATTGCTCGTGTGAGGGTGATACGGATGCAGCAATTCATTGAGCAGCACGGCTTCGGCTTCGCCGGATGGTGTGTCGGAATTCATTTCACAGCTTCTGATTTGTCCGTCCGTACAGAGAAATAAATCAACGCGTGCAATGCCATGCCAGCGGCCTTCAGATTGCAACCACATCGCTTTTTGAAACGGTGTAAGTTCGTAAAATTCATCCAGCAACTCAGGGTGAGCCAGGACAATTTGTGTAACTTCGTGATAGATAAACCCAATATTTTCGGCGGCCTGGTTGAGGTCAGCGGCCTGTTGTCTGGTGAGCGTTACGCCCTGTAAGCGAAAGCGTTCTTTGCCGGCAATCCAGGGATCAGAAATGATGCACGTGCCATACAGCAGTCGCGCAAATGCGCCATAATCGGGAAGGGAAATCTCTTCTGACATGCAGAGGAATATAGAGAGGATTGCGAAGCTTGACAAGCCTCCTCTGGGAGCGCGACCCTCGGTACGCAGACATCCTGCCTGCGAAAAGCGCGTGCAATTGCGCTTTTTTTCCTCGCGCAGGGAATCATTTTATCGTAACGTTTACCCGCGTACACAATCGAAACGCAATTTAATTTCCTGCTTGAGGAATATGGTCGTTTCCTGCGCCAGGCGATTATCCGCGTCTGTCCCAAAGACCTCGGCTTGCAATACGGGGTAAAACCCAACTAACGGGTGAAAAGTTTCATAGCATTTTGTGGAAGTGTAGTCCTGTCAACTCTTTAAATTGATTTGTCGCTTCCCGAAAATCAGCCCCTTTGAGGAGTCAAAAAGTGAGAAGTCTAAAACGGGACTAAGTATCATATAAACATCAGTTACGAAAAAGTCCGTGAGACTTTTCGTCCCTTTGTTGGGTTTTACCCTACTTGCTTTATTCCTCTGCTCGTT
>JAYSTY010000126.1:0-9126 GCA_043719385.1 Blastocatellia bacterium | reverse complement strand
CTTCTTACAGCACCGCCTCTTCCAGCTTAAACAACTCGCACCTTTCTGCCTGGGCAGAAGACCTTTAATTTTCCCCTTCGCTCTTCATCTCCTCCTGGTACTTTGTAAAGCACACGTAACTTGTTTCCAATCTGGTTACGTGTGCCTTTTTTTAGCGGTGACGACGATGATGGCGTGATGTGTGTTTTGCTTTGCGAAGGGCTAATCTGTGCAATCGCTGCTGCTGTAATTCTTTAATTTGCGCAACTCTGATTGCAGCTTGTTCACTGCGAAATCCGGCGGCGCTCGGCTCCAGTTCAAAATGGGCGGGGTCTTTTAAGCCATAGCGCCATTTGAAGCCGTGCCGCTGCATAATCTTTACCATTTTTTGCCCATCACGCGTCAGTTGACGGTGACGTTTTTTACCATTGGCAACATCGGCAAAATCCACTGCCAGCCCGGCTTCGTGCAATGACGTACCCGGCTTCCGCGCACTAAAAATTCCCCGCTTCACTTTGCATTGATGACGATGCGCACAATGATAGATTTCGCGCTGCTCGGCATTGGAGCGATAGCTGCTGGTAATCATCGGACACAGTCCTGCCTCACGCATATCATCAAGTGCGGCTTTCATTTTCTGCTTTGCTTTGGGATTTAAAGCCGCGAGTTTTTTGTTGTCGCTGGCGCTGAGCCGAAGCTCTTCTGCGGCAGCTTTCTGTTTCGCGGTTTTTAGATTGGATTTCGACGGGCGAACAGGTTTTTCTTCCGCTGCGAGAATTCCCTTTTTACCTTTTCTCACGGGTGAATAATTTTCTTTCCGCGCATTTGCAGCCAGCAGCGGCAGGGAAAAAATCACGAGGGCGACGGCGCACTTTATACCGGGCTTGAGCATACTTACTCCCACATATTTTGAAGGGGGCGCTAAGGGGTAGCGGACTATTTCTTGACCTCTCGAACTCTAACATAAATCGCCTTCATGGGGGAAACCTCAAAGAGCGCCTGCGGATAAGTTCTGACCAGCGGATCGTTAGCTATTTTTTCGCTGGACAACATTTCATGCGTATGCCGACGACCATACATGATTTCGTTCGCTTTTTTATCTTCGGTGAGCATCGCCCCTTTCAATTCCAGACCGGCGAATAATCCGCGACTGCGCGAATATGAAAAAATACCTGAACCAAGCATCGCATCAGTGCCAACCCCTGCCCCGCGTCCAAAAATTCCGGCGGTCGCTTCGGCTCCGGCGCCAATTCCCAGTTTGCTTTTCAAGATTGAGTTCATCCCTGAACGACTATTGATAATTAGTACCACATCAGCCACTTCGGCCCCGATTTGAAAGCCAAAACTGCCGCCACTCAGATTCAAAAACGCTGGCGTACTCCAGCCTTTATTTTCAAAACGGCAACTGGCCACACCTCGCCCCCATTGACCACCGATGCCAAAGCCGCCTTTTTTCACGGACGGAAACACCGCCACACACACCGCCCGGTCAAGGATGGATTGGGGGATGCCGCGATCAGGCGCATCCATCATTTCGCGGATGATTGTCGCCGCATTTTCAGAACGCTCAAACAAGACATGCTTATCCTGGTTTTTATTTTCCACCACGAGCCTTTTGGAATGGATTTTCTGATACTTACGCGGCGGCTGTGACCACGTATTGCTGACGAAGAACAAACTCAAAAAAAATACGATGCAACAATTGACAGGAGCTGATTTCATAACTTCTCCGGTAGTACTTAAAAAACCGGAAGCGCAAGCCAAATTACTTAGAAGCTGTTTGGAAACTCCTGGCCGCCGCAACGCGGCAGCAAGATGGTAGCCAGACGTAATACGTCTGGAGCACGCTCACGCGCCCTGAAGGGGCGCACAGAATCCTTGCGTCCCTTCAGGACGCGAATCATGGATGGCTCGTAACCAGAGGCAGCGACCGTTTGCAACGGTCTTGCCACTGGCTACCATCCTGCTGCGCCTTCAGCGCACAGAATCCTGGAGTTTCAAACAGCTTCTTACGCTTCCAACTTCGTTATCTGCATTATCGGTGCTTACTTTTTCTTCGCGGCTTTTGCTTTCGGTGCGCTGACCGAACGCTTCGCCGAGAATTTAGCCAGCGTAGCAGAGAAAATCCGCACGTCTGGCGCGGCCTTTACTTTGCCGGTTTCAAGCAAATCACGGGCGGAAACCGCTTTGCCATAAGCGTCTTTATTCGCATCCTGATCTTCTTTGATGACGGAGCCTTTTAGTTCGAGGCCAGCGAACAATCCTTTGCTGCGCGAGTAAGAAAGAATTTGCGCGTTGAGCGTGGCATCCGTTGAAGCCGAAGCATTGCGTCCGACGGGGCCTGCCGCTGCCGCCGCTCCGGCGCCGATTTCAAATTTACTTTTCAGGAGGCCGTTCACCCCGTCTTCATTCATCACCAGTAACACCAGGTCTACCGCCTGAGCGCCTATTTGCAAACCGAAGCTGCCGCCGCCAATCGTGAAGTAAGCTGGCGCACTCCAACCGCCGGGGCGACGACAACTCACCAACCCTCTGCCGAATTGTCCGCCCACGACAAACCCGCCTTTTTTGACGGACGGAAACACCGCCACGCAATAGGCGCGATCAAGTAATTCCTGTGGCACAGCCTGATCCGGCGCATCCATAATTTCTTTAAAAGCCGTGGCCGCTTTTTTAGCGCGTTCGACTTCTTCTTTTTTGTCAGCGAAGACGCTCACACTCAAAAGCGTCATCAGTGACAATCCAAGCATAGTAATTTTAGTTATTTTCATAATCCCTCTTCATAAGTAGTTTCTGTCAAAATTAAGCGGCCTCGCATGAAGACCAAAAGATTTATGCGAGGCTGCCAAAGACGAAAAAAGAGCGTATTAGCTTATTGATATTTATAGTTCTATCCTGATCTGCAAATCTTTTCAAGTAAATTCTTAATATTTTAATTATAAACTACTGTTGCTTAAGCTGTTAGAAAGCGCCAGAGGTAGAAAAGAAAAGGTTGCGTATTGAGCAGAAATCGCTGAGTCTGCTGCCAGTTTACGAACCACGCGCTATAGCGTCTTGCGCCGGAATCGCTTACCATCGCGCCTGTTTATGCCGACAAATGAAATCGACACTTTAGCCCTCGCTCCCCTGTCCACCGGTGATTTACTGGATCGCATTGTGCGGCTGTATCGCCAGCACTGGATTCCGTTAATGCGGATTGCCATCCTGCCCGTCATTTTTTCTTTTCTTGGCACCATGGCAATTTCCCTGGGTGTGCGAAATTTCGCTACGGATAAAGGCGATGCGCGGATTGCTTTTTCGGTACTGCTAATTTTGGGTGGCTTCGGATTTTATATTTTGGGCAAAGCTGTTTTTTTGCTGCTGCTGGGCGGCACGGCGCGCGAATTAGTGCAGCATTTTATGGACGGGTCGCCGCTTAAAGTCCGCCCGATTTATCAACAGACCAAAATGAATTTCTGGCGTTTGACCGGCTCCGCTTTTTTCGCGGGCGTGATGGCGATTCTGCTGTTGATTGTGCTTTATTTTATTTTGATTATTGGGGGTGGGATTTACCTTTTAAGCGTCGTTTGGTTGCTGACCAGTTTACCGATTTGGGTGCAGGTGTCCTGTCATATTATTTTCGGCGTAACTGCAATTTGTGTCCTGGCAATTCTAGCGTCAATGAGCATCAAACGCGCGCTCTTCATTCCGCAAATCATTACCGTCGAGAGTAAAAATGTTTCGAGCGCCATGAGCCGGAGCTTTGCATTATGCGGCAGCGAGTTTAAGAAAAAAGATTTTCTGCCGCCCATCGCCCTGCTCTTTTTTTACCTTTATATTTCGTGGTCGGTGCTGCTGCTGCTGCTGATTCCGCTCTTTCTTTATGCGGAATTGAATGGCGTCGAAGTCGGGATGTTCAGTGCGCAACAACCGCTGTGGTATACGATTCTCAGCAACACTTTTTCGCAGGCGACAGAAATCATGCTGATGCCAGTCGTGATGCTTGGCTTCATTTTGCTTTATCTTGACAGCCGCGTCCGCCGCGAAGGCTACGACCTGGAATTGCTCGCCAATCGCTATTTGCCTGCGCCCGGCATTGTTATTCCACACGGCAGTTTCCCGCTCGAAATCGAAAAGCCAAAAAGCCACGATCCCGAAAATTCTGATGACTCTTTCGATGCCGACAGCAATTTGACCCTGCTGTCGTTGCGGTAGCGCGCTGGTTCCCGCCCCACCGCCGACCAACTCGCTACCGCTCGTCGGACTGTACCGAGTAGCGCTTCACAGGCCGCATCCGCTATCCAAATATTCAATTTTCAAGGCTGGCAAAGATGTGGCTGACTGCGGCGCAAAAAATCTCAGGTTGTGGCAACAGGCTCAGCACGATAAAGGCCTCAGTTTGAAAATCGAAGAAATAGCCGGGCTGCACGAGGACATTGTCTTCGGCTAAAAGTTGCAGGATCAACTCTTCTTCAGAACAAATTTTTGGGACTTCCAAAATCGCGCTCCAGCCACCTTCCACTTTCAATAAACGAATGGGGGAATCCTGCGTGGCTTGCGCAAGAAAGGCCAGATTGGTTTGGACACGCGCCAGAATTTGCGTCTGGATTTGCTGGCGCTGCCGGAGCCAGAGCGGAGCCGCCAGTTGCACCGGAGTATTCACTGACAAAAACGTATCAGCGATCAGTTCCAGGCGTGACTCAGCCTCACGGCGCAAATGCTCTGCGCCGTGAATAACGATCCAGCCGAGTTTCATTTGCGGCAAAGCTAACAATTTGGAAAACCCATTCAGCACAAAAGTCAAAGCCGAGGCCGAGGTAAAATTCGTGCAGCGTCCTGAATCAGCAAGCAGCGCATAATCCGTAAACACTTCGTCCACAATCAGCGCCAGATCATTTTTCAGACAAAGCGCTTCGAGCGTCCTGAATTCTTTTTGCTGCAAATAAGACCCCGTTGGATTATTCGGATTGACGATGATAATAGCGCGTGTTCGCGGCGTAAGATTTTTTTCCAGCGCATCAAAATCTATGCGCCAGCCAAATTCGTGAAAATAATTCAGGTCATAAGGAATCAGCCTGACGCCTTCCAATGAAGCCAGAAAATCAAACAGCGGATAGCTCGGTTGCGGAACTAAAATTTCATCGCCCTGGTCGGTCAACAACTTGAATAACCATGAATAAGCTTCGCTGGTGCTGGCGGTCAGAAAAATATTCTCTGGTTCAACTGAGCGCCCGGATTCCTGATAATAATCAGCAATAGCCTGACGCGTAATTAATAAGCCACGTGGATTCGGCTCATAACTCATCGCCTGCGTCTGTGTCAGGGCGGATAAAATTTCTGCCGTCGGAAAATCAAATCCGGCGCGGGTTGGATTTGCTTCTGTCAGGTCGAGAATCGTTTCATGATTACGTTTTTTTTCGTCGAGTAAACGTGCGAGTTGATTGGTTGCCAGGTTCCATTTGAAACGAGAGGAAAACATAAAAAGTGAATTGCGGACAGTGAATAGTGAACCGGAATAAGACATCATATACTATTAATCTTTATGACTAAGATGCAACAAATCGGCGCCTTGTTAATGCTGGGCTTATTACTGGTCATCGCCATCTATCGCTGGAATCATTTGCCCCAATGAAAACGCTTCCTCTCATTGCCGTAGTCGGCCCCACCGCTTCCGGTAAAAGCGAACTCGGAATTGCTTTGGCGCAACGCTGCAACGGCGAAATTATCAACTGCGATTCGGTACAGGTGTATCGCGGAATTTATATTGCTACCGCCAAAGTCCCGCTTGCCGAACAGGGTGGCATTCCGCACCATTTGATTGATATTGCGGAGCCGACGGAAAATTTCACGGCAGTGGCATGGGCCGAAAAAGCCCGAGCAATAATCGCCAACATCGAAGCGCGGGGGAAACGAGCTTTGCTGGTGGGCGGCACAGGTTTTTACTTAAAAGCTCTCACAAATAAATTTAGTGATGAGCCGGAAATTGACGAGACGCTGCGTCCGCGCTGCCTGAAAATAATGGCAAAGCATGGGGCCGAGCGGCTACACAAAATCCTGACTCGCGTTGATCCAATTCTCGCAAAAAAATTAGCGCCGAAAGATTTTTCCAGAGTGATCCGCGCCCTTGAAGTTTATTTCTCTTCCGGGACACCGCTGTCGGAGTGGCATCAAAAATTCCCGGTTATCCCCACGCCGGAAGCTGAGCGCCTGCAATATTTCGTCCTGCAACCGCCGCGTGAACAACTCTATCAACGCATCAACGAACGGGCTGATTTGATGATTGAGCGCGGCCTCATCAAAGAAATTCAGGACTTGCTCGCCGCCGGAATCCCGCCCGATGCCAAAGCTTTTCAGGCGCACGGCTACAAACGTTTCGTCGAGTATTTACAGGGTCAGCGCACGCTGGAAAGCGCCGTCGAGCAGATGAAACTCGACACGCGACATTACGCCAAACGGCAATGGTCGTGGTGGCGCGCGCAAACCAATACGCACTGGCTGAACGGCTTTGGGTTTGAAGAAAAGATTATTGCGGAGGCAGGAAAACAGTACGACGAGCGGTAGCGAGTTGGTGTGGCGGTCACTCACATTAGACCGGTAAAAAATAAAACGTAATTCCTAAAATCGTATAAACCGCCAGTAATAACACGCCTTCCATCCAGTTCGATTCACCGTCCTGCACAATTAGCGCAGCCACCGCCGCCGAGATTGCGAGCGCGACAACCTCCATCGGCGTAAAGAGCAAGTCCATGGGCCGCGAAGCCATGACGTAGCTGGCAAAAACCAGCACGGGCGCGACAAACAAGGCGATTTGCAGGCTGGAGCCAATCGCAATATTTAACGCTAAATCCATCTTATTTTTCATTGCCATCAGCACCGCCGTCGAATGCTCTGCCGCATTGCCGATGATTGCCACCAGGATCACGCCGACAAAAACTTCGGTTAAGCCCACCTGTTTGGCAGCGGCTTCCACAGCGCCGACCAGAAATTCGCTCATCACTGCAACCAGCACTGTCGCCCCAACCAGCGTGCCCACAGATTGTCCACGACTCCAACCGTGTGTGCCACGCGCCTCATTTTCGTCATCGGTGCTTTCATTTGTTTCACCAACGTACAAATGCGCGTGTGTGCGCAGCGAAAAAATCAAACTCAGCACGTAAGTCACAAATAGGACAACGGCGATTTCGAGGCTCAGGTTTTGCTCTTTGACGTTCGGATGATTTTTGACCAGGATATGAAAAATTGCCGGAATCATCAACCCAATTGCCGCCAGCACCAATAAAGTAGAACCCAGTGAAGCGGCGGTCTGATTAAATTTCTGGCGCGAATGCTTCAAGCCTCCCGTCACGACGCTCAAGCCCAACACCAGCAAAATATTGCCAATGATTGAACCCGTGATCGAAGCTTTGACCACATCAAACAATCCGGCGCGTAAGGCCATCAGCGCGATAATCAATTCCGCCGCATTCCCAAATGTCGCGTTCAGCAGGCCGCCAATTCCCTCCCCCAAAGTTTCTGCCAAATGCTCGGTCGCCCTGCCCATCAAACCTGCCAGCGGAATAATGGCTATTGCTGCCGCAATAAAAATCGCGACGGGGCTGGCGTGCCGAATTTCCAGCCAGACGGCGACCGGAATCGCAAATAATAAATAGTTGAGAAAGTTCCTGGGTGCAAAAAATTCTTTGAGCATATTTTTTATCTTAGTTACAAAGCTGGTCATTATAAAGAATGAACGCGTTACTGCAAATACCAATGTTCGCAATTCCGGCAACTATAGAGTTTAAGATTTTTTCCACGAAGCCACACGAAGGCGCACGAAGATGCGACAGGGCGACAGGGCGAGCAGGTCATTCTCGCGCCGTTTCACCCTTTCGCCGTTTCGCTCTTCTTCGTGCGCCTTCGTGTGGCTTCGTGGATGAGATATTCTTTTTCCTGCATGCTATAGTAAAAACCCCTGCGATTGAGATGAGCGTGCAAACTTAATTTTCGGTAACATTTTAGGAGAAAGAATTATGAGATTATCTGCTCGATTACTAAGCGTGCTGATGGCGCTGTTGCTGGTTGGATTAGTTGCGGATTCCGCGACCTTTGCGCAAAAGCGAACGACACGGCGCAAAGCGGTCAGAAAAGTTCCGGCGAAAGCGGCGGCTGAACCAGCCCGACCTGTCGCGCCAATCGTCGCCAAAGACACGGAAATCAAGATTCGTTTGAAAGATGACATTGACACTGCGAACGCCAAAGACGGCGACAAATTTACAGCGGTTGTCCTTGAACCGTCCAAATTTGCTGAAGCCACGATTGACGGACACATCGCCGCCGTCAAACAATCCGGCAAACTCAAAGGCCAAACGGCACTGTCGTTATCTTTCGATACCATCAATTTCTCGAACGGGACAAACCGCAGCATCGCGGCCCAGATTGTCAAAGTCTACGACGAACAATCCGCCAAGAAAGTAGACTCCGAAGGCAATATTGAAAGTGGTGACAAAACCAAAACGACCACGATCCGTACAGGCGGTGGAGCAGCGGCGGGAGCTGTTATCGGCGGCATTGCGGGCGGTGGCAAAGGCGCGGCAATCGGTGCCATTCTGGGCGCAGCCGCCGGTGCTGGCTCGACTTATATTCAGGGCGCGAACAAAATCAAACTGCTGCGTGGCACGGAAATTTTAATTGTGACGATTAAATAAATTACTTTGCGATTTGCGCTTGCGGACGGTGGGTAGTTTCGATATATCCACCGTCCGCATTTTTTATTGCTGCGATGGAACTCGATAACTCAAAATCCAACAGCGACCGCTATTCCCGCCAAATCCTGTTTTCCGGCATCGGCAAAACGGGGCAGGAAAATTTACGCAGTGCAAAAATAATCATTATCGGTTGTGGCGCACTTGGCACAATGCAGGCGGAGATGCTGGCACGTGCGGGTGTAAAAAATATTCGCATCGTTGATCGTGATTTTATCGAAGATTCCAATCTGCAACGCCAGATCATGTTCGAGGAGCATGACGTATTTGAGCACTTACCCAAAGCCATCGCCGCGAATAATCGCATTGCGAAAATTAATTCTGAGATTAACGTTGATGCCCGTGTGCTGGATGTGAATTACACGAACGTCGAAGAGCTAATCCGCGACGTAGATTTAATCCTTGATGGCACTGATAATTTTGAAAC
>JAYSTY010000125.1:0-1533 GCA_043719385.1 Blastocatellia bacterium | reverse complement strand
GCTCGGCAAAAAAGACCCGCGCAGCATCCGCCTCGAGTTAAAGATTACGCATGAGGAATTGTCGGAGATGGTGGGCACGACGCGACCACGCATCAGTGCGTTTATGCAGCGCTTTCGCCATCTGGGCCTGATCGAGAACAACGAAGATAACTTTCTTGTTATCAGGGAACACAAGCTCACGGCTTATTTGGCTTCCATTGCTTAGAAGCTGTTTGAAAACTCCAAATTCTTTGCGCTGAAGGCGCAGGCAGATGGTAGCCAGTGGCAAGGCTGTTGCAAACAGTCGCCGCCTCTGGGAGCAGGCAGATAGAATCCGCGTCCTGAAGGGACGCGAAGAGTCCTGGCGTCCCTTCAGGACGCCGGAACTTACCGCTTGCGGACCAGACGTCTTACGTCTGGCTACCATCTTTCTGCCGCGCTGCGGCAGATCGGAGTTTTCAAACAGCTTCTTAGGAATTTGTAAGGCAGGACTGCACGAAATAAACGAGTAGACCGAGGACTGACCACTGAAGACTGCTCCCTGACCACTGGCAAAAAATTGTCCTGTCCTGCCGTGTGCTAATTTCGGGTCAGTGGTCAGGGGGCAGCGACCAGTGGTCAGGAAGAGTCTCTTCATTCGCTTAAAAACCGCTATAATTTCAGCCTCTAGCCTTTCTTTTCCAAATTGTCTAATATTGAACAGAAATTTTTTTTGGATTGCGCAATGCTAGAGAGTTTCCGTTTAGACTCAATCTCGGTTTGCGCAAGGACGCAATCATCTAAGGAAAAAATTATGAGTAATCTCGAGCGTGAGAAACTTGCAGTGCATCTCTTTGAAATAACTCAGCGGCAAATCGCTTTAGCCTGCCACGAGTTGAAACTCGTGGCAATTCATAAAAACACACCCTGAAATTTTCCGAATTATTGCAAAATTGAAAAGAAAAAATATATGGCAAAACAAATAATTTACGGTTCAGAATCTCGTGTCGCAATTTTACGTGGCGTCAATCAACTTGCCGACACCGTCAAAATTACGCTTGGCCCCAAAGGTCGCAATGTGGCGATTGATAAAAAGTACGGCTCACCCACCATGACCAAAGACGGTGTGACCGTCGCCCAGGAAATTCAATTGCAGGACCCGCTGGAAAATATGGGTGCGCAAATGGTGCGCGAAGTCGCCTCAAAAACTTCTGATGTCGCAGGCGATGGCACGACTACCGCGACTGTGCTGGCGCAGGCGATTTTCCGCGAAGGTGTGAAGACCGTAGCTGCTGGCGCGAATCCAATGGCACTGCGGCGCGGCATTGACAAAGCTGTTGTGCGTGCTTTGCTGGCAATCAAGAAACTAGCCAAACCTGTGTCAGGTGAAGAAATTGTTCACGTCGGCACGATTTCCGCCAATGGCGATGCAGCCATCGGCGCAATGATCGCCCAGGCAATGGATAAAGTCGGCAAGGACGGCGTCATCACTGTCGAGGACTCGCAAACGATGGAGACGACGCTGGAATTTGTCGAAGGGATGCAGTTTGATCGCGGCTTCCTCAGCGCCTATTT
>JAYSTY010000124.1:0-3764 GCA_043719385.1 Blastocatellia bacterium | reverse complement strand
CGGCGAATGCTGTCCGTAAACATTGGGGCGTTGAAAACTCGCTGCACTGGATCCTTGATGTCGCCTTTCGGGAAGATGATTGCCGGGTCCGGATTGGCAATGCAGCAGAAAATCTGGCGCTGGTGCGCAAGATTACTCACAACTTACTACAGCAGGAAAAGACCCACACACGCGGAGTTCACTCAAAGCGGTTTCTGGCGGCATTGGATGAAAGCTACTTACTCAAAGTTTTATACCTCAAACCTATTGATTCCTGAATTTATAATGCGTTTGCCCTGGTTATCGAAGATGACCAACAATAAAGCCTAGCATCGCTAGGAAAGCGCAAACAAAAGCTACGCTCTCTGTAGGCGAGCAACCACCACTAAATTGTATGACGCCTTCAGCGTCAGAACATAAAATCCACATAGACCTAGCGATGCTCGCTAGGCTATTTTGTTTGTCGCCGTTGGCGACTAGAAATAGATGTTTGCTCTGTTTTTAATAGCCCAGTCGTTCACGGCTGGGTAACGGAGAGAAACGCGAGAATAGCCCGTTTGAACGAGCTTGCGTTAGCGGCTTAAGCCTGATTGCAAGGACGCTGAAGCGCCCTCTATTTTTTTTTCACGATTCGCTACCCAGCCGTGAACGACTGGGCTATAGAAAACAAAACCAAAATTTTTCTGTAGGCGCTAAAATCATCAGATGAAATCAAGACGACAATTTATTCGGGCGACCTCAATGTTAATGGGCGGAATCGTGACAGGCTGCTCGCGCGCAGAAAACTTAGCTACTAACGGCAAAGACGAATGGTTTATGCCCGACGAAGGTGATCCACACGCGCGGACGTGGATGGCTTTTGGTGCGAGCGAAAATATTTGGGGCAGAAAATTATTGCCAGAAGTGCAACGCAATTTAGCTACGATTGCAAAAACAATTGCGCGCTATGAACCCGTTTCGATGCTGGTGCGCAAAAGCGAATATGATTTAGCGCGTAAGCTTGTGGGTTCATCCATAGAGCTTATCGTTGCTGAAATAGACGACCTTTGGATGCGCGATACAGGTGCTGTTTTTGTCGTCACTGAGCAAGGCAAAAAGGCTGCGATAAATTTTAATTTTAATGGTTGGGGCAAAAAGCAAGAATTCAGCCGTGACGCTAAGGTTGCTAGTTTTGTAGCGCAACAAGCAGGCGCAAAAACTATCGCTACGGAATTGGTTTTAGAAGGCGGCGGCATTGAGGTTGACGGAGAAGGCACGGCGATTATTACCGAAAGCTGTACCCTGAATTCCAATCGCAATCCAGATGTCACGAAAGCCGAATTTGAGGACGAGCTGAAGGAATTGCTGGGACTGAAAAAAATCATCTGGCTGCCCGGGATCAAGGGTAAAGATATTACTGATGGTCACACTGATTTCTATGCCCGATTCGTGCGCCCCGGCGTAATCGTTGCCGGACTTGATCCTGATCCAAAATCTTTCGATCACGCTGTTACTAAAAAGCATCTCGAAATTTTGCAGGCGACAAAAGATGCTGAAGGTCGTCAGCTAGAAGTGATTGTGCTTGAGGCTCCAGGCAGTGTCAGAAAAGGCTTTGAAACAGATGATTTCGCTGCCGGATATATCAATTTCTATGTCTGCAACGGCGCAGTGATTGCACCGGAATTTGGAGATACTCAAACAGATGGCGCTGCTAAAAAGAAGTTACAAAATCTTTTTCCGAAGCGGGAAATTGTCCAAATAAATATTGACGGAATCGCCGCCGGAGGTGGCGGCATTCATTGCACTACGCAGCAGGAACCGAAGGTCTAAAATTAATTGCTGGTGCTTCGTTGTAAGGCTAAACGTATTCCCAGCATCGTCAAAATCATCACCAACACAATCCCAATAAATCCGAGCGGTTTATCAATGCTGCTGATGCTTGTCCATTGCAAATAATGGATGCGATAGAGCAAATCTATCCGATCTGTGTCTTTGCCTTTTTGTTGCAAGCTCAGCCGATTCCAGTCGAGCGTAATTTCTACGCCCGTGTCTGTTTTGGCGGTGTTATTTTCAACGCTCACGATGTTTCCATAACGCTGAGGATGCGCGGCGCAGGCGTCCTGCAATAACAATTTAATTTTGGCGGTATCAGGCGGAGCTTGTGGCTGCATCGTGTTTGGATCAAGCTGCGACCAACCCGTTTTGGTTCGCACTAACAAATGCTCGCCGAGTACGGTACGCAGATAACGAATCTCAAGCCATGCCGGATCAGGTGCGAGCGTAAGTTTTTGCTCAAGCGGATAAGTCTTCAGCGCCAGCATTTCGTAAGCGTCTTTATATCCGGGCTTGAGAAAAAAGATCAGCCCGGTCAGCGCCCAGCCAAAAAACGGCAGCAGTAAAATGAGGCCAAGCACACGATGGAATTTTCTGGCATGCAGGATTTTTCGTGGCATAAACTTTTAGTTTGTGCTGCGTGGTAAGCGCAAACTTTCGATGAAAACGGGCGTTCAGAGTTTGCGCTTTAGCGTGGAAGCCTTCGATGAGTTTTTAGTAAGGGGAACGGCACAAACTAAAAGTTTATGCCACATTTATACTAATTTTCTTTGACGCGGCGGGGGCGAACGGATTTTGCTTTATCCGGTTCGGTGGCGGGTTGCGTTTCTTCGCTATCTTTCAATCCTTTGCGCCCTGCCCCGCCTGGTTTTTCGGGGGCTTCGATTTCCAACGCTGCACCAACGCTTAATTTGCCGGACGATTCCCCTAAAGCACTGGCGCGTTTTTCAATTTCTAAGGGCAAAGCTTCCGTCTGATTCTCGCGGGTTATTCCACCTTGTTTGACGCCATTTTCTGCGTGACCGCTATCGCCCGCAGGTAACTCAACCGCCAGCGCTTTGACTGGAATCCTGACTGGCGCATCACCTTCAACATGACCACTGGCAGAAGCCTCAACCGCTGTTCCCAAATCGCCCTTTTTGCCGCCAGGCGCAGCAGTGGATGATTCTATCGCTCTTTCAAGTTCCGCCACTCTTGCATCAGATAATTCCCGTTTCGTTTTTAAGACGGGCTTTTTAGCTTCGGTTTCTATTGCGGTTTCCGGCCCAGAAACTGGCGCAGCTTTTGTGACTACTTCTGTTTTGGGCGGTGCAATTTCAACCGGACTTACATCCTCAAATTCCGGCAGCATCGAATCCAGCGCCACCAAATTCACGGCAGCGTCCTCAAGTGCCGGAAGCAGGAGATACGGGACGACCGGCGGTTTTGGCAGGACAATTTCCGGTGTGAGCGAAACTGGTTTTTCTGTAGCCACCGTTTCTTCAGCGGCAGGTTTGTTTGTTTCGCTCGGCTTATTTTCTTCGCCTACATTTTTCGCGGGTTCCAGTGGCTTATTTTCTTCGGCTTCAGGCGATGAGGTTACAGCAACTTTATTTTCTTCCGCAGGCTTAACGACTTCCGCCACAACCGGCGCGGCAACAGTAATCACAGGCGGCGGCACAGCATCTTCTGCAGCAGCCTGGAGCGCAAACGGAATCTCTAACTGCGCCATTTCTTCAGTTACCAGAGCCAGCGTAATCGGATGAATTTCCGGCAATTCGATGGGAGGTTCGACCTTCGCTGCGGGAGTTATGACTGGCGCTGGCTCAGGCTTTTTCTCGGCAATAGTATTATCAGCTTTTGGATTAGTTGCAGCAGTCACAGACGGCGTGACAGTGTCAGTTGGAACCGGAGTTTCGGGTTTGGCATTTTCCGCTGCAACAGTTGTTTTTTCAGGTGTGACGGGTGCGGGTTCAGCTTTTGTTTCGACTGGC
>JAYSTY010000123.1:0-3764 GCA_043719385.1 Blastocatellia bacterium | reverse complement strand
TGATCGGCCTCGCCGTGATGGGCGAAAATCTCGCGCTCAATATTGCGCGCAACGGCTTTCCGATTGCCGTCTTTAATCGTGACACTACCAAAGTAGACAAATTTCTCAAACGCGCTGAATCTTTCCAGGACTCTGATAAAGTAATCGGCACATATTCGTTACAGGATTTTGTCGCCTCGCTCGAAACACCGCGTAAAATTATCCTGCTCGTCAAAGCAGGCGATCCGGTGGATGCGGTCATCAATCAACTGAAGCCGTTGCTGTCACCCAACGACATCATCATTGACGGCGGCAATTCATTTTTCCGCGATACACAGCGCCGCGAAAAAGATTTAATAGCGGCGGGCTTTCGCTACATCGGCTCCGGCGTGTCAGGCGGCGAATCAGGCGCGTTGTGGGGGCCTTCGCTGATGCCCGGCGGCGACGAATCGGCGTACAACGAAATCAAACCCATCTGGGAAGCTATCGCGGCGAAGGTTGATGACGGGCCGTGCGTAACATACATCGGCACCGATGGCGCAGGCCATTTCGTCAAGATGGTACACAACGGAATTGAGTACGGCGACATGCAATTGATCGCGGAATCGTATGATATTTTGCGCTCGGCGTTAGGCTTGCAAGCTGATGAATTGCACCAGATTTTCAGTGCCTGGAATACCGGCATGCTGGATTCGTTCCTCATCGAAATCACCGCGAAAATTTTCAAAGTCAAAGACCCCGAAACCGGCCAGGCGCTGGTTGATTTAATCCTCGACAAAGCCGGACAAAAAGGCACCGGTAAATGGACTTCGCAGGTCGCGCTCGAATTAGGCGTCGTCATCCCGACAATTAACGCCGCCGTTGATTCGCGCATTTTGTCTTCGATGAAAGATGAACGCGTGGCCGCGAGCAAAGAAATTTCCGGCCCCGCCGACGCGCAATTTACAGGCGACAAACAAGCCCTGATTGATGCTGTCCACGATGCCTTGTACGCCAGCAAAATTTGTTCGTATGCACAAGGCATGAATTTGATTCGTGCTCAGGCCGCCGTCGAAGGCTGGAATTTGAATATGGGGGAGATTTCGCGCATCTGGAAAGGTGGTTGCATCATCCGTGCGCAATTCCTCGACAAGATCAAACAGGCCTATCAACGCCGCGCGGACTTACCCAATTTATTGCTTGATCCCGATTTCAAAGCCTGGGTAATGGAAGTGCAACCACGCTGGCGCCAGGCTGTGACGACGGCGCAAACATTAGGGATTGCAATTCCAGCGATGAGCGCGAGCCTGGCGTATTTCGATTCTTATCGCACCGCAAATCTGCCACAAAACTTAACCCAGGCGCAACGCGATTTCTTTGGCTCGCACACGTATGAACGAACGGATAAACCTGCGGGTGAATTTGTTCATACCGAATGGGAAGAGTTGTCGAAGTAAGATAGTTCGCAGTAAACCAAGACCCCGTCGCTACGGCTCCGGGTACTGTATCGGACACCGTTCCGGGGACAGTACCCGGGCTGGGTTCTTCATCAATCTCACCCCAATGCCCCCACGTCTGCTTATCATTGCCGATGATCTCACCGGAGCGAATGACACGGGCGTCCAATTCGCACGGCACGGCATTTCCACCATCGTTAGCATCCACCACGAAATTCCCCTCACAACTTTTGCTGAAGATTGTCAGGTGTTAGTCGTGAACACCAATTCGCGGCATGTTGCGCCAGACGAAGCCCACGCCCGTGTTTTCAAGGTTGCGCAGCAAGGTGTAGCGCTCGGCATTCCACATTTTTATAAAAAAACAGATTCGACTTTGCGCGGCAATATTGGCAGCGAATTGGCGGCACTCTTAGCTGCGACCAACGAGCAGGCATTATTTTTTGCGCCTGCCTATCCAAAGCTGAACCGCACGACTGAACGCGGATCGCAGCTTGTCGCAGGCGTTCCGATCAGTCAAAGTTCTTTTGCCGAAGATTTACTGAACCCAATTAACGACGCGGAGATACCGTCAATGATTGCCCGCCAAACAAAAGTGCCAGTTAAGCTTTTTGTAGCGGAGAACGGCGAAAATGCCACCCCAGCAATTTATGTAATGGACGCCGCAAATGATGATGATTTACTTGCTCACGCTCGCTGGTTGCAGGGAAAGAAATTAATAAAATTATTAGCAGGCTCGGCAGGCTGGGCGGAATTTTTGCCAGAAGTTTTAGACTTCAAATCTTCGCCTGTACCAACTCCTGTTTTGTCTGCGCCGATGTTGATTGTGAACGGTAGCCTGCACGAAAATTCTTTGCGACAAATTGCCTGCGCCACACAACACGGAATGCCGATGATTGATTTCCAAACAGACAAAGCCGTGCAGCAATCGTGCCAAAAAATTACAGAGACGGGTCACGCGATTCTTACTACCAATGTAAAATTTTCCTGTGCACGAGCTGCCGAAAATCTTGCCCACAAAGTAAGCAAAATTCTCGCGCAATCACAGATCAAAACGCTGGTCGTCTTCGGAGGTGATACACTCATGGCAATCGCCAGTGAGCTTGATTGGAAAGCTTTTCGCCCACGCGCAGAAATTTTAACAGGCGTACCAATCGTGGAAATTTGCGAAGATGAAAATCTTTTACTCGTGACAAAAGCAGGTGGATTCGGCGAGGAAGATTTATTGATAACTCTGAACTTATTAATTGATTGACTGATGTTACGCAGATAAATTTTAAAACATCGAAGATGGTGACAGCATAAAGCCCCGTGCGTAAGCGCGGGGAAGGTGTGGCACAATATTTATAGCCCGTGATAACGGGCGACAGTTATTACAATTGAAGGGCTGCCGCTCTCTTTGAGAGCTTTATCAAATTTATCAATTCACCCCGCGCTCACGCACGGGCTTTATGCTAACACCCGTTTCACGGGCTAAAATCTTAAATTGCGTAACGTGAGTAATTGATAATCACAAGGATTACGATGTGTATTGCGATCACCATGGGCGACAGCAGCGGCGTCGGCCCCGAAATTATTTTGCAGTCGTTTGCCAAAGCTGAATTGCCCCACGATTTTATTGTCGTCGGCGATTTCAGCATCCTGCAGCTTTGCAATGAAAAACTGAATTACGACATAGCTCTCAAAAAAATTCAGACCGTTGACGAACGCGAATCCGGCTTAATGAACGTATTGGATTTGGGCTTGCTCACGCCTGATGATTTGCGGATCGGGCAAATTTCACAGGCCTCTGGTGCTGCGGCTTTGCAATATGTGAAATGTGCAACCGAACTGGCACTGGCAAAAAAAGTTTCTGCCGTCGTCACGCTGCCAATCAACAAAGAAGCTACACGATTGACCGCGCCAAATTTTTCAGGGCATACCGAATACATCGCCGAATTATGCGGTGAAGAAAATTATACGATGATGCTGGTCTCGGAGCGGCTGATCGTGACGCATGTCTCGACGCATATTTCATTACGGCGTGCGCTGGATGAAGTGACTACGCAGAAGGTATTGGACATCATTCGCTTGACGCATACCACCGTAGCGAAATTACGCCCACGCAATAAAATTGCCGTCGCCGGATTGAATCCCCACGCCGGAGAAAACGGTTCATTCGGCTCCGAAGACATTGAATTTATCAAGCCCGCCGTAGCCCTCGCCCGCGCCGAAGGCATAGACGCCAACGGCCCGTTCCCGCCCGATACAATTTTTTTCCAAACCGTCAAAGGCAAAGCCTACGACGCCATCGTGTGCATGTATCACGATCAGGGACACATCCCAATGAAACTGCTGGATTTTGAAGGCGGC
>JAYSTY010000122.1:0-22915 GCA_043719385.1 Blastocatellia bacterium | reverse complement strand
CGGAACATAAACACATCGTTGCCACGCGCCACCGAAGCGCGAAATTCGCGTTGCGTGTCGGTTAATTCTTTCGGCATTGCGTCGGTTTTTTCCCAACTATCGAACAGGCGAAAAATCGGATCACGGTTGTTGTTGGCGAGGACATGAATTTTCCCATTCGCCAGCGCCAGTGTGCCCAATCCAATTGGCCCGCCGGGTTCAACCAGACTGCCGCCCCATTTGTCATGGCTTTGCGCGACATAAATCTGGTTCTCAAAATCAACGATCTTTTGCAACTCATCTCTGCCCAGTTGCCCCTGCCGCCCTTCCTGATGGTCTTTGTAGGCGCCGAACGCCTGCTGTCTCAAGGTCAGATGTCGTGCGTCCGCCATCATATTCATACTCGCCGGCTTGCCCGTTTCCGGGTCAGTTTCCATCAACGTCCCTGTCTTGATATTGAAAGTATCGTCCGGCGACATGACATATTTCATATTTGCCAACGGACGCGGGCGACGAAATACTGAGACCGTCGGATTCACCCCTTTTAAGCCGTAAGTGTCATCCAGATTCACGCCGGTTGGATCGCGCACAACTTCGATGGTGAACTCCGACTTAATAATTTTTTCCGCATGATCTTTGGGGGGCCATTGCAGCCCGACGCGAAACAAGCCGCGATTGAGCAACAAGGAATGTGAACTCTCTAAGGACTGATTAAGTTTGGGATTGTTCGATCCGTCCACCGGAGCAAAAATCGGGTCTTCGCCTTTGGTCACACGCCAACGTTCACGCAACGCCACGACGGAAACGCTCATACCGCTGGCAGGCTGATGACAAGTCACACAGCCACGCGGGTTGAGTCCGAGCGGCTCAAAAAATGGATGCCCTTTCATTTCAATTGGGCCGCCAGTATTCAAAATTCCAACTTTGCCGTAAGAATTTTCAAAATTCATTTCGGCAGGCAGCGTTCCGCCGGCACCTGCTTCAATCCAGAATTTACTAAATGAGTTCGACGAATTTTGAAATCCTGAAGTCGAATTCGTGATCGCCGCAAGCGCAACCGCAAGGCTGATAAATGTGAGTTGAATTTTTTTTGGTCGCCGTTGTTTCATAAAGTTTTGCTACGATCAGCCAGCGCACGAATCTCTGGATTCTCAATGACGCGACCGCGAATATTTTCCCTGGTCGCCTGCACCATCGCCCTGCCTATATCTTCACTATGAACGTAAATTTTGCGGAGCGGTTTTAGTAATCTGAAAACTGGTTGCAGGACACGATTTCTCAGCGGCGTACTCGGCGATAAATTTCCGTCAATGTAGGCTGGCCGCCAACAAACTACGTTCGTAACCGCTTGCAGGTCGCGTTCTGTTTCGGCTTTCACCCGCGCCCAAATGAAGCGACTTTTCAATCCCGTTCCCTGACCGCTCAGGTAATGAAATGCTGCGTCAGGACTTTGATGCCTTAACATTTGCACCGCAGCCAGCGCAAAATCGTGCGTAATGCGACGATATTCAAGTTCTCCCGAAACCAGCGACACCGAAATTCCAAGACAGAAAAAACAAGTATCAACTCCGGTAAAGGGTCCCGCGACCGCCTTGTACACAACATAATCATCGTGCAGGAATTCACGCAATTTCGGATTTGAGATGGCAAGCGGACGACGCGTGATCGTACGAACTTCATTCACCATTGGATCAGCCAGGCAAGTTTTCAGGACGCCACTTCCTGCTGTACCGCTTGTACCGAAAAGAATAACTTTCATCAATTTTCACTTTCGATTTTCTCGCCAAACAATAGCTTACTGCTTTGTGATCGGCAACGAAAGATAAGAAACATGTATCGCATCGCGCAGCACATTGAGCGTCGGTGCGACAGAAGCTCGCCGATGATTCGTGCGTCCCTGCGAACCCGTCAGCGCCAAACGAATACGATGTCCTTTTTTGAAAATCGTCACGGTCGGCATTAAATCTACCGCTACTTTTACGGGTTTGTCAGGCGTGAGTTTGTGTTCGTCAATTTTGTAATTGCGATGCCACGGCAGGTTGAGAAAATTGTAGGGCGGTTGATGCGTAGCGCGTAACGAAAGGCGCAAGCGTCCGTCCGCTACATATTGCGCGTTGCCGGCTTCGTCTACGTCTTCCAGCACGACAAAAATATCCGCGCCAACGGAGTAACGCATAATGCCGCCGCGCACCCAGCCGTTGTACATATTGAAATCGGTGATGCCAAAGAAAACAGCTTTCAGGTGCGGCGGAGCAGCCGTGACTGCGCCCGCGACTGTGCCGCCGTTGTAGGAACCGCCGAACATTCCAACTTTGCCGGAAGACCACGATTGCGCGGCGAACCATTCGGTCAGGTCGTAAGAATCTTCCACTTCCTGCCGACCGTGCATGGACTTGCGAAAGCCGAACGAAGCGCCTTTGCCACGCACGTCAGCGACCGCAATCACGTAGCCGTACTTCGTCAACTCAAGCAGCGTATCGGCTTGCCGTGAAATGACATTGCCTGCGTTGTCATAAAGCGCACGGCGATACGGCGTGAATTGCCAGATAACGGGAAACGGCGTAGTGACGAGTTGACCTTTCAGCGTCGGACGATAGAAATCAACGGCGAGCTTCACGCCATCACGCACAGCGACGTATTGCGAAAACCGCTGCGACCCGTCCGCGACTGGTTTGGCATAGCCGCTGTAGACGCCAGGTTTTGAGATGCGCTCCGTTTGCGCGAACGACGCAACGCAAAACGATACGATGAGTAAAACCAACAGGGCTTTTTTCATAACAAACTCGCTACTAAACTGGAAAGCGATTTTTTCGGCATTTTTTCGCCTCATGTACGCTGACTGAAAAAAAGAGTTCTTGTGTTCACAGCAATCATTACGGACGAAGCGCAACAGCAGATTTGATGAACACAACCTTTGTTTGTCATCACGCAAGCTGTCAGTTTTCTGAATTTCTATCCGCTCACTTGCCCCTCTTTTCAAAGATTTAACATGTAAGTAAATGCCGGGGCTAACATCAGGATAGTTTGGCACCTGGCTTAGGAGACAGGAGCCAAGTTAACGCGACAAAGTAACCAGCGATAGGTGACAGACCAAATCCAAGCAGCGGCACGGGAAATGAACCCAAGCAGGGCGCAATCACATTGAGAGCAAAGTAAAGCCCTAACGCCAGAGATGTGGGTGATGTACGCCCTACTCTTCCCCAATCAAGGAGAAACGGACAAGGCAGTAGTGCTAGGGAGGCGAGTGATGCCAACAGCCAAAGCCGCCCGTTCTGCGCCGCTAGCCCGACGATGCCCTCGACATGGGGTACAGGCAAAAGCGGGTCAGGACGCATCCATGACCAAACTGCGCAGACAGCGATAAGCAGCGCGGCGACCCAACTCACCCGGAGCGTTTGGCGGCAAGAGACAAGTAAGACGATTAGTGCGCCCGCAAACGCAGACGCCTGAGCGGCGTCGGGTTGTAACAATAGCAAGCCCGCCACACCTACCCCCGGCAGTGCCGCAAACCACCCCGCTAATTTCCACTCAGGATGGTTCAGGATTTCACCCAACGTAAGAATCAAGGCTGGCAGACAGACCGCACCAGCGTGGATGCGCAGCGACCCCACCACCACCCAACGGTGAACCCCATTCAATCTGGCATCCGCAAACGTGGCCAGCAGCAAACCGACCGATAGAATGACAGTCAGTGCTACGCCCCACTGAAGTCGTTTGGAAGATAAAGGAGGCAATCTTAAGAGGCTAACACAGACGATCATGAAGAATAATCCAGCGATGAGGTTCTGCCCCCAGATTGCAAAAGGCACATCATTTCGGCGCATGACTAGCACCCCGAAAACCAACGCGGGGAGCGGAGTCGCCAAACGAAACCACAATTGATCTGTAAACTGTGTAGAAGTCATGCGGGTTGTGTTTACCTACTTTAGTTGATGCTGGCAGTGAACCACTGTGAAGCCCTAACATTGAAAAGCTCGGCGCGGTATTGCAACTGCTGCCCTTCGCGGATGCGGAAATATTTCTGTTTTCGATTAATCAATCTTCTTTTTGAAGACGTGCCAATTTTTATCGCTGCACAATCCACAATCTTTGCCAACGAACATTTTTGCAGCGTTCTTATCGCCCTTCATGCGCCAGTTCAAATACGCGACGGCGACCTTGCCGAATTCGCCGCCGTTCGCTTTGCGGTACGTACCGGAATGCCCGACACCTTGCCGCCACGCAAACAGCACAGGCAAATTATTCACGCGCTCAAAATCGTCTTTGCCATTTTTATGAGCGATGTCGCTGGGATCGCCGTTGAAGTACGCGATGGGTGCATGCAATTTTGCTAACGCTTCTTTGCTGACATTTTCCATGCCAGGATTTGGCGTCGGCAGCAATCCGCTATTCCACGAAATCGTCATCGTAATGCGCGGATCAGCCGAAGCCTTGATCGCCTGTACGCCGCCGCACGATTGTCCCATCGCGCCAAGATTTTTTATATCCAGCTTGCCGAAGTAAGGACTCCCTTTGCGCCCGTTTTCTTTAAGCGCCCAATTGATCGCATCAATCAATTGGGAAGCCTCCGTTGCTGGCGGCCCACTTGGAGGAGGCGCAGGCGGAGCGCCGGGAACAGGAGGTTGCGGTGCGGCTTCCATTTCTTTTGGCCCAATCGGCCCAATGGCAATGACCAAATATCCGTGCGAAGCAATTTCGGTCAGGAATTGCCGAAAGTGATTGCCGACATTCACACAAGCCCCATTGCCCCACGCGATGATGGGAAGATTTTTGCTGCCCAGCGCTGCGAGTTTGGCAGGTCGGTAAACAGTATGTGTTGGCAGGCTCGGATCAACTTCCATGATTGCTTGATACGCGCCAGTGCCGAAGGGCGTATCAGGTGTGACATAAGGTATGGAGGAAGAAGGCGTCTGCGCTGCGATCAAAATGCTACACCACAAAACTACGACGAATACACGAAAGAAGGTCATCATTATTATTCTCTGAAAAAATAGAACAAGGTGGAAGATTGTTCTCAAACGAATGATTGTCGGTTTGGTTAATCTGCTTTACTCCATCCGAAAAGTGAACTGAAAAATTCGGTTGGAGCGGTTGAAATAATTGAACGACTGCAATATAGTACACGACAATTTCAAAATCAATCTGCAATATAGTTCTGCCAAAGCAGGTCTCAAAATGGTAGAGGCTGGGCAAATATCGAAGGAGTAAAAAGTGAATCAGTATTACGCAGCTAATGCATGTTCTGTCGGCTTGAATCGTCTTTGGTTACAGGCTTTGTTGACCAGTTTGTTCATTATTACTGGTGGCGTACAGATGGTTTTTGCGCAGAGTGAAAAATGCGTCGGACTGGCGGCTGCTTCGTTGGGCGCAGACGTAAAAATTGATTCGGCACAGTTGGTGGCAGCCAGCGCAGTCGCGCCTGAGCATTGCGACGTGCGCGGCGTGATTTTGCCCGAAGCAAAATTTGCGGTGAAATTACCGACAACGTGGAATAACCGATTTTATATGGTGGGTGGCGGCGGCTATGCGGGACAGTTAAGTTTGCCGCAGATGAACACAGGCTTGCAAAAAGGCTACGCGACGGCGACAACCGACACCGGACACGATGCGTCAAAAGAACCGCTTGGCACGTTCGCCGAACATCGCGCCGACAATCCGAATGCGGATCGGAAAAAAATAGATTACGCATATTTGGCTGTACACAATACTGCCGTCTTAGCCAAAAAAATTATCAAAGCGTATTACAGCAGCGATCCAAAATATTCCTACTGGGTTGGCTGCTCGACCGGCGGGCGGCAGGGCTTGATGGAGGCGCAAAGATTTCCTGAAGACTTCGATGGTTACGTCATCGGCGCTCCCGTGCTGAAGGCTTCTTACGAAAATCTGCGCGGCATCTGGAATGCCTTTGCAGTCGCTGACGGCGCAGGCGCGATTGGCTATGATAAGTTGCCGTTGCTGGCGGAAGCCGTCTATAAAAAATGCGATGACACTGACGGCGCACACGATGGATTGATCGCTGATCCGCGTAAGTGCAATTTTGATCCGCTGAAAGATTTACCCAAATGCGCAAATGACGAAGCGGGCAAGGATTGTTTTACGATGGCGCAGTTGCAGGGCTTGAAGAAAGTTTATGACGGCCCGCGCAACAGCAAAGGCAGGCAGCTTTACCCAGGTCAGCCACTCGGCGCGGAAGCCCTCGTCAACGGGCGTAGCGCGTGGCAAGGCAGCATCGGCGGCGATGGTGGCGGTGGATTAGCTTTCGGTGAAACGGGGATGCGCTTTCTTGCGTTTGATCCGCAGCGCGGTAAATCGTGGAGCTGGAAGCAATTCAATTTCGACACCGATCCACCGCTGATGAAAGCCTATTCGCAAATGATTGACGCGACCAATCCTGACTTGAGCAAAGTCAAACAACGCGGTGGCAAAATCATTCACTACCACGGCTGGGCTGACGCCCTCGTCAATCCACAAATGTCGGTGAACTATTACGAAGCAGTTTTGAAAAAGATGGGTGCGCAACAGACACAGCAATTTTATAAACTCTATATGATTCCCGGAATGTTTCATTGTCGCGGCGGCGTAGGTTGCGATGACGCCGACTGGTTCATGCCGCTGGTCGAATGGGTAGAAAAGGGCGGCGCACCGAATGTCATCAACGGATCACGCCTGCAGCAAGGCGCGGCGGTGATGACGCGTCCGCATTGCCCATATCCGCAGGTAGCGAAATACAAAGGCAGTGGTGATGTGAGCAAAGCAGAGAATTTTACTTGTGTTAAGCCATGACCAAGCTACATTTTATGAAAAATACCTATCTCATTGTGTTCTGCACTTTACTCATTGCTGCTGCGGTTATCGGCTGGCAGTCACACGCGCAATCACTGCCCCAGCAACCTGAATGGATGAACAAAGCCTTGCCGCCTGAACAACGTGCAGATCTGTTAGTCGCCGCGATGACGCTGGATGACAAGATCAACCAGATTGCCATGCGCAAGCTGCCGAATCCTGATTTGCCGAATTGCGGCATCCGCAATGACAGCCGCCAGATCGAAGGCATCCCGCGTCTGGCGATTCCGACGATTCGCATGACCAATGGCCCCATTGGTGTCGGCGGCGGCGATTGCAACCCCGATCCAAAGGCTACCGGAGTGCCGACAGCATTGGCGGTAGCGGCTTCGTGGGATGCCGCTGTGTCGTTTCAATGGGGTGACATCACGGGGACTGAAGTGCACAACAATGCACATCACATCTTCATCGCGCCGGGGATGAATCTCGGTCGCATTCCGCACAACGGTCGCAACTTTGAATACTTTGGCGAAGACCCTTATCTGGCTGGCGTGATGTCGGTGAGCCAGATCAAGGCCGTGCAAGCGCATGGTGTACAAGCTGTCGCCAAACATTTCGTCGCCAACGAACAGGAAACACAACGCAATTCGATGAACACCCTCGTAGACGACCGGACGCTGCACGAGCTTTATCTGTTGCCGTTTGAAATGTCGGTCAAAGACGCCAACGTCGCTTCGATGATGTGTTCCTATCCGCGCATCAACGGCGTCTTCGCGTGCGAAAATCCCAAAATGCTGAATGACGTATTGCGCACGCAGTGGGGCTTTCGCGGCTATGTGATGTCTGATCGCGGCGCGACGCAAAGCACCGTGCCTTCGATCAAAGGCGGGCTTGATCTCGAATTCGCTACGCCCAAATGGTTCACGCCTGAGAAGCTCAAACCCGCGCTGGACAAGGGCGAAATCACCGTCGCCGATTTAGACAGCATGCTCAAGCGGCGTTATTACACGATGTTTCGGCTCGGACAATTCGATACGCGGTTCGACAAGTTTGTAGAAACTGACTTCACTACGCACGGCAAGAAAGCCAGAGAGATTGCCGAGCAAGGCAGTGTGTTGCTCAAAAACGCCAACGGCATCTTGCCCTTGAATGCGAAGTCGTTGCGCTCGGTTGCGCTCTTTGGCTCAAAGACTTTTGCAGGCGCGGCAAAGCTGCCGAAAACGGGGCCGGGCGGCATCCTGATGGTCAACGCGCCTTACACGGTGACGCCGCTCGAAGGATTACAGAACACGCTGAAAACACTTGGTTCAAGCACGAGCGTCACTTACAACGAAGGCACTGACCTCGCTGCCGCTGCGACGCTCGCAGCCAAAGCTGACGTAGCGATTGTCATGGTCGGCGACAATTCCGTCGAAGCCGAAGATCGCGCCAACCTGTCATTGCCCAAACGCGATGGCGTTGAGCAGGATGCCTTGATCGCCGCAGTCGCCGCCGCCAATCCGCGCACGATTGTTGTTTTGAAAAACGGCGGACCGGTGCTGATGCCGTGGCTCGATAAAGTCCCGGCGGTGCTGGAATCGTGGTACCCCGGACAGGAAGACGGCAATGCCGTAGCCAATTTGTTGTTCGGCGTGGCAAACCCGTCAGGCAAGCTCCCGCTCACTTTCCCCAAAGTGGAGCGCGAAGCCGCCACTGCCACCGAAGCGCAATTCCCCGGCGCGATGGTGGACGGCAAGCGCGAAGCGCGTTACACCGAAGGCCTTGAGATTGGCTATCGCTGGTACGACGCGCATCACGCACAACCGCTTTTCCCCTTTGGTTTCGGGCTTTCGTATACGACCTTTTTAATCACCAAACTCAAAGTGACAGCGGGTTCGAGCGACGGGACGAAGCCAATTCAGGTGCAAGTCCGTGTGAAAAACACCGGCAAGGTTTATGGCGCGGAAGTGCCACAGGTTTACCTCCACCTGCCTTCGTCACCCACCGCAAAGCGGCTCGTGGCTTTTCAAAAGGTCTGGCTCAAACCGAACGAAACCAAAACCGTGACGCTGACGATTGACCCCTCCGCGTCAAACCATCCGCTCTCAAGCTGGGATACCGCCAAGCAGGCTTGGGCGATGATCAGCGGTGAATACAAAGTGTCGGTTGGCAATTCGGCAAAGAACTTGACGCTGACTGGTGCAATGAAAGTTCAACGGAAGTGAAGTGTAAAGCAAGCTACCAATCTACCTTACCGGGGCATTGATTATATCTCCGCCGATATTTAATGATTAAGCGGAGATCAAGAAAATAGGGAGTCCAGATATATTTTCTCACCTGAATCAGGGTGCATCGAAATAGAGTATGAGAAGTGATCTGACAGTCGGTTTTATCGGTTTTGGTGAAGCGGGCTTTCATCTAGCCCAAGGCTTACGCGGTGCAGGCGTCAAGCGGATCGTCGCGTTTGATATTCACACGAACACGCCAGGGCGCAGCGAAAAGATTCAACAACGCGCTGATGAAAGTGGCGTGAATTTATTGGCTTCGAATGAATTACTTGCAGAAAATGCTGACGTAATTCTTTCGACTGTCACGGCTAATAAAGCGCTCGAAGCCGCTGAACAAAATGCGCCGTATCTTTTACCGCACCATTTCTACGCAGATTTGAATTCGATTTCGCCTGCGCTCAAATCATCCATCGGAAATTTAATCGAAGCACGCGGCGCACGCTTTGTCGAAATTGCGATTATGTCTCCGGTTCCTCCGCACGGTCATTGCGTACCAATGTTTTTAGGTGGCATCCACGCGCAGGAATTCGTGAAATTACTTTCTCCCTTCGGAATGAATTTGGAAATTATTTCTGAACAAATTGGCGCAGCTTCCGCGACGAAAATGTGTCGGAGTATTATCGTCAAAGGGATGGAGGCGTTGTTACTCGAATGTGTATTAGGCGCGGTTCCATACGGCGCGGATGAGCGTGTGTTCGCTACGTTGGAAGAAACAATGCCAGGAATGAACTGGAAAAAAATGGCGAGCTACATGGTCGGGCGCGTGATCGAACACGGCGAACGACGGGCACGGGAATTAGAAGAAGTTGCTGTGACGCTCCGCGATATTGGCGTCGAACCAATCATGACCGAAGCCATTGTCAAACGGCAGGATTGGGGTGCGAGCCTGAATTTATTGGCAGAATTCGGAGGCAAACCACCGGACGATTATCGAGAAATTGTGAAGGCGATAGCGAATGTCCGATAAACTTTAGTTTGTCGAGCTTTCATCGGGAAGAATTTTTGCCAGGTCAGCGACAAACTAAAGTTTATCGGACATTTCTTATGGAACTAAAACCACCCATTCCAAGATTAGAGCCGTTATGCCATGTCGCCGTCAAAATCGGCGCTCCGCAAATGATCGGCGCAGTGTTGACGGGAGAACGCCGCATTATTCCGATCACTGGTGGACGCTTTGAAGGCGTGAAAATGCGCGGTGAAATTCTTTCAGGTGGAGCCGACTGGCAAATTATCGTCGCTGATGGAACGGCTTTACTGGAAGCTCGCTATACCTTGAAGACCGATGATGGCGCGTTGATTTATGTAAAGAATTCCGGCTTTCGTCACGGGCCGCCCGAAGCCCTCGCGGCGATTGCGCGTGGCGAACAGGTTGATCCCACGAAATATTATTTTCGCGCTTCACCGACCTTTGAAACCGGAGACAAAAAATATGCGTGGCTCAATCGCATCATTTGTGTTTGTTCAGGCGTACGCACGAAAGAAGAAGTGTTACTTGATTTTTACGAAGTGAAATAATTCATGAATAATTATAAAACTGATGTCGTCGGAAGTTTATTACGCCCTGCTTACCTGAAAGAAGCCCGTGCTGCACACGAAGCCGGAACGCTGACTGATATTGCCTTCAAACAAATCGAAGACCAAGCCGTAGACGAAGCGATTGCTTTGCAGGAACGCGCCGGAATTGCAGTCATTACTGATGGCGAATTGCGCCGTTATGCTTTTTACGGGCATTTGATTGATGCCGTCGAAGGCTACGATAAATATGGTGGCTGGGCGATTCCGTTCCGTGATGAAGCGGGCGAAGAACTTGTCCTGCAACGTCCGGTCGTCGTCTCAAAACTCCAGCGTAAACGCCACATGTGCGCCGAAGAATTTACTTATCTGCGAGCGAAAACCAAAGCTCCCGCAAAGGTTACACTCATCAGCGCACAACAGGCTGCGGCGTATTATGACGCGGAAAAATCGAAATCGGCGTATGCGACGGTTGATGCTTACCTCGCCGATCTCGTAAATATTTTGCGTGGCGAAGTCGCTGAATTAATTCGCCTCGGCTGCAATTATATTCAAATTGATTCGCCGCAATATACGGCGCTGCTTGATCCGGTTTTGCGCGAAGGTTATCGTGCGCGCGGCAACGATCCCGACCGTTTGCTTGATTTGGCGATTGAGATGGACAACGCGGTCATCGGCAGTAATCCCGGCATTAGTTTTGCGTTGCATCTTTGTCGCGGAAATAATCAAAGTAAGTTTTATGCGCAGGGCGATTACGGGCCGATCACAAAGGTTTTCAGCAACACGAAATTTGATCGCTTCCTACTGGAATTTGACGATGCGCGTTCGGGCGGATTTGAACCACTAGCCGAAGTACCCGAAGATCGCACGGTTGTGCTGGGTCTTATCAGTTCCAAAAAAGCCGCACTGGAAAATAAAGCAGAAATTAAAAGCCGCATTACAGAAGCCGCAAAATTTGTGCCGCTGGAACGATTGGCATTAAGCCCGCAATGCGGATTCGCTTCGACACTGGAAGGCAATCATCTGACCGAAGATGATCAGTTGGCAAAGCTGCAATTGTCAGTGGAAGTTGCTCACGAGGTTTGGGGCGCTTAGCAATATTTGAATTATTGCTAAGCGCCGTTTTTTGTATTGTGGCTCCGCCGCCCGGATGTGCGGAAAGGCTCCGCCTTTCCAACAATTGGATTGATTTCAGGGCTACGCTCAATCATGACCGCAATTATTTAATAACTGGTTGCAACTCTATAAATTGTCAAAACGGGCGCAGCCCTTCTTGCTTCTACTCACTGGAAAGGCAGAGCCTTTCCGCACATCCGGGCGGCAGAGCCGCAAGGAATGAGTGCAAGCAGTGGCTACTGATACGATCAACTTAAAATGACAGATTTACTTTCTATTACCGCAACAGAATTTGTCCCCGTCAATTTTCTCGAAGCAAAAGTTGAGGTCAAACGCCGCACTGACGGGACATTGATTTTGCGTTCGCCGGAGCCGCTTGCGCCGTATTCGCGCTGCCTCGGTGAATTTCTCGAACGCTGGGCTAAGGAAAAACCAGACCAAATTTATCTGGCGCAACGCGACGGCGACGAATGGCGAACGCTGACTTACGCTGAAATGCTCAAGCGAGTCCGTGCCATTGCGACGGCCTTGCTTGAGTATGATCTTTCATCGGAGCGTCCGCTTGCGATTCTCTCTGAAAATTCCATCGAACATGCGTTGCTGGCCTTGGCGGCGATGCATGTCGGAATTCCATACGTGCCAATTTCGACCGCGTATTCATTGGTCTCTACTGATTTCAAAAAGCTGCGTTCGATTTTTTCTCTGCTTCAACCTGGCTTGGTTTTTGCGGAAGATGGCGAACGTTTTCGTCCGGCGATTGAAGCCTTATCCGATTTCAATTTTGAATTAATCGTCAACCACAATAGCGAAAATTTGAAGCGTCCAAGCCGCGCATTTTCTTCGTTGCTCGCATCCGAAAATGTCGAGGTCGTGAATCGTCATTTCGCCGCAATCACGCCGGATACGATCATTAAGTTTTTGCTTACCTCAGGTTCGACAGGTGAACCTAAAGCCGTCATCAATACGCAGCGAATGATTTGTTGCAATCAACAAGCGCACGGACAGACGTGGAAATTTTTAGTCGAAGAGCCGCCCGTTTTTGTGGATTGGTTGCCGTGGAATCACACGATGGCGGGCAATAAAATTTTCGGCATGGCGCTCGTACACGGCGGATCGTATTACATTGACGATGGTCGTCCGATGCCCGGAATGATTGAAAAGACTGTGCAAAATCTGCGCGAAATTTCTCCGACGGTTTACCTCAATGTCCCACGTGGATTTGAAGCGTTGTTACCGTTTCTTGAAAATGATGCTGCGCTGCGTCGCAATTTTTTTGCACGACTAAAAGTTATGCTTTACGGCGGAGCGGCTTTGCCTGCGAGCTTGTGGGAACGCTTAAATCGTGTCGCCATTGCTGAACTTGGAAAAAGAATTCACCTCACTTCGGGGTATGGCGCAACCGAAACTGCGCCGGGTGTGACAGTCATCCATTTTGAAACTTCGCGCTCCGGCGGGCTTGGCTTACCGATCCCCGGCGTACAGGTCAAAATGATTCCCGTTGGTGAAAGCGATAAATTTGAATTGCGCGTGAAAGGTAAAAACGTCACCCCCGGATATTGGAAGCAGGATCATTTGACTGCTGCTGCGTTTGACGAAGAAGGTTTTTATAAAATGGGCGACGCCGCGCGCTTTGTTGATCCTGATGATCCATCGCAGGGGCTTGAATTTGCGGGACGCGTGTCCGAAGAATTTAAGTTGACCAGCGGAACGTGGGTTCACGTAGGGGCTTTACGCGTGAAAGCAATTTCGGCGCTGGCTCCCGTCGCGCAGGACATCGTAATTACAGGTCACGACCGTGATGAAATTGGATTCTTAATTTTTCCCAGCCTGGCAGGTTGCCACAGTTTATGTCCAGAAATCGGAGAAGAAAAAAAGCTGTCAGAATTAATTACGGATGATCGTGTGCGCGAAGCTGTACGTCACGGAATGCGGGCATTACAAACGCAAGGCGGAGGCAGTTCGACCTACGCCACGCGGGCAATTTTGCTGGAAGAATTTCCGTCCATTGATGCCGGAGAAATTACTGATAAAGGCTACCTCAATCAACGCGCCGTGCTTGAACATCGCAGAGAATTCGTCGAAGAAATTTATTCCAATTCAGATCGTGTGATTGGTCTCTAATGGCAAAAGCCCGCGTGCTAACACGTGCATTGACCTCTCAATTATTCAGGAGAAATTACAATTATGAAACTTCAAGGAAATACTGCCATCGTCACTGGAGGCGGCTCCGGCTTAGGCGCGGCGACGGCGGAAACACTCGCGGCAGCAGGCGTCAAAGTCACTGTCCTTGACATCAACAAAGAAGCGGCTGAAGCAGTCGCAGCCAAAATTGGCGGCATTGCTATCGTGTGCGACGTTGCCAGTCCCGAAGCCGCTGAAGCCGCGATTGCACAAGCACGTGAAGCGCACGGCGCGGCGCGCATCCTCATCAACTGCGCAGGCATTGGTGTCGCCAAACGCATTCTCGGCAAAGAAGGCCCACAGGCATTATCCGATTTTGAGCGTGTGATTCGGGTGAATTTATTAGGCTCATTCAATATGCTGCGACTGGCGGCGGCGGACATGTCAAAGCTTGAGCCGCTGGAAGACGGCGAACGCGGCGTCATTGTTTCAACTGCTTCTGCGGCGGCTTTTGATGGACAGCTTGGACAGGCGGCGTATGCAGCATCCAAAGGCGGCATCGTAGCGATGGCGTTGCCTGCGGCGCGTGAACTCGCACAGTTCGGCATTCGCGTGATGACGATTGCGCCAGGATTATTTCTAACTCCGCTGCTGGCAAATTTGCCGGAAGAAATTCAGAAGAGCCTTGCCGCTGCGATTCCGTTTCCAAAGCGCCTCGGAGCTGCGCAGGAATTCGCCGACCTCGCCGCGCATTGCGTAACGAATATGTCGCTGAATGGTGCAGTCATTCGTTTGGATGGCGCGTTGCGTTTGCCACCACGATAACGATGTACGGTGAACTGTTAGTTCGCCGAAATTTAGAAATTGTAACTTCCGAATAGCTTCAGTTCTTTCGGAAGTTTACATAATCACGAAGCGCGAACTAACAGTTCACGCTACATTTTTATGCGTACACAAATCGGCATCGTCGGCGCAGGCCCCGCAGGATTGCTTCTGGCGCACTTGTTGCGCTTGCAAGGGATTGAATCCATCGTCGTCGAAAATCGTAATCGCAGCTACCTCGAAGACCGCGTGCGCGCCGGAGTTTTGGAACAGGGAACGGTAGACATTCTCAACGAATCCGGCGTTGGCGAACGGCTGAAGCAACAAGGCTTGATTCATCACGGCATTGAGTTGAGCTTCAATGAAAAACGTCATCGGATTGATTTGTACGAGCTGACAGGCGGACGCGCCATCACTGTTTACGGGCAACAGGAAGTCGTCAAAGATTTAATCAAGGCGCGATTGGATGTGAACGCTCCGTTATTTTTTGAAGTCGAAAACACCAGTATTCACGATTTGGAAACTAACGCGCCAAAAATTCGTTTTGAAAAAGACGGCACAGAGCAGGAAATCGTTTGTGATTTTATTGCAGGCTGCGACGGCTTCCACGGCATTTGTCGCCCGACGATTCCTGCCGGAGTTTTGAATGTTTATGACCGCGTGTATCCGTTTGGCTGGCTTGGAATTCTGGCGGAATCCAAGCCTCCCTCTGAAGAATTAATTTACTGTCATCACAAACGCGGCTTTGCGCTGTTCAGTATGCGAACGCCTGACATTACGCGGCTCTATCTGCAATGTGAACCTGACGAAGACATTGCCAACTGGTCTGATGAGCGGATTTGGTCAGAACTTGAACTACGTTTAGGCGCGAGCGATTTGACGCTGAAAGAAGGACGGATTTTTCAAAAAGGCGTTACGCCCATGCGCAGCTTTGTGACGGAGCCGATGCGCTACGGAAATTTATTTTTAGCCGGAGACGCCGCGCACATCGTGCCGCCCACTGGCGCGAAGGGAATGAATTTAGCGATTGCTGATGTTCGTGTTTTGGCGCAAGGGTTTTTAGAATTTTACCAGGCTGGAAAGACGGCTATGCTTGAAAACTATTCCGAAATTTGTCTGCGCCGCATTTGGCGAGCGGAGCATTTTTCGTGGTGGATGACGTCGCTGCTGCATCGCTTTCCTGACACGAATCCGTTTCAGAGAAAGATACAATTGGCAGAGTTAGAATACGTCACCAGTTCACGCGCAGCCGCGACAGCATTGGCTGAAAATTATGTTGGCTTACCGTTTTGAAAACGTCTGAGACGTTGTCCGATAAACTTTAGTTTGTCGCCCTCTTGCGGTAAATGCCCGCCCAAAACAACAACAAACTGAAGTTTATTGGACTTTTTCGTCACCCAAAACCCTTATGACCCCAGAAAATAAATCCGAAAATACCAATCTCAATTATGCCTGGTACGTCGCCATCGTACTGATGTTGTGCAATACGCTGTCGTTTATTGATAGGCAAATTCTGGCGTTGCTGGTCACGCCGATTAAGCTGGAACTTGGCATTAGTGACAGTTCTATCGGCTTGCTACATGGACTCGCCTTCGGAATTTTCTACACGGTTTTAGGGATGCCGATGGGCAGAATTGTAGATCGCGGCAATCGCAGGAATTTAGTCGCCGGCGGAATTTTTTTCTGGAGTCTGGCAACAGCGGCGTGTTCGCTTACCAATAGTTTCGCTACGCTCTTCCTCGCACGGATGGGCGTCGGCGTCGGCGAAGCTACCCTTTCTCCGTCAGCGTTTTCATTGCTGTCAGATTATTTTCCCAAAGAAAAATTAGGGCGTGCGCTGAGCATTTTTTCAATGGGCGTATTTTTCGGTTCAGGATTGGCATTGATTATCGGCGGATTAATTATCCAACGCGTCGGATCGTGGCGGACGACATTTTTGATCGTTGGAGCGCCAGGTTTGCTGGCGGCTTTACTGATGTTTACGATCAGGGAGCCGGTACGCAGGAATTTGCTTGGCGGGCGGGATTCCAAGCTGAGCATTCGGGAAGTTTTTGCGCAGGTGAAATTGCGTTGGCAATCCGTCGCAGGGATTTGTCTGGCTTTCGCGTTTCAGGCAATGTGTAACTATGCGCAACAGGCCTGGCTCGCAACGTATTTCATTCGGGTTCACGGGTGGACACCGAAAGAGACAGGGTTAATGTTAGGGATAATTTCGTTAGTGACAGGATTGCTGGGCGCGTATTCGGGCGGCGTACTCTGCGATTACTGGCAACGGCGCGGCAAAGCCGATGCGTCGTTACGCGTCGGAGTTCTGGCAACATTATGTGCCGGAACTTTTTTCTGTCTGGCGATGGCAATGACCGTTTTGAATTGGCAAATTGCTTTACTGGTTCCCGCGTTTTTCTTTTTAGCGATGCCGATTGGGAGTTCGTATGCCGCGCTGCAATTAATCCTGCCAAATCAGGTACGTGGACAGGTTGGCGCTTTGCAGGTTTTTACGTTAAATCTTTTCGGCTTAATTTTAGGTCCGTATTTGCCAGGCTTGTTCAATGATCACATTTTTCATGATCCGAAAATGGTAGGCGTTTCGCTGGCATTGACCGTTGGTGGCGCTTCGTTAATTTCAGCCATATTATTCAGAGCTACTTATCAATCGTACCGTAAACATTATGCGCTGATGCATCTCAGTACGTGAGCGTGAGCGAGTGAGCTTCGGAAGGGGACTATAAACCAGGAACAAAAGTTCAGCCATTAACGTATCTTGAATATCAGTTTCCTAATCTCTTGAGACGCAATATGAAATGTTACCAATGTGGATCGCAGTCAGAACAAACCCAAAATTTTTGCCGTACTTGTGGGACGAGCTTGCAGATTATTACCAAACCTCTGGCGGAATACGCTGAGGTTGCTGAGCCTGAAAACACGCCAGCCCACATCCCTCAGACAGCCGGACAACGAAGGCGAAAATTGGCGCTGGCAGGAATGTTGATTATGTTTATTGGGTTGGCGCTTGGCGTCATCAGCACGATGATAATTCATCAGGAAATAATTGCTGCCAGCGGAGTCTTGATTTCTATCATAGGAATGTTTCTGGTTGCGTATTCATCTCTTTCATCGCCCCGCTCAAAATCTAATGCGAATACTCCCGCGCAACCAATTTATTTGCCACAGGAAAACAAGCTTGAATATTTACCCAGCATCACTGAACGGACTACGAGTTTATTGAATCACCCGGCAGCAAAACCGGACGAGCAGGAAAGTAAAGAATTACACTCCTGACAACAATCTATGAAGAGGATTTTAGTTATTGGTTCGGGCGGTGCTGGCAAAACTACGTTTGCGAAACGGCTTAGTAAAATCCTCATGATCGAAGTCATTCATTTAGATTCGCTCTACTGGAAATCGGGCTGGATTGAACCTCCGAAAGATGAGTGGAAGCAAACCGTAGAGCAGTTGATTGCGCCTGAATGCTGGATCATGGATGGAAATTATTCTGGCACACTTGATGTGCGAATTGAGGCTTGTGACACAGTTATCTTTCTTGATTTTGCACAAACGATTTGCGAGTGGCGTGTAATCAAACGGAGTATAAAATATCGAAACAAAAGCAGACCTGATATGGCGGAAGGCTGTCCCGAAAAGATAGACTTAAAATTTATGCTCTGGGTTTGGAACTATCAGAAACGGACTAAGCCGAAGGTGGTACGGATGTTGACTGATAAGCCTGATAAGACTGTAATCTTCCTGCGGACAGACGCGGAATTAGAAGAGTTTCTGGCTCGAATAAAGGACGCTTAACTGGAATATTTAACAATTATTTTCAATAACGTTGCAGTGCCAACGAAAGACGAAGAATGGGAAGCATTCTTTCAATTGGCCTATCAATCCGGGATGTTTCGCGGCGGTAGTGAGATTGGCGAAAAAAGAAGAACGATTGGAAATAGCATTCACGAAAAAATCCCGGATAGCGTTGCTGGCTACATGAAATTTGAAACAGATGAATTAGATGATTTATTGAAAATTCTTGACTCTCATCCTGTCATTAGAAATGGTGGATCAATCGAATTACTGGAATTGCCAAAATCATAAAAACAAAATAACTTTAAGCCTCTAACTTCAATGCCAGGTTGATGGTTACTCAAGGGCTTACCAGAAGAGAAATTGCAAACAGAGAAAATATGGCTACTACAATAAGTAAGTCGCGTCAGTTGTTTGTCGTGCTTTCACCAGTTGGGATAATTGCCCTCGGTCATCTGACGGCACTTTTCGCAGGAAGTGTACTGGGGGTTTGGGCGTGGGTTCCTCTCAATCTTGTCTTCTGGAGTTTATTTGCGTTGATGATTGGCTTCAGTGGTGGTAAGGAGTCAATCCAGCATTGGGTTCGTGCTCCACAAGGTGCGTGGGGATGGTCAGCCATCGCACTTGTGGTCGGACTGATTCCGCTACCAATTTTCTTATTGAACTGGCGCTTGCTCAGCCCGATTTGGATCTGGTTGCCCTGGTTGTTATTTGCGCTGATTAATCCTTTTTTGGAAGAAGGATACTGGCGCGGAGTTTTGTTGGATGCAACCTCGCGCTGGCCGAGTTGGTTAAGTGTGCTGTATACCAGTTTATTGTTTGCGCTGAATCATCCGCTCACCTTAGGTGTAAATTCAATAGCGAATCGTCACCCTGCCACATTCATTAGTACCTTGATAATGGGCGTAGTTTGGGCGCTTGTTTATCGTAAAACAAAAAGTTTACGATTCCCGGTATTCGCTCATGTGCTGGTGGATTTGCTCAACCTCTCTGTTCCTGTATTTCTGAATTTGTATAGTCCACCTATGTTGCCCGCAGGATAGAGTATTACCCGTGACTGTTGGATAATTTATTGAAAATTCCTGACTCCCATCTGGTCATCAGAAATGGTGGATCAATCGAATTACTGGAATTACCAAAACCATAAAAAGGAAACGCCAATGTTTGCAGGCATCCGCCACATACAAATCAAAGACGAAGAGAAGGGAATCACGTTTCCCGCGCTCGTGTTGTATCCGACCAACACGCCTTCCGCCCTAACAGCTTTTGGCCCGTATACAATGGATGTCAGTACGGATGCGCCTGTTGCGGATGGACAATTTCCGCTCGTTGTGATTTCGCACGGAACCGGAAGTTCGCATCTGCTCCATCGCACCGTCGGCACTCATCTGGCGAAGAACGGTTATGTAGTCGCCTTGCTCGAACATTACGGGAACAATCGCAACAATAACGAATTAGCGGACACGCACGAAAACCTTGAGTACCGTCCACGACACGTCAGCCTCACGATTGATGCTGTCATTTCTGATGCGCAGTTCAGCGCATGTATCCAACCAGACAACGTCGCCATCATTGGTCATTCAGGAGGCGGGTACACCGCGCTGGCAGTAGCCGGTGGCACGCCGTGGTCAAAGGAACGGCGCCGAGTTGAGGTAAAAGCCGATCCGCGTGTGAAGGCGATTGTGTTGATGGCTCCCGCAACTGCCTTTTACATTCCCGAAGATTCGTTGCGTAACGTCACCATCCCGATTTTATTACTGGTCGCAGAGAGAGATGAATATGCTTCGATCTTGTACTCAGAACTTGTCCTTGACCGCGTTCCTGACCGCACACAGGTTACGCACAGAGTTATTGAGAACGCCGGACATTTCTCGTTCCTGAGTCCGTTTCCGCCCCAGATGAAAAGCCCGACGTTCCCTCCGTCAACTGATCCAGAAGGCTTTGATCGTGAGAAGTTTCATGAGCGGCTTCCGGCGGAATTGCTGGAATGGCTTGATGAAAAATTGAGAGGCGACTAAACACAAAATGTCAGCACACATTTTAGATAATCCAATTTGGCACGCACTCTGTACTCATCAATCCAATTTTTCGTTGGGCGATGATCTAGCGAAGCGATACCAGCCTGATGTCGCTCCATTTGCTGCGATCCCTGATGAACAGCCAGCCAGCGTCTCCGCGTTAAATTCTCTGATTGCAGAAGATGAAGTTGTTTATCTGCTTGGCAGTAATCCACCTTTATCGCGTGGTTTGAAAGTTGAAGCCTACGGAATCTGTGCGCAGATGGTGTGGGAAGATTCTGAGATTGCAGACGAGGGCGGGCAAAATATCCTTCAATTATCAGCAGCGGATGTGCCGGATATGCTGGCGTTGACGGCGGTGGCTTTTCCCGGCTATTTTCGTCCGCGTACATACGAAATGGGAGATTATTTTGGCGTTCGTCACAATAGAATTCTGATTGCGATGGCGGGTGAACGCATGTCAATGCCGGGGTTTCAGGAAATCAGCGCGGTGTGTACGCATCCTGATTTTAGAGGGCAGGGACACGCCGAACGATTAGTAAGTGCTCTGGTCAATCGAATGCACAAACGCGGGACTATGCCATTTCTGCACGTTGGTGATGAGAATGAAAGGGCGAAACGTTTGTACGAAAAGTCTGGCTTTGTTGAGCGCAGCAAGTTACCGATCTGGCGTATGATGCGAGGAAAGGCAACTTGGACAGGATTAACAGGATAGACAAGATGAAGACAGTAAATGAGGGGATGCAAATTAAAATGGAAGAGAATCAAGTTTCCGGGAAGCGCGGAGCGTTTGGAGTGCGGCGGCTCGACGCCGCTTTGGTGTTCGCTGGTGGTGCTGCAAGGTCAACCCATAGTCGCGCAGGCACGAACGCAAAGCTGTGACAAGTCACAGCACTCCAAACGCTCCGCGCTCTTAAAAGTTTGCGGGTATTCAGCTTATGAAGAAAAACACATTCTTAGTTTTCATCATCGTGGGGTTGACGCTCTTAGCGAATACTTCACACGCACAAGAAGACAATCGGCTCATTCATGAAGCCGTAGTCAATGCGCCATTGGAGCAGGTCTGGGCGGCTTTCACGACGAAAGCGGGCTTGGAATCATGGATGGTGGCACACGCTGAAATTGAACTCAGGGTCGGCGGCAAGATGAAAACTCAATACGATCCAAAGGGAACAGTTGGAGATGCTAACGCTATCGAGAATACAATTCTCAGCTTCGAGCCAAAACGTCTGCTGTCCTTCAAAGTCACGAAGGCTCCAGAAACATTTCCCTTTCCGAACGCAATCAGGAGTATGTGGACGGTCATTTATTTCGAGGCTGATGGTGAAAAAGCTACGCGGGTCAGAGAGGTCAGCATGGGGTTTGGCGATGATGATGAGTCCAGAAAGATGCGCGAATTTTTCAAACGCGGCAATGAATATACTTTGCAGAAACTAAAAGAGCGATTTGCCTCCAAGTCAGACACAAAATAGCGCCTCGGAGCGTAAAGTTACGCACTGTATTGGGTAAAGTAACGCAGCCAGCGCTTCAGTCCCTCTTCCTGCCTGATAAAATTACAAATTTTCCTGCTTGATGACGAACTATTCCTCGGCACAGGTGTTGCCCTGCTTAATTGCAACACTTGATTTATAAGAGGAGGCAGGTATGACAGAACGAATGAAAATTCTCATTGGCTATGATGGTTCAGATTGTTCGGAAAAGATGCTTTTGGATTTGACGCATGCGGGTTTACCTACGCAAGCCGAAGTGGTTGTGCTGACAGTGGCTGAACACTGGCTGGCCGCGCCCACCAGTTTCGGTGGCGTTGATGTGCATTTCACCGAAGACCCGAAGGAAGCGTCCGAAACACTGGCGCTGGCGCAACACGCGCAATCCCTGCTCCACGCGACATTTCCTAACTGGGAAGTCAGCCCAGCCGTTGCCTGGGGGATGCCAGCTTCAAAATTGCTGGAACGGGCGGATGACTGGCAACCTGATTTGCTGGTGGTTGGTTCGCACGGACGATCAACTCTGGGGCGGTTTTTCGCTGGCAGTGTGGCGCAAAAAATTTTGCATGAAGCCCATTGCTCGGTGCGCGTCGCACGTGGAAAATCCGAAGCTGCAACTGCCCCGGTCAAAATTATCGTTGGGGTAGATGGCTCGCAAGGTTCAGTCGCAGCAGTGAACGCGGTGGCTGTTCGTCATTGGCCGCCAGGAAGTCAGGTCCGCATTGTGAATGCCACGTGGGAGGTTCCGCCGATTGCCTCGACACGGATGGTCGGGCCGATCACCGAATGGATTATGAGCGAAAACGAGCGCATCAAAAAGGCGATAGGTGCAGCGGCGGCAACATTGAATGCGGCAGGATTAATGACCTCGTCACTGGTCGAGGCAGAAGAGCCAAAAACTCTGTTGTGCCGCGCAGCAGAAAGCTGGGAGGCCGACAGCATTTTCATAGGTGCGCGGGGGATGGGAACGATAGAAAGATTCATGATCGGCAGCATCTCATCAGGAGTCACG
>JAYSTY010000121.1:0-9180 GCA_043719385.1 Blastocatellia bacterium | reverse complement strand
AAGTCGGTGCCGGATTTTCATCTGGCCATCGGGCATCCGGCAAAATCCGTTGGTTGTGTTTGTCGTTGCGGTCAGTTATTGCTCCGCTTTTCAGAATCGGATTCAGACAAAATTATTATTGTTAATTGCGGCGTTTGCGGATTGGGCTATGAAGTAAAAAATCAACAGGTCAAAGAATTAAACGAAATCGCAAAATAAACGAAAGTTACGAAACGGGCGAAAAGAGAAAACTCCCTGCCTGCTTTAGGAATATGCCGAAAGCTTCAGAAAATTGGGCGATAATCGGCGGCGGAATGCTGGGGATGACGCTGGCGCATCGCCTTGCCCAGGCGGGAAAAAAAGTCACACTCTATGAAAGCGCAGATCGGTTCGGCGGCCTGGCCAGTGCGTGGCAACTCGGCGACATCACCTGGGATCGGCATTATCACGTCACGCTGCTATCGGATACGCATTTGCGATCTTTGCTGAATGAGTTGGGACTGGAAAAAGAAATGCAATGGGTGTCAACCCGCACAGGTTTTTATACCGATGAAAAGCTCTATTCGATGTCGAATTCATTAGAGTTTTTGCGGTTTCCGCCTTTGAACTTAATAGATAAATTTCGCCTGGGAGCGACAATTTTTTACGCGTCAAAAATTCAGGATTGGAAGAAGCTGGAAAAAATTCCGGTGGCTGACTGGCTCCGAAAATTATCCGGCAAACGTACTTTTGAAAAAATCTGGTTGCCATTACTGCGCTCTAAATTAGGTGAGAATTACAAGCAAACTTCGGCAGCATTTATCTGGACGACGATTGCCCGCATGTACGCAGCGCGGCGCACGGGGCTGAAAAAAGAAATGTTCGGCTATGTGCCCGGAGGTTATGCGCGAATTCTGGCCAGGTTTGCGGAATTTTTACAGCAGGAAAACGTTAGTCTGAAGCTGAATAGCGCGGTCAGCAAAGCGTTCACCACTAACAATGGCACAGTCAAACTTGAATTTGCTGATGGTCACCACGCCGAACATGATCAGGTTGTTTTCACGACGCCTGGCAATGTGGCAGCGCAGGTTTGTGCAGCGTTGAGCAGCGCCGAAAAACAAAAGCTGAATGACATTCAATATCAGGGAATTATTTGTGCTTCGCTGTTATTGAAAAAACCGCTCGCCGGATATTACGTGACCAATATTACTGAAACCTGGGTTCCCTTTACCGCCGTTATTGAAATGTCGGCGCTGGTTGATAACCAGGCTTTTGGCGGTAATGCGCTGGTTTATTTGCCGAAATATTTTGCGGCTGATGATCCAATCCTCAAGCTCTCAGATGAAGAGATTGAAAGTAAATTTATCGCGGCGCTTGAAAAAATGTATCCGCACATCAGCCGCGAAGACGTAGTGGCTTTTAAAATTTCGCGTGTGCGTCACGTGTTTCCGCTGCCAACGTTGAATTATTCGGAGCGGATGCCGGCGATGAAAACTTCAATGCCTGGAATTTTTATCGTCAACTCTGCGCACATCGTCAATGGAACTTTGAATGTGAACGAAGGGATCAAACTGGCGGAGCAGGTAATTCCTGAATTGTTATTAGCGACAAAAGATAAGCAGGCATTTCGGCAGGCGGCATAACAAAAATGCAAACGAATAAACCAATCGCAAGTTTATCGCTCGACCTTGATAACCAGTGGTCGTATATGAAAACGCACGGAGATATGGGCTGGGAAAGTTTCCCCTCATATCTGGATATCGTCGTCCCGCGTGTGCTTGCTTGCTTCAAAGCGATGGAGCAAAAAATTACTTTCTTTATCGTCGGACAGGATGCCGCGTTAGAAAAAAATGCTAAGGCCATCGCCTCAATCGCCGAGGCCGGACACGAAATCGGCAATCATTCATTTCATCACGAACCCTGGCTGCATTTATATTCCGAAGCACAAATTGAAGCCGAAATTGCCAGCGCTGAAGAACACATTGAAAACGTCACCGGCCAGCGAACAATAGGTTTTCGTGGGCCTGGGTTTAGTTGTTCAGAGCCTTTGCTGCGGGTGTTGAAGAGGCGTGGTTATCAATATGACTGCTCAACCTTTCCAACTTATTTAGGCCCTCTGGCGCGTGCTTATTATTTTATGACCGCGAACCTCACGCCCGAAGAAAAAGAAAAGCGTAAGGCCTTGTTTGGAAGATTTTCTGAAGGCTTGCGCCCCCTCAAACCTTACAAATGGCAATTAGAAAAAGGAGATTTAATAGAAATTCCTGTTACTACTTTACCAATTTTCAAAGTTCCAATTCATATTAGCTATATCTTGTACGCGAGCACTTATTCCCCTGTGCTCGCTAAAATTTATTTCCGTACAGCATTGCAAATGTGCAGGCTGACGGGCGTACAACCTTCGATTCTGTTGCATCCGCTGGATTTTCTTGGCGGTGATGATGTGAAGGAATTAGCTTTCTTTCCCGGCATGCAAATGAAAGGTGAACAGAAAGTTGCGCTGGTACGCCAATTACTTGGTTATGTGAAGACGGAATTTAAGATTGTAACAATGAAGCAACATGCTGAGGTTGTCGCGCAGGCCGGACAATTGTCCATGATAAGTCCTGCCAGCCTCAGATATAACAACCAACTGATAAACTGACACCACAGATTACGGCCTCCTGGTGGAATTTGTCCCGGACTTCGGTGCTTTATCGAAGTTATTCTTTTAGGAGCGATTATGATAACCAAAGCTTTAATTCCTGCGGCTGGTCGCGGGATTCGTGCTTATCCGAAAACCCAATATTTACCTAAACCATTACTCGAAATTGATGGCAAGACTTTGCTCCAGCGCAACATCGAAACCCTGCGCGATGACTTGGGAATCCATGACATCACCGTGATCGTTGGTTACGAAGGCGAACAAATCATGAATCGCTTCGGCAGCGGCGCTTCGCTTAATGTCTCACTCCGCTACTTGAAATGCGATGATCCTGACATTGGCCTGGCACGAGGAATGTTACTTGCCGAAGAAGTTTTACAGGAACCATTTGTAACCATTCTTGGCGACGAGTTATACCATCAATCCAATCATCAGCAATTACTGGCTGAATTCGATGCGACGACCAAAGCGATTTGTGCGGTTTTGCCAACGCGCGACATGCACCAGATCAAAAAGAATTATTCGCTGAAACTTAATGAGCGGCACATCGCTTCTTTGATCGAGAAACCAACTGTCATCGAAAACAATTTACTTGGTTGCGGGACTTTTGTGTTCACGCCGGAAATATTTTCCGCCATCAAAAACACTCCTGTTTCTGTGCGTTCCGGGCGGATTGAATTGATTGACGCCATTAATACGCTGGCTGCTCAGGCTGATTGCGTGCGCCCGTTTTATCTCGCGGGCAAATACTTCAACATCAACACAGTGGACGATTACAACTATGCGCAATATAAAGTCCGCGCCGAAAGATTCGAGCAATGCAAAGTCAGCGTGGTGATTCCGGCTTACAACGAAGAGGCCTCCATCGCCTTTGTGGTCGAAGATTTCAAAGACCTGGTGGACGAGGTTTTAGTCGTCAATAATTCCTCCGCTGACAACACTGCCAAAGTTGCCGCCGCAGCGGGCGCGCGGGTTGAAACTGCGAAACTAACCGGTTATGGCGATACGATTCGTTATGGCCTGGATCGTGCGATTGGCGACATTTTAGTGATTGTAGAGGCCGATCATTCCTTCAAGGCGCGCGACTTGCGAAAATTGCTGGAATACTTGAAAGATGCGGATATGGTGGTTGGCACACGCACCACGCAGGAGTTGGTCGAACAGGGCGCGAACATGCGCGGGATTTTGCGCTGGGGCAATGTTCTGGTTGCCAAAGGCGTAGAGTTGTTATGGCTCAAACAACAACCAAGATTTACAGATGTCGGATGTACCTATCGCGCGTTATGGCGCGAAACTTATCAAAGCATCAGACCCCTGCTGAAAGGTGTCGGACCTGAACTTTCACCGGAAATGATGATCGCGGTTTTGCAGGTTAGTAAACGGATTATCGAAGTTCCGGTTTCCTATCACGTCAGAATTGGCGGCGAATCAAAGCATTCAGCCAGCTACTTCAAAATTGCACAAACAGCTTTTCGTATGCTGCGTACAATCTTCCAGCATAGATTTGGACGACATGATTTCAAACTGCTCAACGAATTAGTTGGGCAGCCAGTCACGACAACTAAATCATTACGGTAGTTGGAAGATAAAGTGTGTAATTTTGGAGGAGCAGTGCGGCCTCACAGTGCTGAAGGCTATGATTACGAAATATGGTCGTCTGAACATTATTGAATTTGAAACAATCTATCAATCGAACGTCATAACCAAAAGAATTCTTGCGGTTTATCCACTCGTTGCCCGCTGGTATTCACGCGTTCGCTTTCAAATTATGTCGGGTGAAATGCTTGATACTATTGAACAACATTTGCCCGTCGAGGGAACTGTATTGGATGTTGGTTGCGGGTTTGGTTTGTTTACTCTTTATCTGGCGCTGAAAAGACCGGATTGTAAATTCATCGGCATGGAACTAAGTCAGCGTCGCGTGGATGAAGCAAAACGCGCAGCAAGGGCGTTGCAAATACAAAATGTAGAATTCATTTGTGCTGATCTCGCCAGCAGCAATATCCCCTATCAACCGAATGCGGCGTATTGCATGGATTTGTTGCATCACATGACGCCACAGGGCGGAGACCGTTTACTGGAAAGATTATTTGAGGTACTAAAACCGGGTAGCCCAATAATTGTCAAAGACATCACAACTCGCCCGCGTCTGAAGCTTTACTATACTTTCCTGCTGGACCTGTTAGTAAATCCGAAAGATAGTTTTTACTATCGTAGTAATGAAGCCTGGCTTGCCAGGCTGGCTCAGGTTGGATTCACTTCGATGAATATTTACCCACTAAAAAATTACCTGCCATATCCACATTTTTTACTGGTTGGAAGTAAGCCAAAGTAGCTTAAGGTAAGTACAATGAAAAAGTTGTCGTTAATCTTTGTTTGTCTTTTTATGTTAGGAGCCGGAGTCAGGGCGATAGATGTCTGGCATCCGGTTGATCGCCCTTCGTGGCGCGAATGTGATGTTGCCGGGATCGCCAGAAATTATTACCGCGAAGGGATGAGTTTATTCTATCCCCGCATTGACTGGCGCGGCGATGGCCCTGGTTATGTCGAGTCAGAGTTTCCACTTTTCCCCTGGCTGATTGCGGCTGGCTATAAGATTTTTGGTTATAATGAACACCTCGGAAGAATACTATCGTATATATTTTCGCTGCTGACTCTGGCTGCTTTTATTAAGTTTGCGCGTCACTTATTACCGCCAGTCGGAGCAGTTGCCGCAGTAATATTTTTTGCCTTCAATCCACTAATAATAAATATCTCAACTACTCTTCAGGCTGAAGGGCTAATGTTTCTAAGCTATACCTTAGCCGCGTATTTCTTTCTTCGCTGGGTCGAGAATAATTCTACTCAATACTTTGTTGCCGCCTGTGTTGCGACGGCGCTAACGATTCTGGCTAAAGTTCCTGCCGCACATATCGGCTTACTTTTTGCTGTTCTTGTGCTGACGAAGTTCGGATTTTCAGCCCTGCGCCAATTTCGACTATACCTGTTTGCTCTATGTGCTTTGCTGCCCGCGATTTTGTGGTATGTCTTCGCGCATCAGTTCTGGACTGTGTACGGAAACTCTTTAGGTTTATCCAGTGAATATCATTGGGCAGGCTGGGATTTATTTACGAATCCAAAATTTATTATCGGTATTACTCGTTCAGAAGTGTTTTATGTCTTTATGCCGGCGGGAATTATTATTGCCGCGCTGGGATTATGGTTACGCCGAACGGAACAATCCGTCAGGTACTCTGTTTACTGGTTAGTTTCAATCTGGCTTTATTATTTGGTTTCTGCTCGAACTTTGGGCGATCAATGGGCAGCTTACTATCATGTAGTATCAGTTCCTCCAGTAGCCATCCTGGTTGGCAATGGAGTTGAAGCAATTCGACAGATCAAAGCAAGTGCTCAATGGACAAAACGCCTGGCTATTATGTCGGGACTCCTGGCAGCCCTGTTGGGAGCCGGGGCTGGAATTTTGTGGCAGAAAAGTAATGCGTTATGGATGCTGGGTGCTGCGGCAGTGTTTGCAGTTACGACGTTAATGTTGCTGACCTCATTTGTTGTTCGTGAGCGGTCAGAAAATAGCTTCTCGCGGGCATCATTATTTCAAGCTTTGATTATTTACGCTGGTATTGTCAGCTTTTGTGGCATAGTGCTTTTTCAAGCCCGCCAGATAATAGTTGATCTTAATAATCCTAAAGGAGCAGAATTACTGGCGTGTGCTAAATCTTTTATACCTTTGCTTCCTAAAGATGAACTGGTATTAACTACGGGTGGAGATTGCCGGGATGAGGATGGTTATCGCCTTGCATATAATGCTTCTTTCATGCTGTTCTGGACGGATCATAAGGGGTTCAATATTTGTACTGAAGAAGAGTCGCTGGAATCAGTTGCTACCTTTGCCAGGCGAGGAGCTAAATATTATCTGGTGGCGAAAGGTGCATTGCGAGCGAAAGAAAAATTTGCTGCTGATTTACGCCACTCATACCCCCTCGTTGCAGATTGTGGAGAGTATTGTCTTTTTAAACTTAAACCTAATGAGATAAGAGATTGATTCGCCTCAGCCTTGCCGAGCTAACAGATGTCTTTAGATTACCTCAACAAAAACCACTTTAAATTAGCGGGTATTTTGATTGTGGCTTTTGCCCTCCGCTTAATATTCTTTTACGGCATTTCGCCGGGTGATCCTTTTACTTATAGTTTATCTGCTCTGGAAATAGCGCAGGGGCATTGGAATCCAGGGTATTTCTATGAACAAACTACGCGCTGGGGGTTACTTTTTCCGTTAGCGGCAAGTTATAGGATATTTGGCATAAATGATTTTAGTTCTACTGTGTGGGTGATGCTTAGTTCGTTAGGGGTAGTAGTTGTCGGTTACTTGATGGGCAGTTACTTGCAAGGTGAACGCGCCGGGCTACTTGCCGGAGCGCTGCTTGCGATATTCCCCCTGGAAATTATTTTTGCCAGCCAGCCAATGGCCGATGTTCCACTGAGTTTTTTTTTACTGACCAGCCTGTATTACTTTCTTCGCGCCGACGAAAGTGAAGTTATAAGAATAAAACGATGGCTATTTTTGATAAGCGGAATTTCGTTGGGTTTCGCTTATGCCACCAAGTTTGTGGCAATTTTAATCGCTCCATTTTTCCTGTTAGTTTTATTGTTTAGACGGCGCATAGAGTGGAACTGGATTTGGCTGGTAGCTGGCTTCCTGATTATTTTTGCGCTTGAATGTTTTATCTTTCAGCAGGTTTCAGGCAATGGGCTGATGCGACTGGATTTAGTATTGCACGATCAGGCTTCACATGCTCCTGTAACAGCAGGGAGCTTTAATGTGCAAACCTCCGTGTGGCTGTATTTTTATTGGATGCTGGTTGATTTCCATTATGTCGGGCTAAGTTTTATTGTTCTATTGTTAATAATCGTCCAGCGAGTGTTCAGGTACTGGCAGGAAAAGCAAAATATTTTTGGTAAGTGCTGGATACCTTTGTTATGGTCGCTAACGTTGCTCTTAATTCTGACCTTCTATCCTGTGAGTACAAAACCATACATCCCGCTCTACAAAATTGAGGCGTATATGCTGATGTATACCGCGCCCTTGTTGGTAATTCTGGCTATTTTCTTAAATAGCTACTCCAATAAAATTCAAATGGCAATTATTACTTTACTGGTGATTAGCTCACTTCCGTTACTCTATTTATTACATGAAAGCTACCGTGCGCACGGAGACAATGCGCGTGCGATATTTGCTTTCTATCAAACACACCATGATCGCCCGCTTTATGTCCATCGCAGCGACCAACGGTTCCTGCAATATTTCGCGGCCTTTCAGGACAACAATTCATTTAAGAATTTCAGGATGGCTAAGCCGGAAGCGGATGTTCATACTACTGATCCGGTGAACTTTCAGCATACTTATGTTGCGATCAATCAATATTTTTTGGACTATCATCCCGAAGATACTTATCCTGCTGACATTAACAGTCCGCCGCCAGCCTGGCGCGAAGTTTATCGTTATCAACGACCTGAAAACTGGTTGCGCAGGCTAATTGAAAGAATAACTTCTTCTTTACACAGAAATAACATACTGCGCGAGGATAGAGCGCAAAAAATAAATACTAAAATTGCCAACTGGTCGCATACGAAGCCCGTTATTATTTACGCTACGGATTAATCAGCATGCTTTGCCCAATTTGTCAGAAAACTACGCAGCGTGTCTTTGCCGCACACGGTTATTGGCTTCGTGATTGCGATCATTGTCATCATAGATTTGCTGAGATAGTTCCTGTTACCAGTCATACCCAACAAATTTACGCCGACGAATATTTTCAGGGCGGTGGCGCAGGCTACCCTGATTATTTAGGTGAGGCGCGTATTCTGCGCAATCACGGGCGTCGTTATGGCAAGTTGTTAGCGCGTTATATGAAGGCTGGAAAAATGCTGGATGTCGGTGCGGCGGCTGGATTTGTGTTACAGGGGTTTACTGATTTTGGCTGGCAGGGAAACGGCATTGAGCCGAATCCTGGGATGGCTGAATATGCGCGTAATGAACTTAAACTCTCAGTAACCGCTGGAACGCTGGAAAATCTTCCAGGTAATGAAACCTATGATTTGGTATGCATGATTCAGGTGATCGCGCATTTTGCCGATTTGCAGCAGGCCCTGAAAGCCGCGGCTGACGCGACCAAACCATCAGGGTTTTGGTTAATTGAAACCTGGAACAAAGATAGTTTTGCCGCAAAGATATTTGGTCAGAACTGGCATGAATACAGCCCGCCAAGTGTTTTGCGCTGGTTTGCCCCTGACGACTTAAAAGCTCTGACCGCGCAATATGGCTTTCGTCCCATCGCCCGGGGCCGACCGGCGAAATGGATTAACGGCGGTCACGCCAAATCATTGTTACAATATAAATTGGAAAGCTTGCCATTCGGAAAACAAGCTGGAAAATTGCTGAATATCCTGCCTGAATATTTGCCACTGCCTTATCTGGCGGATGATCTTTTCTGGATGCTGTTGCAGAAGATATAAGACCTGTTTCTAAGGCGGAAGCCCGCACGAAGTAAGGGCGTGCGATGCCCTTACTTCGTGCGGGCTTC
>JAYSTY010000013.1:0-27053 GCA_043719385.1 Blastocatellia bacterium | reverse complement strand
TGAAGGCGTAGGCGCGTTCGTTTTGATCGCAGGTAAATGATGTCGGTGGCGTTTTCTCTCCGACTTCTGAAAGCTGGATGGCGCGGCGATAGGCATTGATGCAAAACCCTGAGCCAAAATCTTCGCCGACGGCATCCTTATCTTTTTTGCCTGTCAGTGGTGACGGCGTTTTCCCTTTGGATTTTTCGGCGCCGGCGCTGGCTAAATCAAGGTGGGAGGCTGACCACGATTCCTTGTCAGCGGTCACTTTTTCCAGCGCCAGCATCAGGCGATTTTTTTGGTTGCTGCGTCGTTGTGGAATGATGGAGAGCGGAGCCTGCTTGCCCGGTTCCAGATCAACGCGTTTGATGCCGCCCTCGACGCGCACCAGATTTCCGAGCGGGTCAAATTCGTAGGTCGTATACGCAAGGCTGTTGATTTTTCCCAGCCCCTTGCCCGTGATCGTAGTCTTAATCTCATGCCCTTTTTCATTGTCTTCTTCGGTAGCGGTTGCAAAGCCAATTGGCAGCCCATCCGGAACAATTGCGTCTACATCTTTGGGCGTGGTCTCAGCGGGAGCGGCAGCCTGTTTTTGCTGGCTGCCAGGTGGCGGTGCGGTTTTTATGCGCTTACCAACGGCGAACCCGACAATGACAAGCAGGAAAACGAGGCAAAGTGCAGGCAAATTCATTTTGGTCAAACGACGTAAGGAAAAAGGCATAGATTCCTCCGATGAATTGCCAGCCCGAATTTCCTGCCCGCCACGAACAGGCACGCGCCTGTCCGCAGCCTGAAAAATCGGCTGGCAAAATAAATAAAATTCTGAATTATTGGGTTACTGGCACGGAAATTGATGGGGGGGGGTTGACGCGACAAGAATGGACGCGTGGGCGCTCAAGGGCAGACTAACCTCGGTTGTCGGACAGTTTGGTGAATACATTAAGAATTCCCCTGTTCTCAAATCTCACGACAGACAATGACAACTACCGCACTAAACGCGGTGGTAATTTTAAATACATGATTATCTCAAGGGGTGACCCCGGCTGACAGCAAAATAGTTGGCAGAGAATAATGCTGGCAAATTGAGACGGGCGCGACCTTAACACAATGCCTGCGAGCGCTGTCAAGAGGACACATAAATATTTTTAGATTGCAGGCAAAATATTTCCGCCAGGCTGCCGACTTGTCGGACACAGGGTTAAGCCGTCATCCTGTAAGTGCGGCTTAACCTTGTGACCATTCCGTTCAGTTGCTATACTCAGCCCCGCGACGGTCAGAGCAATTTTACGCAATTTCACAATTCTGTTTTTAACTGTAACTCACGGTGTACGAGTTACGTTTTTGCATCTCTCGCTTTTCAATTATCAACTTACAACGCCTTTCCAAACAATGGAGGTAATTTCATGAGTAGCCACGACGAAAAGCCGCTGAAATCGGAGTCGGAAAAAGACTCTGCCGTTTCGCGGCGCAGCTTTCTCAAAGGCTCTGGCATTGCGCTTTCGGTTCCGCTCATTGCGGGCAATTCACGCCTTGTCAAAGCCGCCGGGCAGGACGTTAAAGTTCACGGCCCCAACAAAGTTTCTATCACCCTCGACATCAATGGCAAAAAACAAGCGGCGACTATCGAACCGCGTGTGACCCTGCTCGACACGTTGCGCAACGAGCTGGACACGACCGGAGCCAAGCGCGTCTGTGATCGCGGCACGTGCGGAGCCTGCACCGTAATGATGGATGGCAAAGCAGTTTATTCCTGCTCCATTCTGGCGATTGAAGCACAGGGCAAAAAAATCACGACGGTGGAAAGTCTGGCGCAAAACGGCAAACTCCATCCCGTGCAACAAGCCTTTGTGGACAACGACGGGCAGCAGTGCGGATTCTGTACGCCAGGCTTTGTGATGGCCTGTACCGCGTTGCTCAACAAACATCCGAATCCGTCGCCGGAAGAACTCCGGTCAGGCTTAGGCGGCAATCTCTGTCGTTGCGGAACCTACGTCGGCATCCGTGCCGCCGTCGCCCAGGCTTCGGCGCAGATGAAGAAAGGAGGCAAATAATCATGGCTGAATATAAATGGCCTGCAGCAGAAAAACGCCGACTGATCGGCAAACGTATTTCACGGATTGACGGCCCACTCAAAGTTTCCGGCAAAGCGAAATACTCATTCGATATGAATCGTCCGGGTATGCTCTTTGGCAGGATTCTCCGCTCGCCCTATGCCAATGCCAAAGTGGTGAGCATTGACATCAGCCAGGCGGAAAAAATGCCTGGCGTCAAAGCTGTCAAAATTATCCAGGGCGCTGGCTCTACAATTTTATGGGCTGGTGATGAAATCGTTGCCGTCGCTGCGGTTGATGAACCAACGGCACTGGACGCGATGCGTGCGATCAAGGTCGAATACGAACGCCTGCCACACGTCGTCAATGACGAAAAGCTCGCAACCGTTCCTGACAGTGCTAAAAAACCAGCGCAGGAAAAAATTCAGGGTGAGCCGGACAAAGCGTTGGCGGAAGCAGATGTCACCGTCGAAGGTTATTACGGCAATGCGGTCATTACGCACTGCTGCCTTGAATCGCACGGTCAAACGGTCGAATGGACGGACGAAAATAATGTGCTGATTCATCCTTCGACCCAGGGCGTTTCAGTCATCGGCAACGATCTGGCCAAAGCGCTGGAAATTCCCGCTGGCAATGTTGACCTCAAGATGGATTTCATCGGCGGCGGCTTCGGCAGCAAATTCTCCATTGATCGCTGGGGCATTGAATGCGCGAAGATTTCCAAACTGGCGGGTGGCAAACCCGTCAAAATTCACCTCGAACGTGATGCCGAATTACAGGTCGCAGGTTCACGTCCTTCGATGTATGCCAAAGTCAAAGTCGGTGCAAAAAAAGATGGCACGTTAACCGCCTGGGAATCGGAATGCTGGGGAACAGGTGGCCCCGGCGGATTAGGCACGCCACAATTGCCGTACATGCTCAATCTGGGAAGCGGCATTCCAAATTACAAAGCAAAATTCATTAACGTTGCGACCAACACTGGCCCACAACGAGCCTGGCGTGCGCCATCGCATCCGCAAATGGCGGTTATTACGCTGGGCGCACTGGATGATTTAGCCGCCGCGCTCAAAATGGATCCGATTCAATTTCTGCTCAAGAATGCTGACATGTTTGCGCCGCGCACGGCGATTTACAAAGAAGAGTTAGCGAAGGCGATGGAAATGTCGGATTGGAAAAACACCTGGCGACCGCGCGGCGAAGGCGCTCCGGGCAGCACAAAATACAGCAAGCGCGGGCTGGGCGTTTCGATGCACACGTGGGGCGGAGGCGGTCACGCCAGCAACGGCGACGTCATCATCAATCCTGATGGTTCGGTCGAACTCAAGATGGGGACGCAGGATTTAGGAGTTGGAACCATCACGATTTTGACGATTGTCATTGCCGAAACAATGGGCTTACCGATGGATGCTGTCAAAATTCATTTAGGCAGCAACCGCTATCCCAGTTCCGGCGCCTCTGGTGGTTCAACCACTGTCGGCGGTGTCAGCGCTGCGGCACGGCGCGGCTCCGTTGATGCACTCACTCAACTCTTTGCCAAAATCGCTCCGTTGCTTGATGCCAAACCAGAAGAGCTTGAAGCGGTTGACGGTAAAGTTCGCGTCATTACCAATCCGAGCAAAGCCGTCGCCTGGAAAGAAGCATGTGCCAAGCTTGGCTCACAACCAATTACGGTGCGCGGCGTTAACAAAGCTGGCGACCGGGAACTTACCAACAGTGGTGTGGGCGGCGTGCAAATCGCTGACGTTTCCGTAGACATTGAAACCGGCATCGTCAAAATGAATAACTTCTATGCGGTGCAGGATTGCGGCCTCGTGCTTGATCTGACGACTACCGAAAGCCAGGTTTTCGGAGCGATGATCATGGGCGTCACCTATTCACTGTACGAAGAAAAAATCATGGACAACGCGACGGGCAAAATGCTGAACCCCAATATGGAGTTTTACAAACTGGCCGGTGCGCTGGACATCGGTAATTTCAAGGTACATATGATGACGGGCAAGGGCTACGACGAACGCGGACCAATTGGTGTCGGCGAACCGCCAACCAACAGCCCCGGCGCAGCAATTTCCAATGCTGTCGCCAACGCGATTGGCGTTCGTGTTTCGCCGATCCCGCTTACGCCGGACAAAGTTCTGGCAGCACTCGCCAACAGAAAAGGAGGTTCGAGCAATGCAAAAATTTGAGTATGCCAGCCCAACCACAATTCAACAGGCAGTCGCCTTACTCGGCAACGAATGGGGGACGGCAGAAGTCCTCGCCGGCGGGACAGATTTACTCGCGCTGATGAAAGATTTCGTCGTCACGCCCAAACGCCTTGTCAATATCAAAGACATCAAAGAGCTGAAAGGCATTACGATGTCCGGCGCTGGTCTGCGCCTTGGCGCACTTGTGACCTTCGAGGAAATTCTGGATAACGCGCAGATTAAGCAAAAGTATCCGAGCCTCTGGCAGGCTGTCGCAGGTGTAACCAGTCCGCAGATTCGCAACATGGGCACGGTCGGAGGCGACCTCTGCCAGCGTCCGCGTTGCTGGTACTATCGCGGCGGTTATGGATTATTGCCAAAAGACGAAAGCGGCAAACCATTGGTAGCCGATGGCGACAATCGCTATCACGCCATTTTCGGCAACGAAGGCGAAGCGAAATTCGTGAATCCGTCAAGTCTCGCCCCAGCGTTGTTGACGCTGATGGCAAAGATTAAAGTTACGGGGCCGAAAGGCGCACGTGAAATTTCGGCGGATAAATTTTTTGTCACTCCAAAAGCGGAAAATGAACGCGAATACGCGCTGGCTCCAAACGAAATCGTGACCGAGATCGTGTTGCCGTCGGCCAGTGGTGTTAAGAGTGCAACCTACGAAGTTCGCCAAAAAGAAGCCCTTGACTGGCCTCTGGCGGCGGCTTCGGTGGCGCTGAAGCTTGATGGCAAAACCGTCAAGTCAGCCAAAATTGCACTTGGCCATGTCGCGCCTGTACCGTGGTCAGCAGAAGCAGCGGAAAAAGCGTTGGTCGGCAAACCGATTAACGAAGAAACCGCCGAAGCAGCAGGCGTTGCCGCTGTCGCCGATGCCAAAGCGCTAAGCCACAATAGTTATAAAATTCAGCTTGCCAAAGTCGCCGTCAAACGGGCGATTTTACAGGCCGCTGGATAAACTGAAAGGATGAAGTCGGAACGCTGAATGATGAGTTATCAGGAATTTCCTGCGCTCATCGTTCAGCGCTCCGCACCTATAATTTTCTTCGGAGGATTTATGTACAACCGAGCAGAACTGGCAGACGCAGATCGCTTCAACCCCGAACGCCCGAACCTGTGCGGCAACTTGCGCTGGAAAGGGATGTTCATTTGGGCAGAAAAAGACGAGACTGTTCCGCCTTCAAACACTGGCGCTTTCTGGTGCCTGCACTCACAAACCTGTGTTGGCCCGGATGGCAAATTGGCTGAGCCGGGCAACTGCGATTCAGCAGCGCGCAAATGCCATAAGGCTGATGTCACTCTGGCGCAAGCCGTGGCGGCAGAAACACGGGCAGCGGCGTAATAAAAAATCTGGTATGATCCACGGCGATTCGTGTTTTTGCTGTTGCGCAAACTTGCCAGTTTGCGCAACGTTTATGCAGAGGAGAAATAATTATGCGTAAGTTTACCTTTATTTTAGTTGTTTGTTTGCTGGCATTTTCCGGCGCAGCACTGGCTGATGATCACAGCCATCACAAAGCAGCCGACGTAAAAATTCACGGTGAATATCTTGAAACCCGCAACGCTGATGTGTGGGTCGGAGCCTGTTTCGCCAATGCGGAAATCGGCATCGTCGGCGATCAGGCAATTCTGGCCTGGCGCATTCAGGAAGGAAGCTGGAACGACGTGAAACTTGATGGCCTCAGTGTCGTCGGAATCGTCAAAGCCGCCGCTACACTCGGCAGCAATTATGACAATCCCTATCCGGCCAAATCCATGCTGATTTTTGACAGCAAAGCTACTAACGAACAGCGCGTCGCCTTGCAGGCTTTCGTCAAAACAATGGGCGGAAAATTGTTTGATAACATCGTAAAAACTGATGCTGCTCCAATTAGTTTTGCAATGCAATATGAGGGCGAGCATGCGGTGTCGGGGCAAATGGTCGCGGGCGAACTAGCCGGGATTCAAACTCGTCTTGTCACCAGCAAAGATGCTGTTTGCGGACACGAAGATGTTTTCTTTGAACCGCTCGCGGCAACGACGCACGCAATGCCATCGGTCGCGCTGGTAGATACATTCAAAGGCGCGGGCTTAGGCGTGTCGTGGATGTTACACGATAAACGCAGCGCGTTTGTCGGCACGTTTGCCAGATAAATTACAAAAATAATCAAGCCACAGCTCGGCGGACAACTTAGCAACTCAGCGCCTGCATCTCAGGCGTGCCACGTAAGCGGTTGCGAGGGTTTTCGCTCAGTCTGTGGCTTAATTTTTATCTTCAGTATTCGAGAGGTTTGGATGATCAGATTTTTATTTATCACAATTTGTTTACTTGCCTTCGCACCAGTTTTCGCTAACCCTGCCGAGGTCAAAGTCGAAGCTATCGGCGCACTGAAAGAAGCCAGCGTTTCTGATGCAATGAAATCCGCCGTCGAGGAGAAAGGCTGGCGCGTGAGCGGCGCGGACGGCAAAATTATCGCGGAGATTTGGCTGGCCAAAAAAGTGGAAGCAGCAGGTAAGGAAGTGATGGGCGCAAACTTCGGCAATATTCCTGAAGGCAGTTTTTTAGGCGTCGTTAATTTCACCGCCAACACTTCTGATTATCGCGGCCAGGGACTCAGGGCAGGTTTTTATACGATGCGCTATGCATTGATTCTGGAAAATGGCGCACATCTCGGTGTTTCACCAACGCGTGATTTCATCCTGCTTTGCGCACCGAGCGACGACAAAGACACGAAAGCTTTACCCATCGCAGAAACCATCAAACTCAGCATCAAAGCCTCTGGCGCAGGCCATCCTTCGCCCTGGAGCATTGTGCCTGTGTCATCCAAAGATGCCTTACCAAAAGCAGTCAAAACCGAAGAAGGTCACATCGTGCTGGAAGTTGAGTTAAGCGGGATGAAAATGGGCATTACCCTGATCGGAAAAACCGAAGGCTAAGTAAATTTAAGCCAGTAATCACCGCAGAAATGACAGAGAATTTTCGCTCTCACTTCTGCGGTTTTATTTTTCTGCGCCTTATTCCGGGATCAAACTATCGCGCAAAATTTGCTCGAACATTTGTGCATATCCCTTAATGGTTAAGGGAACGTCTTTAACCAAACCATTAATAATTTTGCGCGCATTTTTGTAATCGCAGCCATTTTCATTAATGAAGTCGCTTAATTTTTTTCCCGTGAAAGTTCCATGTCGCATGCCGTAAGACATAATTCGATAAGCAATATCAGGATGCAGCGTACATTCGGGATGAGCAATCAAATCCTCGTCTCCGCTTAAGCCTAAAACGTCGGTCATTTTCTGATAATTGCTGCGTCCGGTAAGTTGGACATAACCACGACCGCGAAATAAATAGCCATCGCCTGGCTCTGTATTTCCGAGCCGCTTACCAATTGACGTTCCCGCATTGTACTTATCGAAATAAGCTTTGTTCCCAAATTCTGTGATCGGCTGAAATTTATCGGCACATTCATGCTTGACGGTCGCCAGCATATACGCCGCCCAGCGAATATCTGTGACGTGCGCATCAAGCTCAATGTAGCCGATTAAATTGTCGAGACCGGAAACCTGCGCTTGATTGAGTTTGCCCCAGGCGCTCCGATAACCATTGAAAAAAGTAGTGTGATTGAATTTCATTGCGATACCCTTTCTGACCAGGCTGATCCCTGGTTGTAAATTGCGTCGCAGGCGCGTCACCAAACTTGCGGCATGTCTGGCTACCTGAGCCTGCCTCAGTTAAAGGAAGTTGGGGGAAAATAAAATGGAGTGGCTTAACTATCTGTCGCTCCAAACTGAGCCTCAAAATGGCTGGGGGAAAGACTCTGCTTTTTCGGAAGACTGCTTATAGCACTGCATATTTTGGCATGTCAATAAAAATTCCCGGCTGCTTAATTTTGCCTCAACCGTAAGCCATTTTTGCGGTCACGCGCAACATTCAGTTTACGATCAACTGCCTCGGCTACGGGGTCAATTCCGGTTTGCTTCAATCGTTTGCGGAATTCATTGCGCATCCACCAATAGCTCGAATTCCACGAATATAAAATATGGCCGTAAGGTTTACCCGTCACCGTGTTAATACATTCGTTGAAGGCCGGAACCGTTTGTAATTCAAGCATAATGCGATCTACCAAATGCTGATTAATTTCGGCTTGCGGGACGCCGTGCAATTCGGCTACGAGATAATTTGCGGCATCACACAAAAACCACGAACCGCCCCACACATAATGCCCGTCGTGACCTTCGAGCAAACTGCCATCAGCCTTTGAAATCACGCGCATGCCGTACGGCGACATGACTTTCAATGTCGTCCGCAAATGCCCCTGCACCTGTTCATCCGTTAATAATTTTCGCCCAAAAACTGCAAAGGTCAGTGCTTCACCGTACAATGTATCCTGTCCCAAAATTTCCTGCTTTTTCAAGCTCGTCGGCATGAATTTGAGCTTGTCGTTGTACATACTGCGATAGCCCGCAATCGCGCGTTCAATGTCTTCGTCAGCTATGCCGAGTCCTAATTCTTTGGCTGCCATCAACGCACCGCAATGAAAGCCCTGATTGCTCGCGGGCGCGTCATCATTGTCGTATGGCAGCTTGTCCATATACGTTTTGAAGCCCGTCGGCGGATCAGCATTCGGAACCGCAGGCGGATAATAAATTCCATTCTTTTCATGCTTGCGCAGAAATTCGTAGGACTTTTTCACCAGCTCATCATTCAATTTTCCACCCGCCCGTTTTGCCAGCGCTGACCAAATTAAATAGTACTGCGCATTGTCTTCGTAGCCGATGCGCTTCTCGAAAATTCCGCGATACGACTCTGCCAATTTTTCAGAATCATCCACGACAATCGAAGCATAAAAAGAATCTGACACCCATTGCTTCCAACCGTATCCGATGCCTGAAATAAAAATGTATTTACTCTCATTGCGCATCAAATTTCTTCGCATCAGCAAGTACGAAGTGTTGCGCATCATCGCTTCGAGCGCAGAGCCGTTCCAGCCTTTGCCATTGGCCAACGCGAGGTGCGCGGCAAGCTGCGATTGATAATGATTCGTGGTGCGTTCCGCAAAAATCCACGTCGTATATTTGCGCGCTTCGCCCGCAGCTAACGACTGCCATCCGTCCATTTGGTATGTGTACGCGCCGGGATCATCGTATTTGATTTTCAATTCGTAAGGCTCACGCCCATCGCCATTCATCACTGCTAATTGCTTGCCATTTGGATCAATCAAAATCAGACAGCGGTTTTCCCACTGCCCCGGCGAATCGCCAACGACGCCGTAAACGCGATCATTACTTCTGATCATCGCAACTGGAAAAGTCTGCCCTTTGGTTTCTTTATATTCAGGACTGCCGCCGTAAGTGTTGTAAAGAATTTTTTCTTTTTCGACTTGTGAAAATGAAGCGTAATCACCTTCCAACGCGGGAAAGAAAGCAAATTTTGTCGCGAATTTACTGGCTTTTGTCGCAGAAACTTCCAGCGTCCGCTGAATCAAATTCGGAGAGATTTGCTCAAGAATTAAGCGAAAATTCAAATCTCCATACTTTGCAGAACTCAGAATTATGGCTTTGCCTTGTTTTGATTTTTGCTGAAATTGTAGCGGCTTGAAATCTTCGCCGAGTAAGCGCAATTCAACACCTGCGGGAGCAACATCAGGCGCAAGTCCGACGGTCTGTTTACCGGAGCGATATTCGACCGTGAGGACTTCGCCGCGTTTGCTCACGAGAGGCGTTAATTCAGGGTCTGCCGCCTGCAAGGCAATGGTTAGCAGGAATAAAGGAAGCAGTAATAGAAAAGGCTTGGGATGCGTCATTGTACAATTCAAATTCCACTTACGGATTGATGTTGTGACGCCGGAGCCTGGCGGCAGATATTAATCTTCCCACTCCACTGCATACCAACATTCATGCGCCAGAATAAGCTGGCTGCGAACTTCTGTTACATTACATTGAACTCTGGCAAATTGCCAAAACATCCAGTGCAACATGGAGCTATAAAACTCTCTGGCTCCGGCGCGCGTTTCCATAATGTCGGCAAACAACCCTTCTTTGATCTGAATATAAAGTTGGTTCCCTTTGCGGTTATATTTAATCAAATGGCTATTGCTCCCGGCAAGATGCGGCATTTTTCGCTCCAGTAAAGCCAGCGCCAAACGGATGCGCAAAGGACGCGGCAAATTGTTGAGCGCAAATTTGATCGAGAACGGCAATTCATGATAAAGCGCCGCCAGCAGGGATTCACTGGCTCGTTGCAAAATATCGCGCCACATTTCCTCAGACGAAATCAGGCGAAAAATCATCATTGAGCCGGCAGCGCTGACCATCGAATTTCGCGCCACTAAGGATTGCGTTTTATCTATGGTCAAACCTGTCTCAGCGACTAAGCGTGCGTACATTTGGGGCGCTACGTCGCGTAAGGCCAGAAGCAGATGATGCTGCAACATTGGCCCGCACGAGGGGACGCCGTAAAAAACACGTTGAAGAACAAAGGATGGTGCCCGGCGGACAGGCACATGGGATATAAATGGGGCGGCCATGGCTAATCACACTCACTTTTTATTCGGTTTTTAGTAGTTCCAAGGGGCTTCTGTTGCTGCAATCAGCACGAAGCATTTCATTCAATCTTTTTTATTTTCTTTGTTTGCGGGTGAATTCTGGATCGGGTGAATCTGAAAGATTCAGATTAATTTGGTCACCGCAAAATCGGGATTGCTTTTAGGTCTTCGTAAAACCAATTGCAGGGGATGTCGCAATTGTTTGGACATCCGACATAATCTAACAACAATTTGCCGGATTGACTTTAAACACTACAACCTGAAATTACCGCAGAGACGAAAGGCTGTCAAGCCGCAAAGTAACAAGATTGTAGCTATATTGTTGGGATTTTTAGCGGCGGCGTGAATAAATTCGCATGACATCCCCCAAATTCAATTGCAGGGTTCGATCACTCAGCCCCAGGCGGTTACTACATCTGGCGAGGAAGCGCGAGGTCGGTTGATGGTAACGTCCCAGGCGGCTGATGAACAAACGCCAGCTCATTGCTTTACCGACCGAACTCAGACGCTTGATTTCAAATTCGTTGTCGTGGCAATAGCGATGAATAGTGCGCGGGGAAAAAAAGAATTTATGGTCGGGAATAAATTGCCGCCACCTCGCTCCCAGCCAGCGATACCAGATCGTTTCGATGTTTGGCGTCTCAATAATTAACCAGCCCTGGGGATGCAAAATGCGGTGAATTTCTTTGAGTAAGCGGTTCGGACTTGGGACATGTTCGATAACATGATACAGCGTAATAATATCGAAAGAGGCGGCGGGAAATTGCGCATCAAAAAGCGTTCCATTAAAACAATCCAAGCCCCGTGAACGCGCAACCGCATAGCTGGCCTCATCGGCTTCGACTCCGATGGCTTGAAATGACGAACTTGCGGCCAGCAAAAATTCTCCGGTTGAACTACCAATCTCCAATAATCGTCCGCTCGTCACTGAGGTTATTTTCTGTAAATCTGCCAGCCGTTCTGTGGCAGTAATTTCACGCCACTTTTTTTCACTTTCCTCGACGTGCGGTTCAACCAAAGATAATTCACGCGCACGATTTGTCAGCCGCTTCATTTCATCCGCCGCTTGCTCGCTCTCGTTAATTTCCTGCGCTTGTGCTGGCTCCTCGGCAGCAATGGCAACAAAAAAAAGTCCGCAGTGAGCGCAACACAGCAACGGCCCATCAAGGCGCGGGCTGGTGAGGACAAATTCGCTGGCTTCCGAACCGCAAAGGTCGCACCCGGATTTATCGTTTGAGATGGATGATTTTAAATTCAAGTAGATTGATGAATTGATCGGTAAATCGCCAAAGTTTTTTCCGCTGCGGCGTGCCAGGTAAAATGCCTGGCACGCGCCATTCCCTGCTCTCGCAACTGTAATTTCAACTGCTCGTCAAACGCAATTTTCAGCATCGCTCCGGCGATGTCATTTTCGTCGTAAGGATCAATGAGGATTGCCGCATCCGCGACGACTTCCGGCAAGCTCGAAGTGTTACTGGTAATCACCGGAGTGCCACAGGCCATCGCTTCAAGTGGTGGTAAACCGAACCCTTCAAATAATGAAGGATAAACCAAAGCAGTAGCTGAACGATAGAGCACAGGCAAATCTTTGTCGCTCACATAATCAGTCACGATGACATCCTGCGCAAATTTTTGCTGCTGAATTTCGCGCATGATTTCCTGATACAGCCAGAGCTTGCGTCCGACGATAACTAACTGTAATTGAAATTCCGCGTGCTGTTCGCGCAGCGTTGCGTAGGCGCGTAATAATCGCACCAGATTTTTTCGGGGCTGCACACTGCCCACTGCCAATAAATATTCGCCTGTTATTTTAAATTTTTGCCGGATCGTTTTTGCCTCATCAGGCGCGGCAATTTGCGGCGAGAAATATGACTCATAACCGTTGTGCGTCACGCTCACTTTCGCGGGCGGCATCCGATACGTTTTAATGATGTCCTGGCGCGAGAATTCTGAGACAGTCACAATATGCGCAGCAAGCTTAGCCGTATGCCGAACGGTCAGGCGCAATTGAGCTTTACCCCGGCGCGTAAATGTTTCCGGCAAATGCTCAAAGGCCAGATCGTGAATTGTTGTGACAACCGGCGCGGGGCAAAATGGCGGCGCGGTATATTGAACGTGCAAAACATCCACGGGACGACGGCGCAATTCAAAAGCCAGCGCAAGCGGGACACGGACAAGCGGGGTTGGCGCGGGCAACAGCCGCACCGCAAAATTGGGATAACGATCCCGCCACTCCGGGACGGCGGCGGCTTCGGAAAGATAGAGCGTGTATTGATTTTCCTGGTCTATTTCGGCCAGCGCAAGGATGAGGTTTTTGATGTAGGTTTCATTTCCACCTTGTCGCGCTCCGATGGCGTGGGCGTCAATTCCAATATTCATTGCGATGGAAGATGAGATAACAGGTAACTGCTTAGGTCTTTGATCTTTGGGCTTTGGTTTTTGTTAACTCTCGTATGATTGTCGCCGGAGACAAATCATTCGCAAAGATGTTCCATGACCAAAAACCAAAGCCCAAAGACCTAAATAGTGAAAATAAAAGACGGCGGGAAAGGTGCAAAAGTTTTTAGCTCCTGCACCTTTCGCGCCTTGTTTTTATTGCTCTTTTTCAATTGGATGCCGGAGCATCATGCGGGCGGCAACTGAACGTCGCTGCCTGTCGCTTTCACTAACCACAACACGACTCGGCTGACTAAATTCAGTGTTTGCCTGCACTGGCGCTGCTTCAAGCCCGGAAGTCTTAATCAGGTTAAGCGTGTAAGCGCCTGTCTTGTTAGGCTCCAGCGGTGTCGTAATGATGATGAAACTGCGTGTCGGAAGAAGCATCAGGTTGACTGGCAATACCTGACTGATTTGTGCGTCAAATCCTCCGCCTCCATCGTCCTTATATCTAATTCCATCGCCATTACGTTCAAGCAAAATCAGGTATGAATCTAAAACCGACGAACGCATCGTGATTTGGACAGCTTCGGCTTCTGTTCCAGTAAACGAGTACGCGTCCACATACACGCCTGCCGCAGTTTGGACTTTGGTGCTGGCGGTAAAACTACCGTTTACTGTTTGCCCATAGGTGAGTGGTGTGATGCCACCAGAGGAAAGCTTGAGCGTGTACGAACCTGTGTCCAGCGGAGCAACGTCAGCGCTCGTGACAAAAATCCAGTACTCTCCCGGGTCCTGCAAGACTGTAAAAAAGAGCGAGTTATTATTGGCTTCCAGCTTGCCATTACCGAGTCCTCCCCCTTGATCATCCGCGCCAATAAAGGTTTGCCCACCAGACACGTTTGGCTTACGCAAAATGACCGTCGTATCAAGCGGTTTCGCTTCTGCCAGATTGGCGCGCAAGTCTATCGTGACACCCGTATTGGCCTGCGTGGTGGTGAAACTATAAACGTCAATAAAATAAAGTTTACCACTTACCGGGTCCTGCTCAATGTCATCGCCAGAGTTTAAATTTCCCGCGACTGTTTCGCCATTTACGACAGCCAGAGTTTTGATAATATTAATTGGCGCATAGATTGGTTTTCCATTGGCATCTGTTTTGAGCAATTTGATTTCGACTGCATTCGAGGCTCTGGTAACGGCAGTCGCGGAATTTGTGATTTCAATTCTGACATTCACAATTCCGGTACTTGCCAGTTCCGGCGGGATCACGACGTTAATCTGGTCCAAGCCCGCGAAAAATTGTTGCTTGCCAGCATAATCAACTCTGGCCGTTATTCCACCGATGGTAACTTTGCAGGATTCCGCCACATTTATCAGGCCGGGAAAATCATTAGCCGTATTCGTATTTGGAGCGTTGCGGATTCCCGTCCCGTAAAGGATCAGGAAAGTAGGTTTCGCTTTGGTTCCCGCATCTAAATTCACATGCACGAATTGATTACTGACGAAATTATACGCCGACGGATACGGCTGGCTGCCATCTATCGTCCAGTTCGCCGCCGCGACTCCTGTGCCATCAGATTTGGCTGAAATGATACCTGGCGCGAACGATTCGATGCGGACTAATCCGGTTGAAGTCGTGGCGTTGGCATTCGTCACCGTGATGGTTTGGACAGCTCCGGTGGGAGCATTACCCGGAATTACAAAATTGATTTGGGTAGGGCCGACGAAAAGTAAATCCGCATCGGTTCCGTTAATTGTGACTTTGACTCCGCCCAGAATTTTCGGCAGGGCCTGCCCCGGCGTCGCAACGTAAAAAGGCTGACCGGCAGTAATGTTGAAGGCAGCAAAAGCGGAAGCCAGTCCATCTGGTGTCACGATCCCGCTGTTGGCGGTGGTACCTGCTCCTCCGTCCTTGAAAAAATGCGCCGCGTTAACGACGGCAACCTGCGCCATTGCGGTTGATAAGCTGACGCTCGTTAAAAAACAAATTGTAAATAGTATGCGATAGATGGTTTTAAAATTTCTCTTTGCCATAAATACTCCTCAATCGGTGATTTCAGGGGGTAGATGGGATTTTGTAGTCGCGGTTCACTGAGATTATTTTCTGCTTACCTGCAACTACAGGGATTTGTCCTGTTGCTAGTGTGACAGCTTTAAAGCAACGATAATTCCAAGGCACTTTTGCTTACCAGGAAAAACGTTTCAGCTAAAAAGAAAGGAAAGGCAGAAAGCTTTATCCAAATTGGATTATAGCCAGGGATCAGGACACTGTCGAGCCACAAAAAATTCTGACTCAGCGGCGGCGGGATAAATTATCAAGCCAGTTAATCGCGGCCTGATAATTTACAAAGCGTTTCTCCTCCGTCCGAAAAGCCAGAGTGTGAACCATCCGTCGTCCATTCACAACACGCGCCTGATGCTTAATGTGCAGCATTTCGTGATAAAGCACATATTCGACGACAAAATCGGGGACGGAGGACGCATCAAGCGAACGGCTAATAACAATGGTGTCGTGCACCGCATCGTGATGTCCCAAAATGCGTTTCGTACAGCGGGCGCTCCAACTCAGAACTGGACAGGGTAAGGTATTTTCAAAATAGTGGCGATTGAGGCGGACAAATACGCGCTGCAAATCGTAGTACTGTCCGGCAGAGCCATGCAATTGTTTACGCCCGCGCCGCTGCCGCGCCAGGTCTGAAGCACGCAATATTTGCGGCTGGTAAGCGTATTGCCGATAGCGAACTTCATGTTCAGCCGGCGGACGCTTTTTAAAAAGCTTACCTACCAGAATATATGCCAACGCCTGATGAACAGCGCGCGGCGCATTCCGCAAAATATCTGAGACTCTGACATAAAGCCGCTGATTACGAATCCGAATCGTGTTATTCAGCCCGGCAAAAGGATAAAAAGAAACGCTCACTTCCGGTTTCACACTTCGTTTTGAGACTTGCTGAAAAACATCTGCAAATAATAATTTCAAGGCGTCCTCACCATAGCTTGGGCTGATGTTCTCATTGACAGGCATATCCCTTCCCTTTCTCCCTATTCTTCCAGAATCTCGCCGGTTGCAGTGACGTGTGACCGTAGCGGTCAATTGCCAATCGGATAATACATAAATAGTAGAAAGCTATCACAACATTAGTCAATAAATTTAGCCAGCCCTTTTCCTGAAGAATTACTCAGATACTGAAAAAAGTGGTTAATTTTCTAGCAGATGCCGTCCCGGCTCCCGGCAAAATAGAGACCAAAATCCCCCAAAAAAGGTCAGTTTGAACGATAAACAGGAAAAATTAAGATCAAAAAAAAAAGAAGTTGACAATAAAATCGTGGCATTTAGAATAACTCTCGCTCAGCAGTTAAACGCTGCTGAAACAGCCAGGAGTCATCGTTGTCCCTCCCCAGGGAACCTGTTCATAAGACTCCAAAATAACAACCCAGGCAGCGAATATCCGAAAAATTTAATGTCCTCGACTGTGCATTGGCAGCACCTCGTGATCCGGTGAATTCAATTTTGCTGGATTCGTTTGTGCCAATGGTTGGTCGTTCCCTATCCCCCAGAGCCTGGCTGTACAAACCAGGCTCGCTCAGAAGGTCAAACGTAATGAATTCAAAAAATCTATTTGGGCAGAAAGAGATTGATAGAAGACAAGCGGGTAAAACCTCTTTCCTGTCAGCCATCCTTATTATTTTGACATTAGCGGTAAGCGCTCATGCTCAAACCACACTTAGAAGCTCACTGGGGCGCCATCAATCCCCTAAAATCTCGCGTGATTTGCGCGAAGAAGTTGATTTGATTGCCAAACGAAAGTTATCGTCGCGGCTCTCACAGACTCGCTCTTTTATTATTCAAACGGAAGGGGCAATAAATTCTCAGCACCTAAATAAGCTGCGCGCCGCCGGCGCAAAAATCAAAAAATCGTATGGCAAATTAAACCTCGTCTCCATCGAATTGCCGCTTGATCGCGCCCTTGAGCTGGCAGGAGATTCCGCTTTTGCTTACCTTTCGCCAGATCGTAAAATTAAGGCGCTCGGTCATGTTGAAGAAACCACCGGAGCGTCATTAATTCGCACGCTGACCACGCCGCTCAATCAAGCTCCTGTGGATGGACGTGGCATCGGCATTGCTGTTTTGGACAGCGGCATTGATGAAACTCATCATTTGATTGACAGTTGGCGCGTGATTACTCGTCAGGATTTTACTGGTCAGGGAAACACCAATGATGGTTTTGGACACGGAACGCACGTCGCCTCAATGATTGCAGGCAGTGCCAGTGTCGCTGGCGGCGCTTACAGCGGAATTGCCAATGGTGCAAATCTTATCAACCTGAAAGTACTGGATAATAATGGTCAGGGTTCGGCGGCCAGTATCCTCGCAGCGCTGGACTGGTGCATCACCAATAAAAATGCCTATAACATTCGGGTTATCAATATGAGCCTGGGGACATTGGCAGTTGACAGCTACCTGACAGACCCATTGTGCCTGGCGGTGCGACGCGCTCACGATGCCGGAATTGTGGTTGTCTGTGCGGCGGGGAACCTGGGAAAATCAGCCACTGGTCAAAAGCTCTATGGCACAATTCATTCGCCGGGCATTGATCCTTCGGTAATCACAGTGGGAGCGGCAAATACGCTTGGCACAAACAATCGCTCCGACGATAAAATTGCCAGTTATAGCTCACATGGACCAACGCGTGGTTACACAATCAATGCGCAGGGAGTCAAACATTACGATAATTTGATTAAGCCTGATTTGCTGGCACCGGGAAATAAATTAGTTGGCGCTTGTGCAAGTAGCAGCTATCTGGCCAATGCACATCCTGAATTGAAAGTCGGAAATGCTGCTGATCCCGCCGATCAGTTACTCAGCCTGAGCGGAACATCCGCCGCAGCCCCGGTAGTCGCCGGAGCCGCCGCCTTATTATTACAGGCCAATCCAAATCTGACGCCAAATCTGGTCAAAGCTATTTTGATGTATTCAGCGCAATCAATTCATGGGCTGAATAATCTTGAGCAGGGGGCAGGCTTGCTAAATATCGAAGGTGCTGCTCGCCTTGCCGCAATGGTCTCGCCTGACGCACGATTATTGGCAAACGGACAAAACATGCTGAACGGCGGCAGCCTGCCAGCCAGCCAGGCCAGTCAAATTGCCGGAGAAATTTGCAACTGGGGACGAGGTGTAATCCTAAAGCATAACTTCGCTTCGGGCAGCGGATTGATGACCAATTGGCAGGGCGCGTATGCCCAGGGCGTGATTCTGGCGGACATGGTGAACTACGCAAATGGTCAGCAGGTAGTTGATCAAAATTTAATTTCTCCCCAGGGCGTGATTCTCGCTGACGGTGTAATTCTCGCCGATGGTGTGATTTTAGCTGATGGTGTGATCCTTGCTGATGGCGTAATTTTAGCTGACGGCGTAATTCTCGCCGATGGGGTAATTCTCGCCGATGGCGTGATTTTAGCTGATGGCGTAATTTTAGCTGACGGCGTGATCCTCGCTGATGGGGTGATTTTAGCTGATTAGGTCATCTCAGTGTAATAAACCCGGCTCGCTACGGCTCCTGATACTGTACTTGGAGCCGTAACGACGGGATAACTGCGAACGGCGAACTAACAACTACGAACCAATATGTATAGACCGCGCAACGGGTAGCAATTACTCGTTGCGCATTTTCCATCTGCACCCTAAATACCCAATCGCTTATCTTGTTTAAAATAAAAGCAATAACGAATTCACTCTAAACTAACTCCCCAAATTGCAGCAGAGATAGGTAGCAGCTACCCGTTAAAATCTAACTTCTGAGGTCAGGGAAAATTGCTTACCAGTTTCTGAAAGCACCGCCTAACATATTTATTTCACAATACCTTACAGCAAAGAAAGCCGTTCATTTCAGAGTTTAAGTAACTGTGGCACACCCATTGCAAGGTTATCTGGCGAAGGCTTAAGGAGCGGTTAGCAGATAAGTTAGCTTCTTAACAATCCAGGCTGGCGGCGCACCCAATAGCTATTCTTGCTGACTCCCCCCTGCTAACCGCTTTTTGGTTGCTTTTACGAGTACGGTCATTAACGAATCAAAATTAAATGGACTTGAGTTTAAGTCGCGGGATTATTTCTTCACTGCAAGTGGACGCTGAAGGAGTTGGTTTTTCTCTGCGCGGCAGCTCAAAATCAATTGATTAAATTACTGGGGATTCCTTAACGACTATTACCTGGAGACCCCGATCAATGTACAGAGCCACTTTTTCCAAGCAGTTAAAATATTCTCTCTTTAGCCAGGTCTTAGTTGAGAAGCGAACGAAAGCAGGTCTTACGCTTAAGGATTTGGCTGACTTAACCCGTCTCCCTCTGGAGTTGTTAGAAGCACTGGAAACTGAGGGACGATTAGTTCCAAGTTTTGATATTTGTTACAAAATTGGCCAGGCGATCAATTCGCGCCGTATGCAGGGTTTTATAATTCAGGACCTGTGGCAGGCGGCCTCGATGGATCGCACAGCCAGAATTTTTACTTCATCTTATGCGACAAACTCCCCAGCGCTTGCAATACAACGAAATGCCGCCTGATGATTCCGGCGAATTTGAGATGTATTCCGTAAAATTTATTCAAAGTGTGATTAGCAGGCACTTACAGGATAAATACGAGCGCTATAAAGATCGCTCTGACAGACCTGGCATTAACGCCCTGAATTTACAATTACTTGAACCGCTGCCAGGTTTAGCAGAGAAAGAGAAATCGGATTCGGATGAGGTTATTTGATTAATGACTCACCCCCCAAAAGTATGCAGACTGGTTCCCGGTTTTATGCTTTAAGACCGCTGAACAACCTAAAGGAATTAGTTTGTATGCCCGGAGTAAACGGTAGATAGCTGAGTATCCGGCAAGCTCTCGACTCATCTACCGTTTACTTCTTTTGATAAATAAGCAGCGTGGGAATTGATGCCGGAAACATTGAGTACAGCGCAAATTCTCGATTAAGAATTTGTGTTAGGGAGATGCCAAATGTGGATGGAAAGATTACTCTCATTGCTGCTTTACGCACCTTTATTGTTACCAGTGATTTTATTGTTTTTTTACGCGCTCCTGACCAACAAACAGCGTGGGTCTGATTCATCAGAATCACGCTGAGGTAATGACAATGATTACCGATTTAATGCAGGCCGCGCAGGTCGGATGTTTTTTTTTACTTAGAGTATTTGCATTTTTTATCTTTGCCACTCTCTCTACTTTGAAATTAAGAAATGATAACTGAGAGATAAGTGTCAAGCTAAGCCCACAGGAAAGGTATAAGTTTTATGGAAACGTATCTGCCTGAACCCCTTCACGCCAACAATTCTACTTCCACTGGACTTCTCCCCAATCGTCCCACAGCCTGTTACTCGCAGGCCCCAACTCTCCCCAAAGTTTCAATAAAATAAGTACTTTTCCTGCGGGCTATGCAAATATTCATTTTTAGCTGTCGGCTTTTTTTGCTGGCAGCTTGAGTAACGTTGCCAGCAACCCCGAAATCAGGATGGAAACAACAATATAAGACATGCCCGCGACAAATGATCCGGTTTTATCCTTGAGCCAGCCGACGACATAAGGCCCGACAAAGCCACCCAGATTCCCCACAGAATTTATTAATCCGACTGCCACTGCCGCTGCTGACTGCGCCAAAAATACTGTCGGCCACGTCCAAAGCACCGGCAGATAAGCGTGAACCCCCGCACCCGCTACACAAAAAAATGTCACGACCAGCGCCAGGTTGTCCCCAGCCACAATGCTCAGCGCCATCCCCAGCGCTCCGACCAGAATTGGAACCGCCGTATGCCAGCGCCGCTCATGGTGACGATCCGACGAAGCCGCACACCAGAGCATCGCAAAAAAACCGCAGATATACGGGAGCATCGTCACAATCGTTTGCGTCACGATGGATGTTCCTTTCATCAATGCCGTAATCGAAGGCAGGAAAAATGTCAGACCGTAATAACCGCTGACAATGAAAAAATAAATGACTGCCAGCAAAATTATTTTGGGATGCCGCAAGCCTAATTTAACGTCAGCCATTAAGTCGTCTTTTTGCCCGGCGGACCTTTTCTCCTCCCACTCACGTTCAAGCTCGCCCTGAATCCACTGCTTTTCATCTTCTGGTAACCACTTCGCATCCTGCGGCCAATCGGTCAGATAAAACAGCGTAATCACTCCCAAAATCACGGAGGGAATACCTTCCAGAATAAAAACCCAGCGCCAACCCGCCCAACCATACCAGGAAACTGTTTCCATAATCCACCGCGAAAGTGGCGTCCCGATAATCGTCGCAATCGGCAACCCAATCATGAAAAAAGATTTTGCTTTGGCGCGGTCGGTATAACGATACCAGTGCGAAAGATAAACAATGATCCCTGGGAAAAATCCGGCTTCCGCCAAACCAAGCACAAATCGCATGGAGTAAAACTGTGTTTCAGGCGTAGCGAAATTAAATTGCGGCAACCCGATTAAACCCATCGCGGCGGCAATAATTCCCCACGAAATCATGATGCGGGCAATCCATTTTCGCGCGCTCCAGCGTTCGACAATAATCGTGCCGGGAATTTCCAGCAAAAAATATCCGATGAAAAAAATTCCCGAACCGAAGCCGATGATCGTATCGGTGAACGCCAGCTCTTTTTGCATCCCCAATTTAGCGACGCTTACATTAGAGCGATCAATAAAAGCGATAAAATAAAGCACCAGCAAAAACGGCATCAACCGCCACGTAATGCGATTGCGCGCACGAATAGCGACAGGTGACAAGTCAGCGGACAGCGGGGCAGTTTGCTCCATATTTTTTCTCCAGTTTATGTTAGAAGTCGAAATGCAGGATTGAATTATGCGCAGCTATGTTACTGGATAAACGGGCAAACGCAAATGTCAGGAGGTGATTTTCAGGTACGAGATTTTACGATCAGATACTCTCGGCAGCCGATCAGGAAATTCATCATTTGGCTTTACCTGGAGCAGTTAATTTCAGGCTGGATTGAGAATGCCATATTCACAGGGCGCGTTGTAGAACTGCAAGACACCAGATCGTCTCTCTGCCGCATGCACTCCCGTGCAATAGATGTTTGACGTGTTTTCAGGAACCGTAAAATTGTGCTGGCATATTTTGGTAAAAGAATACACCTCGACAAATTATTTTGACGCCAGCCTTTTCGTCAATCAGTTCATACAGCTTGGGATTCTCGGAACAAGTGCGAAGGATTAAAGCATTATCCCAAGCCCAAACACCTATCTGAATATGTTCTGTGTAATTACACACGATTAAGGTGTTGAAGTCATCGCCACCTGTTTCGGTTCGAGGATGTGAAACCCGTAGATGTAAAAGGCAGTGTGAGACACCATACTCCCAAAGTCGGACTCTAAGACCACGCAACGAAGTAAGGATTTGATTGACATCATCAGCCCTATTTATTTGAGGCCTGGTAATACTTTCATCAAGTGCTTGCTCTTCCGAATTTTCAGTACCGCAAAAAGGGCAGTAGTTGAAACCAGCAGCGAATGCTTCGCCACATTTTGCGCATGTTATTGGCTTATCGCATTGCAACACTTGTTGTAAGTAAGTATCACTCATTCGGAATCAATGAAACGTCGAACAGAAGTTTCAGCTAATTATGGCGTTATGTTTTTGGCTGACATGAGTTTTGGTCTGTTTACCCGTACAGCGGAATACCACGATAAACCACTTCCCAGCCGCGCTCGACGCTGGTATTAATCGCCCCGTTGTAATTGGTGACGGCTTCGCGGTTCGTATCGTATTGTTTGAGCATGGGTTGCCCTTCGCGGGGGTCGAGCTTGACCACTGCGATGGTTTGCTTCATCTCATCTTCGAGGGAAAATTCCAGCTTGAGTTGATGCGCTTTGATGAGTCCGAGAAAAGAAAACATGCCGTTTTTTTGCAGAATCGTTAATTGTGTATTTGCCATAGCCAATCCAGGTAAAATTTAGTAGCGGTAATTTGTTGCGCAATAATCATAGCACGAACAGCCCAAACGTGAAGTGTTCACGCCTCAAGCAATGATTTCGGTCTGGCAGGCTTGAGTAAATACGCAGTCAGCGCAATCGCGGTCACGGCTGAAACACCAAATTTGAAGTAAGGATTTATATGCGTCGGAGAAATAAAACCTTCGATCAGGCCAGCGACGATCAGCATCGGAATACTGCCCGATAATAATTTCACCGCAATTGCGCCGCGCTCAATCAACGCCTCTGTGCGAGTGCGCTCACCGGGCAGCAAAACCGCCATGCCAATCATCAGTCCCGCGCCACCGGCAATAAAAATCGCAGTGAATTCCAGGACGCCATGTCCCGCCACAAAGCCGTACAATTTCAATACCATGTGATATTTGATAATCAGCGCGTTGATGGCTCCGAACTGTAACGCCGACGGCATTAATTTCGTGACTGTGCCAAGCACCGGAATGATGCTGTAGGCGAAAGTCAGTAAACCTACGCCGATATTATTCGCCATAATAAAAGCCGCGCCTGCCGGAGCTTCATCATTTAAGCTATCCGTCCACATACGATTTTCTTTGACGTGCTGCACCATTTGCGGCGGCACATACGCGTGGTCGGTAAAATCATCATCAAGGTAAGTCGCCACGAACGAAAAAACCGACATCGCCATAAAAATCAAAAACACTGCCAGCGTGTAACGATACGTCTGGCGAAAGATTTCCGGGAAATCGTAGCGATAAAAATCAATCAGTCCGCGCACGCCATTTGATTCTGTCCGATAAATTTCACCGTGGGCGCGAATCACCAGTGAGTTGAGATATTTCACCAGACGCGGATCGCGTGATTCTTCACGCGCAATCGCCAGATCAGCGGCTACGCGGCGATACAGGCTGCCTAATTCGCGCACTTCCTCGCGCTTGAATTGTTGCAAGCCACGCAATTGCCGCACCCGCTTAATAAGCTCTTCCAGCCGTTGCCAACCGGCCTTATGTTTTTCGATAAAGGTTTGTGCCATAAAATTGGTGCAGGTAAGACAACCATCCTGCCTGGCTAAAACCGCTGATAAATTAAATGCTTGTATCCGATGCTCATGCTTTGCAAAAACCACGCCGGCAACGAAGACATCGCAAGTGCGCTCATGATGGCGTGTGATAACCCAAGCGCCAATAAATTCGGAGCGCGTGCATAAACCCATGACCACACCAATCCACCAAAAAATGTCAGCATCATCAAAGGCATATTCGGCGCATGCATCAGCGCGAATAATAAAGCAGTCAGAAAAATAATTAAGTAATTTCTTTGCTCACCCAGAATCATCCGCAAGCGTCGAAAAATAAAGCCCTGCAAAATGTATTGCTGCAGCAATCCCCAAATCGGCAGCAGCAACAACGACAGCCAGAAACGCTGCCCCAAATTTAGTGAGCCAGCCCAATATCCAACTCCAAGTAACAACGCACCAACCAGCAACATCGGCCCCAGCAACAATTTGCCTGCCTGCCCAAATCCCTTTGTCGTCAAGCCTAATATTTGCGGCGTTTCACCGTGCAACCAATGCGAATAAATTATTAAAGCCAGCGCCAGCAAGCCTGGAATTGCTTCTATCCATCTTTGCGTCAATTGTAATGGAGTCAACACCCACGCCGTCACCAAAACTGAACTGATGACCGAAACCATTTCCAGCGCCGTTACGGTACGGAGGGAAAGTCGCGCCTGCTTGTTGAGTTGCTCTGCATCCATTGACCGCAATTTTTGCAATAAATATCGTCTACGTCTATAGCCGCCTCAACATGCAGCGCTAAAGCCTGTTCGCCACTCATCCAAAAAAAGAGGACGCCAGAATCTTTGCATTGATTCGGCGTCCTCGGCTTATTTTGAGCAGCTAAAATCCTAAACTTTATTTGGCGCGCTTGGCAGTGAATTCCTGCCCAGGCTGATCGCCTCCCACTCTGGTGCGGGTGAATTTGATTTCGTCGCCTGCCACTTTCCCTTTGTAAAGCAGCTTGATTTCATTGCCGTTCATATTTCTTACGACCGTAAAAGAGAGATCATCTCCCTCAATCTTTCCTTCTGAAATAGGTGTGTCGCCCTGTTGCCCGGCAATGCTGCCAGTCAAAGTTTTGCCTTCAACCTTTAAAGTAATCGCCGTCTCGCGTGTTTGTCCATCGCGGCCAGGCACCTGCGCCACCCAGTTACCACTCACATCCGCCGCCCAAACCAGCGCCACCGCGCACAGCATCATGCAGGCAGCAAGAAATATATTCTTAGCTTTCATCGAAAATTCTCCTTGTTGAAATCTCCTACTATCGGAGGGGTCATTGTATAGCAGGGTTCACAACGCCACACGCGCTGAGAGAATCCCTGTGTCCTCGGTTAAGACGCAGCAACCTCCTGCTCGGTCACAGAATTATGAAACAGTTTCGGGTTTCTGGAATAGTTTCGGGTTTCGGGTCTCTGGTTTCGAGGTCGTATGCGAACGGAACTTGATAAGGCTAAAAATCCCGAAACTCAGAACCCGAAACGCGAAACTAAATTACCGCAAGTCTACAATCTCGACCCAATTGGGAATCTTGCCCAGCGAATATTCTTTAAGTTTGATAAGCTTTCCGCTATTGGGAGCGATCTTGTAACTCGACATGCGGTTGGATTTCATCCCCACAACAAATAAAAATTTCCCCGATGAATCAATACTAAAACTGCGCGGCATCGTCTCGGTCGGGATACTTTCGATAACAGTTAACGTTCCGTCCTGCGGATTGATGTTGTAAGCTGTGAGCGTATTTGAGGTGCGCTCTGAACTGTAAAGAAATTTGCCGTTGGGCGTGATGTGCAAATCGGCAGCGGCGATCCTGCCCGTCACACCAGGCGGCAATCCGCTGACCGATTGTTTTTCTTTCAGTTGTCCTTTGCCTACCTCGTAATCAAAAACGTGAACCGTTGAATCGAGTTCGCCAAGCACATAAACGAGCTTGCCATTCGGATGAAACACAAAATGACGCGGGCCGGTTTTGGCTTTTACGGAAATTGACGGCGGTGTATTCGGCTCCAGTTTTCCATTCGCCGCATCAAACTTGAACAAATTCACCAGATCATTGCCAAGCGTAGCCGCAATCACATAATGATTTTTCGCATCGGCGCGGATCGAATGCGAATTCGTATGATTCGACAAAATCTGTTGCGTCGGCTGTACAATTCCCTGCGCATTAATCGGGCTGACGGTGAGCTTGTGACCGGGATAAGAAGCCGCGAACAAATAGCGTCCCGTGTGGTCGGTCGAGATGTATGCCATGCTGTCAACCAGCGGCCCATTACCGAGATATTTCAGCTTGCCACTCGCTGGATCAATCGAAAAAGTAGCGACCATCTGCGGCTCTCCACGCGTCGCAACAAAGAGGAAACGACGATCAGGACTAACCGCCATCGGCGTCGAGCCTCCAGATTTTATGACGCCGGGAATCGGAACCGTTTCGACCAGTGTCAATTCACCGTTTTTTCGATTGAGCTGCAAAACATAAATGTCGTTGCTCTCGGAATTGCTCACATAAACAAACGTAGCCGCCTGCGCCGGCAAAGTCAGCACCGCACTGGCAATAATAGCCGTCGCAGAAAGCGCAGCCCACAACGCCTGACAAAAGATTAGACTCATGAATATCTCCCTGATTCGTAAATAAAAAATGTCCTGAAACGATTTAATTTCAGGACACTCTACGATTTTATGATTGAGTCTACAACTCTGAGCGTGTGCTTGTTGTCGCCAACAGCGATGAACAAGATAGCCTTAGTAGCTCGAAATTTTGGTCTTTCTTCGCGGCTCTGCCGCCCCGATGTGCGGAAAGGCTGTGCCTTTCCGAGCGTCCATCCACCAATCAGGGCTATGCCCGTTTGTAAGCTACGGCATAGCCCAAACCAAAAAATAAAGCCTACGGTTGGGCAAAGCCACAACTGCACATCGGGGCGGCAGAGCCGCAA
>JAYSTY010000120.1:0-9191 GCA_043719385.1 Blastocatellia bacterium | reverse complement strand
CAATTCGGCTTGTTCCTCGGCAGTAACTTCCGTGATAAATCTCGTTGGTGTTTTCATAGCTTCTCATTCTACCAGATTCTTTATGCCAACCTACTTAGCTACTCCGATTAATCTACAATTTAATGAGCGATGTGCTGCTTATGTAGAAGCTTCTCATTATGAGCATGGTGCGGTTACACAGGGAATCAGCTATAGCGGATTTTCCGCTTCTTATAGTGCATTTGGTATTCGCTTTCATTCAGGCATTGTTAACACGCAACGCCTCAGTAGCGGACAATTGCTTTACCGAGGGGCTGGAACTTTGTATTTTACCAATAAGCGGCTCTTGTTCGATGGTGATTTCAAGTCAACTTCTATTTACTTACACAAAATCATTAGCATTACATTTTATTCAGATGGCATGCAAATTGAGAAGGATTCTGGCAAAGACCAAGTATTTTTATTCTCCGGTGATATGGATGTACTCAGATTGATTGCCAATAATTTGATGAGTTTAGGTCGTGGAGACACCTCTGCAAAGTCAACTTATTCTTCGTCCTCTGGTAAGAAAAAAAGCACTGCCGAACCAAAATCGCAACCAAGTAATTGCCGCTCGCCTTATGAGGTGCTTGAGATTAGCAGCATCGCTTCGATGGAAGAGATAAAGATTGCTTATCGAAAAATGTCTGCTCAATACCACCCTGACAAAGTTGCAAGTTTGGGTCGGGAACTTCGTGAATTAGCAGAGAAGAAGATGAAGGAGATCAATATCGCCTATGAAGCATTGAAACACAAAAGGTGATCTTAAACCAAAGGAGAGATCATTATGAATCAGCCGCAAATGGATTGGTTTTGCTCTCGCTGTGGATTTAATAATCTAATCGAATGGGAAGTTTGTCAGCGATGTCGATATATCCATCCGTTTCCGCCTAGTGCCGCTATACCAACAAGCAAACCTGCCAGTAATTCAAAGACCCTCTTGATTGTAGGCGCAATCCTTATTGTTCTATGTGGTGTTTGCGGGCTGTTGGGAATAATTGGTAATATGCTTCAAGAAACAGCTACGCTGGAAAAAGGGATTACGAACAAACCCTCTCCAAGCCTTACTTTTCAAGAAACTGTAAAGAATTTACGCCCCAGTGAAAATTTAGCGAAAGCAAAAATGCTTCTCAAAAATAAGCCCTCAAAAGAGCAGATTTATCAAGCAACCACACATCTTCAAGCAATTCCTAATAGTGCCACTGAATATAAAGGGGCTCAAAGTTTGATAAAGATCAGCGCGAATCTTTCCGCAAAAATTATTGCAGAAGAAAAGCGCGAAGAGTCCCGACAGGCAAGGGAACGTGAAAAGCGTTTAGATGCAGGAGATCCATCTCGACCCGAAGGTAAGTCAAGATCATCTAAAAGGGCCATCGGTGGTTACTACATACGCGGGCCAAGAGGTGGTTGCTATTACATCAATAGCCATGGTAGTAAAACTTATGTTGATCGAAGCTTATGCAATTAAATTGAGGTTTAGTATGAAAATATTCAGGTTATTTTTGTTACTCTTTTCCATCTTGGTTTCTGCACAGGATGTTGTAAAACCCCCGACAGCGACAGTCTATATTTACAAGAGCTGGCACGTCGCAACACTTTGGCGCGCGGCATTTGCCGTTTATTTTGATGATAAAATGATCGCTCGACTTGATCGCGGTATTTATCTTGTGGCGCAGATTCCGCCAGGCAAGCATTCCTTCAGCACGAAGGATAAGAAATCAGGCGGTGTGGAGTTGGACGTCAAGGCAGGTGAAACCTATATCCTGCGACTTGACACTGATAGCGGCGCACAGGTCACACATCCGCGCCTCAGCATCCCCGCGCCTGAACAAGCACGATTTGATTTGAAACAAATGAAGCCGATTGAGAAGAAAGACATCAAAGATGCGAGCGTTGTATTATTTCCAGTTCCAGCAATACCAAAATAGTCCCAATTGCTAGGCTCTAAAGATTTGCGGATGACCGCATATTAAACATCGCCGCTCAACATTTTTAGCGTATACAGTGGGTAACCTTGATACTGTATTTGAGGAGATGATAAGGGCGTTAATTGGGAAAAACATTGCTCTTGCGTCGCCAATGAAAAGGGCTTACTGATGTTTTGTCAGTAAGCCCTTTGCCACAAATGGCGACCCGTACGGGATTTGAACCCGTGTTACCGCCGTGAAAGAGCAATAATGTAATGTTTTCAATCATTTACGCTCTTTGTAGGATTTCGATATTTCGTAGAAAAACGCTTTCTCTGAACCGTATCGAATCATTTTCTTTATCGCCCTTTCGATGCTTTTCGATATTTTCTAGGCATTGAGAGGGCAACTTGTTCGGTCAATGTTGTAGTACCAATACAATCATTGCCTGACTCATCAACTTTTCTAACAAGGAGAAAAGCCAATGCCTGAAAAATCTTTAGCAGACAATTCCCAAAATGCCAACCCACAAAAAAATATTTCTGTTGCCGAGCCGCTCCCAGAGATTCGCGCCAAGCGGATTGTACTGGTAGATGATGACGGACAGGAACGCGCACGGCTCCACGTTAACTTAAATCATGAAACTGTGTTCAGCCTTCACGATCAGCATGGCGAATTGAAAATGTCTTTGCGTGTGGCAGAGGAAGACTCAAACATTACAATTATTTCTGACGTGGACACAGACAATGCCAACGACAATGCCGAGCGCATTTTTATTGGCTATGAAATGCAAACGGAGCGCGGCATCGCTCAGCCACTCATCCGAATTACGGACAGCAAAGGTGATGACGCTCTATGCCTGGATGTTTCCGGCGTACAAAATTTTAGCGATGGCAAGACAGACGCAAGACCTGACCCGAAAGTAGCGGAACCGCCAGCCTACGAAATGAACGTTGACGAAATAGAGCAAGCAGTGAAAATGATTTTGGCGTATCACGATGAGGAAGCCGCAGACGCTTTCTTTCGGTTGATCCGTGCGATTAATGCGACTAAAAACAATTTCGACAAAGAAAAAATTTGCTACTCAGCAATGAATTTTAGCTTTCGAGAAACACGGCAATACGCCGATGGACTAGGCGCGTTAATGGAAGGGCAGGAACGATGAGTAAACCAACTGACAAGATGGAATGGCTGCGACCGCAGGAAGTAGCCACAAGGTTACAATTAACGGTCAGAACGATTTATCAACACATGTACCTTGAAAAAATCCCTGCTCAATATGTGCGGAAAATTCCACATTATGCGCATGCCATCGAAATCAATTGGACAGAGATTAAGGACGTTCCAAAGAAGCCATCCTTTCGCAGAAATGGGCGCGAGGTTACAAGCTACAACTGGCAAGCGTTGAAAAATGCGAACCACTAACCAACAGGAGGGCAAGTCAGTAATGGCTTGCCTGATCTCTATGAATAAAGAACGAGAAGAATTTATTACTGACAGTTACTCGGAACTTGAAAAAGTGTGTACAAATTTTCTTGAAGATGCCAATACGCTCCCCAAAGTTTTTCCTGATGCTGTCACGGAAATTATAAAAAACACAGCAGCCGAATATTTCGCTCTACGCCGGGAAATGGCCATTGTTTCAGAATATACAGACCAGCGCGAAGCAGAATTAAAACTTATTTTTCAGACTGCCAACAAACTCAATCTTGATGAAAAACCTGACTCCCAATGTATCGCTGCATGTATTTTTACTGTTGATGCACAACTCACCATTGCATACGGGTTGAGTCAGGACAGAACGGATTCCGATCCTGTCTTACAATTTGCGAAAGAACTTATAATAAGATTTTATCCCTTGAGCCTTCAGATTGCGCACTTACCATTCCGGCAAGAGGTTTTCCGACGTTACACAGATGAAGAAAAGGCTGAAAAATTCCTTGCCGCCTATTTTGCTTTCCTTTCCTTCTTTAAGCCATTTAGAAACGACTACCAAAGAAAAAAAACTATGGAAAAGTTTTTTTACGCGACTGGTTACAGTCGTCGCCCAGGTAAGAAAAATGATTCCACAAAAGAATTGAGGAGTAAGTTTAAGAAGCATTACAAGCGTTTCAACGAACTTAAGAAATTTAAAAAAAATCAGAAAAAAAATGATACAGAAATTATTCGGATGGTGTGCGCGGAGCTAGAAAAAAAGGAAGACAAGAAAACAGTCTACAGAGTGCGAAGTGGGATAAATACCGTGCGTCGTCATCGAAACAAGTTGTAGAAGTTAGATGTCTAACAAGTAGAAACCTAACTGAATAACTGCCGAGACCTCCTTGTTTATTGGCTATAAATAGCGTCACTTTTTTGTGTACAAAGTTTTTTTTAATGCCAATCTTGTTTCAACTTCTGATTAATTTTTATCAGATCAAAATATTAACCTTAAAGGAGCAACTAATATGGCAGCACGAAAGCCAAGTTATGCAGACTTAGAAGAGCGAGTAGTGGAACTTGAGGAGGAGAATGACACTCTAAACAGCCGCCTTGATCTCGTCACATCAGCGGCAAATGGTGATATGGATGATGTAGATGCGGGTGAGGACGAAGAAGAAGAATAGCAAAAGCCAGCACTGCAAATTTCCTCAAAAAAACAGTGCTGGCTTTCTTCAATTCGCGCGTTGTGAAGCGAACTATGAGAGACATTACAGCAAACCCTTATCGCTTCCAAGTGACCAGCTTCGATTCTGAAACAAATGCTCACATTGAGAAACACAGGAAAGAAGCACTCATGCGCAAGCGGTCAACCTTGACGCCGATCAGCAAAACATTAGTCGAAGTCGTACAGCAAAATTTGCCACGGGCTTCACAGCTTAAAGCGGCGTAACTTTTCTAACTTTACCAGGCTGACAGAACTCTCTGTCAGCCATTCAATTCTTATGCAAAGCACAACGAAACCGGAATCAACAATCATTGATGGTGAAGTTGTTTTTGACACGCCATCTCACGCGCTTAGTACAATGCCAGCACAACCGCAAATTTCATTACAGGAAATCAATCTGTCTTTGTTCTGGGGCGGCATCGCGCTTGGCATCATTGCTGGCGAAGCTTTGCGCTACGCCAGCGTGCGCAATATCTCAGACCTTTTTGATTCGTAATTTCACTCGCTATTTTTTTGCTTTTGTTTTCCGGCACTAGAAAAAACGAAGGCATTAACGGCTGCGTGCTTCTGCGCTTTAGCACCAATGGCAGAAACACACAGCCAGATTTGCATCGAATTTTTGCCCTATAGCTACGCTACCGGGCTAGGACACCTGTCAGGTTAACGCTGGGATTCTTCTTGGATAAAGCTTGGAAACGTCCGGGGTTTCTCCGGGAACGATCCAGCAAAGGACTCTTATTTATGCCAAATGTAAAACTCACAGAAACGAAGAAAAAAGCCGCTCCGAACGTGGCGCAAAAACAAATTCCGCCTCAGATTCCAGCGCAAAGGAAAGCGTCTGTAGCCGATACATCTCAACAAATCAGAGAAGACAAATTGAAGCGGGCAACGAACGTTTTCGTGTTTCGCTTGGATGCCAACGGCGAACGGAATTATTTAGCTCAATATCCTTACCCATTGGCTGAAGGGTTGATTATCGAAGGCCTCTTGCAACAGTTACATGGTGCGGGACGCTACCGGATTGAGTACCGGAATAGCAAAGGTCAGATTGTCACGACCGATGAACCGCTAGGCATCGAAGGATTGCCCAATGTGAATGCCTCAATGCCACAGCCACAACAACAGACTGCGAGCTATGGCGGATTACCGATGACACCGCAAGGCATCGAAGCATTAGTAAAAACAGTGATGCAACAAAGCAAACCTGTTGAGCCTTCGCTTGACCAATTACTACAGACTGCCAAACTGCTGAAGGAATTGAACGGGAGCAGCGCACCACAAAAAAGTTTAATTGAACAAGTCAAAGAATTGCGCGAACTGGAAAGACTAGTTGCACCAAAAGTCGAAGTAAAGCCTGTCGCTGAACCTGACCCAACCTTCGCCGTACTAAAAATGCTTACGTCAAATCCTGAAACAGCCAGAACTATTCAAACGAATCTGGGTGCATTGTTCACGGGTGAAAACCCTTTGCCTGAAAAAGAAACATCCATCGCGGATATGTTTGGCAAGCTCATTGATAATTTTGGACCGTTGCTGATGCCAATGCTGGCAAATGCGATGAACAATGCCCAACCTACACAGCAACAAGCCGGACAAGTTGCGCCATCAGTAAATGTGTCACCGGGCACGCAAACTGCAACAATTACGCCAACCGAAAACACTGGTCAACCAACTTTACCCGCAAATTACGTACATATCATCAATCGTATTTTGTTTGGTATTGATCGTGGTTTGAAGCCTGATTTTATTGCGGAAGAAATTGATATTCTACAAGAGCAAGATCAAACGCTCATCCCAATCATTGATGCGATGGTCAATACGTCACCGGAGCAATTGCTACAAGGTTTAGCCGCCTTCTCACCACAGGCAGCGCAAGTGTGCCAATTACCGCATGCGCTTCAATTTGCCACGGAGTTTTTGGAATGCTTCAACGAAGAAGAGCCAGAACAACCAGAAAACGGTGCGCCGGTCACGCAACCGCCAGCTACAGAGAAAGCCGCGAGCGTGGCAAGTAATCCAGACTAGACCGAAGCCGGAAAACGCACTGACGGGCTTTACATCGCAAAAAGATTTTCGTTGCGAAGAAATCTTACTGACGGGAATCTTTTTCGATCTGAAGTGCTGGAATGTACACAAATAAAAAAACCTCTCTGTTCATTTTTAGAAGGTAAACAAAGAGGTTTTATAAACAAATTAACTGTATGAATGATACCACCTCAACTTTTATTTTTCCACCAAAAATAGCATCTGAAAGCCTCTCAGTTGCTCCAATTTCTTCACCTCGAAAACTCAATAAGCGAGATCAAAAAATGAATACCCAAACAACGCACACAGCGTCACCGATACGTTCGTCTAAAAATCAACTAACTACTACCGCGTTAATTGAAAAAAAGGAGAAAAGAAAAAATAGGAATAAGTCAAAGTCAAAAATGGAACTTCTCACAGTGGCGAAAAAACTACGTGAAGATGAAGACTTTCCCAGCTCTCTAACAGATGTTTGCTTCGCCATTCTGGACGCCGTAGACACTGGCAGCATTGATGTGAATGAATTAATGGGGACTGTTTGCGATGTTGGCGAAGAGCGCGGAATGAAGCGACCGGAAACGGCGCGGCTTTTTAAAGATGGCTTGGTCAGTGTGCGAGAACTCCGAAAGAAAAATAACGTCAACACAAAAAACTACGAAATCAAGCCCGTGAGTAAAAGTAACCCAAAGCTACCCTATAAAAGCCGCGACACCGGGCTTTATTATCAGCGTAGCGTCGGAGATGGCTCAATAGATGTGCCTTTAACTAACTTCACCGCCGAAATTATTAGCGATGTAATCGAAGACGACGGAGAACAATCAAAACGCTTTTTTGAAATCGAAACCAAGCTACGCGGGCGCAAATCTCAGCTTTTAGTAGCCGCCGATGAATTTCACTCAATGAAATGGGTGACAGAAAAATTAGGCTCGCAAGCTGTCATTCATCCGCGTCAAAATGATTATGCCCGCTGTGCAATGCAATTACTTTCACCATCACCAAAAGAAAGGCGCATCTATACGCATACGGGATGGCGCGAGCTTGACGGAGAGTTTTGCTATTTACACGGCGGCGGCGCGATTGGCAAAGATGCCGTCAAAGACGTTGAAATTCGTCTGCCTGATTCTCTTGCCCCGATGAATTTGCCCGAACCACCAAAGGCGAAAGATTGGTGCGAAGTAATGGCGAAGGTCTTTGACCTTATGAGTCTTGCACCGGACGAAATCATCATTCCGGCAATTGGCGCGGCGTGGTCATCTGTCATTGGTCACGCGGATTTTTCAATCTGGTTGTATGGTGTTACTGGATGCGGCAAAACAGAGATTGCAGGGTTAATACAATCTTTCTTTGGGGCATTCAACGCAGACAAGTTACCCGGCTCTTGGATGAGTACAGCGAATGCACTTGAGGGAATCGCACACGCCGCAAAAGATATGATCTTTGTCGTTGACGATTTTAAACCAACGGGAAGCCCTCAAGATCGAGCAAGGCTTCATCGTGATGCAGATCGTTTGATACGAGCGCAAGGCAATCAAGCTGGCCGCCAGCGATTAACAGCGGATACCACTCAACGCAAGACAAAATACCCACGCGGTTTGATCTTCAATACAGCCGAAGAAATTCCACAAGGCGAAAGCTTAGTAGCGCGTTTACTGGTCATCGAAATGCAAAAATCATCAACTGACTTTACGCGGCTCTCGTCCCTTCAACAGTTGGCATCCGATGGCTCATTTGGGTTAGCGATGAGTGGCTTTATTCACTGGCTCGCTATTCATCACGTCAAAGTTTTACAGAATGCAAAACAAGAGATTGCCAAGCGGCGCGATGAATGGGCGCGGCGAAGTATTACAGCACATAGACGCTATGCCACCACATTAGCCCATCTTGAATATAGCTGGAGCCTCTGGATCAGAGCGGCACAGGATTCCAACTTATTGAACACATCCACTGCCCAAAAATTTCGAGACCGGGTTTTATCAGCCCTGAGCATTGCAGGAAGTAAACAAGATGGACACACGGACACACAAAACCCCGTGACCCGTTTTGTTGAGCTTTTAAGCTCTGCGTTGAATAGTCAATCCGCTTATTTAGAACTTCGTAATGGTGGGATGCCGCCAAATCCTACTATGTATGGCTGGCGTAAAATCAATGACCACTATGAACCAAAAGGTGATCGTATCGGATGGATTAATCCTGATGATGACGAACTATTTTTAATTCCTGATGCGACCTACAGAATGATTGAACGTCATGCAAGTCAGGGTCTCGGCGTTGGTGTCCAAGCCGCCACGCTTTGGAAACAATTGTTTGAAGCTCAGCTTATTAAATACAAAGAAGAGGGAGCCGGACGAAGAGGTTATCCAGTGAGGCGGCGCATCGAAGATAAAGTAATTTCTGTTCTTGTATTTTCGCAGAAAACACTTGGATACATCGAAAATGATGACATTGATGACACAGCTACCTAAAACCTTATCGGGAAAAATCCATTTGTCATCATTTCCGGTGTTTTGTGTCATCAAAAACGAGCTATTTGTCATCATTTTTTCGACATGATGACACAGGATAAACATCTGTAAAAAAAGAGGATAAGTAATGCTGTG
>JAYSTY010000119.1:0-9203 GCA_043719385.1 Blastocatellia bacterium | reverse complement strand
GCTACTTCGTCGCATAGGATGAGACAATCGTATTGCGACTCGATGTGAAACCTCAGGAGTCGAAAGCAGTCATATGTCAAAAGTCCTGGAAAGTTTGCAGGTAACAGCCCGCAATAACAATTTACTCGTCGTTAATTTCTCGCCTGCTGGTAATGAAAAAGCGGATGTCCAGAAAGAATTTTATCGCATGAAACCAGTCAACGTTAAATTGATCGGAAATTATGCCAACCTCGAAAAATTCTTCCTGCAAATTTCGGATCTGAAGCGCGTCGTCAATATCTCAAGCCTGGAAATTGTGGCGCTCCCCGAACAGCGCGAAGGTCAAACGCTGGGGGCCAGTTTTACTTTATCAGCGCTCTATGCTGATAAGCAGGATGTCAACAATTTGAAACCGCAACCGCCGAAGGCTGCGACTGCCAATGGCGCGACGCCAGCCGCCACAACGACTGCTGCGACGCCGTAACATATCACCAACTACTGGTGGCTGGATGAGATGTTCCAGCCTCTTTCCCAATCGAAATATGCACAATGATTTTATGTCCAAGCTCAATGCCTTAACTCTCTCGCTCATTCTGTCAGCAGGTGCCGTTGCTGGCAGTGGTGGCAATAACGGAAATGCCAGCGACGCAAAATCTGACAAAACAAAACCCGCGCCTAATGAAAAAAATGGTCCGCCAACTGAGGATTCTGACGCCCTGCCGAAAACAGCTTTGATTGTCCGCCGTGACCCTTTTATCGTGCCGGCAAAAGTTATTCGTCCGCCAGTTATACCTAAAAAAGAGAAGCCGCTGCCACCCGTCCCCAAAGCGCTCCCGGCTCCCAGTGCAGAAATTCGGATGAATGAATTCAAGCTCAAAATGCGTGAACACCTGAACGGCAGAGCGCAGGAACCGAGTAAGATTTCTCCTTATACAATTGAAGAATTATCGGTCACCGGTATTTTTCGTAACGAAGATGGTTATGGCGCATTTATTGTCGAAGCCGCCAGCCAGAAACAACAAATTTATTTTGCCCGTGAGGGCTGGCAAACTTTCGATGGGTACATCAAAGAGATTCTTCCCACGGGCGTCCGGTTCGTCAAAACAGTTCGTTATGACGACGGTAAAGTTGTTCAGACGGAAGAGGTCAGAGCCTTACCCAACGTGAATGCCAAATAATCATTTTTCGCAATCTTAACTATTTCGCTTTTCAAAATCCAACACTCAATTATCTATTGAGGTCTTGCAGGAGGATTTATGTTTTCAGGTAAAAAAATAACACTCGTCAGCCAATCGCTCGTCAGCAGCATCGTTGCTTGTTCGCTGTTGATTGGAGCCGTCACGCTGGCCGGGCCACGACAGACAAACAATGGTTTTGCCAGTCCGGCCTTCAATAATCCAGCGGCCACCAGAAAGCGGATATTCAATGCTGAAGGTAACAGTAAGAATAGCAACGCTAAAGCTGCGGCGCTTTCCAACGCCAGCATTATTCGTAATGTCAGCATCACCAAAACCGGCGGCGGCATAACGGCGATTATCGAACTGGATGGTCAGGCGAAATATAATCATTTCACCCTGCCCAGCCCTTATCGCCTAGTGGTTGATGTCCAGAATGTCACCAACACCGCTCCGCCTGTCATTGAGGTGGGAGAATTAGGAATTAAGCGTGTGCGCGTGGGAAAAATGGATGACGTCGTACGAATTGTCTTCGATGCTGATAAACAGCAGCGTTATCAAATCGTCAATGAAGATAACCGCATTTTGATCACGTTTGGTGAAGCCAAATTTGGGGCGCAACAGGTTACGGCTCCGGGCAAGGCTATCAATCAATCAGTTATTCCCAAGACACAACTGCTCCCAACTGCAAATAATCGGGTCAGCAAAGCAGCTCCTGTTGTAGTTGAGACAGCGAAAATAACTTCACCTAATAATTTCGACCGCGCCAAAGAAACTAAAGCGACGAAAGCTCCGGTAGTCATCAATAATCCGGCAGTGAAACCACAACTAATCCCTGCGCCCGTCGTCTTACCAGACGCAAAAACATCGTTCGTAAAAGCGCTCAAGCCTGCCGCCGCTACCAGATCATTGGCGACAAAAAATTCGTTGCTTCCGACCAACTCTGTTAATGTTAACAAGGTGAATGATGTACCGCCCACGCCTAAAGCTATTCCAGCGGCCAGGCAAATAGTGACAGCCAAACCAGTTCCCGTGGTCGTAAAAAGAGAAATCAACAACGACACCCCCAAACCAGTGGCGGTCAAACCGACGAAAGAGAAAGCTGGTGTGCCTGTCGTCACCTCTGCGCCGACGCCAGTTGTGGCAACAACGACGGCTCCGGCGGTTGCTCCTCGTGTCCGTGAAGTCGCCCCTCCACCACAACAATCAGGTGGCGGAAACAGACAACCCTTCAATACGGCTGATTATCAGAAAGCAGGTTTTGTTGGCGACCCAATTAACCTTGACCTCCGTTCCACCCAGGGCAAAATCGTTGACATCCGCGATTTTCTCCGCTTCATTTCTGACACCTATAAAGTAAACTTCGTCCTTGACCAGTCGGTCAAAGATGTCCCGATTACGGTGTCGTTACAAAGCGTTCCCTGGAATAAAGCGATGGATGCAATCCTCAAAGCTAATCGCCTCGGTATTAAAGTGGATGCGGATGGCAACATCCTGCGCGTCCTGACTCAGGAAGCCTTTACCCAGGAAGATAAACTTGTCCAGGAACAACGCGAAGCACGCGAGAAAGCTACTCCCCTGATGACGGCCATGATCCAGCTTAATTATGCCAAAGCCGGCGGCGGTGGCAGCGGCGGCGGCACATCAGGCGGCGCATCAGGTGGCGCATCAGGTGGCGCATCAGGTGGTGGTTCGGCTTCCGGTTCTGCCAGCACAGCAGGTGGCAGCGGAATTGATGGCATTATCAAAAGCAAACTCTCCTCAAGAGGAAGTGTGATGGCCGATCCACGCACCAATATTTTAATTGTCACCGACTTACCGGAAAATGTGACCGCAGTTAAGGAAATTATTGCCAGGCTGGACCTCCCTGAACCACAGGTAGAAATTGAAGCACGCATCGTCATTGCCAACCGCAGCTTCGCCCGCGAGCTGGGTGTCCAACTGGGCATCACCGCAACCAATCCCAGCCGGGGCAGCTTAGGAAGTTTTTCAACTCTCCCGGGTGGCACTGGCGGCACATCAGGGCTTAATCCAGGCGGTATTCCCGGCGGAATAACTGGCTCTCCACAGCCCGGCGCTGCACTGGGCGTGGCCGGAGCATCATCAATCCTGAGCTTAACAACCGGCATCTTTGGCACGGCGCAAATCTCCGCAATCTTAAGCGCGTCCGAAAACAAAGGTAACGTCAAAACGATCTCGACGCCGCGCATTACCGCTTCCAATAATCAAACGGCAAACATCGTCAACGGTGTGCAGATTCCAGTGCAAACCGAAAGCAACAACACGTTGAGCATCTCTTTCGTGACCGCTGCACTGAGACTCGAAATCACCCCGCAAATTACGAATAATGGTGATGTGGTGCTGAAAGTTGTAGCGGAAAACAACTCGGTCAATACCGCGATTGCTACTTCCGCCGCGCCTGGTATCAACACGCAAAAAGCAGAAACAACCGTGACCGTACCAGATGGCGGCACAACCATTATTGGCGGCATCAACATTGATGTCGAAAGTAATAAAGAACAGCGCACGCCGGGTCTTTCGCGTGTTCCAGGCCTGGGCGAGTTATTCAAGAAACGTTCGGTCAATCGGCAAACAGATGAAATCTTATTTTTCATCACGCCGCGCATCTATCGCCCGTATAATGGTTCCTCAATGCCTACACCCGGATCATTGAAATAATGTTATTGTGCAGGCTGACAACTAATCATCAGGTCAGTTGTCAGCCTGTTCATTCAAACATCAGGCAGAATTAATAACAGTCCCTGACCGAAAGGACTCCGCAGTGTTTTCATCATTACTCAAACAAATTATTGCCCGGACGGAAGGCGCAGAAATGGCGTTGCTGGTCGGCAATGACGGCATCATTATTGATCGCGCTGGTCAGGATAACGGCTCGGATTTCGACAATCTGGCGGCGGAGTATGCGGTTGTACTCAAGCGCTCTCGTTTCACTGCCACCGACACCGGGTTGGGCAGCCTGAATGAATTGCTGACCATCACCGATCAATCCATCCTGCTCACCAAAATAGTCAACGAAGATTATTTTGTAATCATGAAATTAAGTGCCGATTGCGGCATTGGCAAAGCGCGTTATGAAGTGCGGCGCGCCGAAATCCTGATGGAAGAAATTTTCGCCAGTTAATCAGCCAGACTGCGAGATTTACGGAACGATGCCTGGAAACACGTAAGCCTGTAGATAAACCATCACGCCAACTAATATTGCCAGCGCCAGGCTGTGCCAGAAAACATAGCGCAAAATCTCGCCTTCGTTACCGACCTGCCCGGTGGCGACGCCTGCCACCACAATTGATTGCGCGTCAATCATCTTGCCCATCACGCCGCCTGATGAATTCGCCGCCGCCGCCAGCACAGGCGAAATGCCGACCTGCTGCGCGGTGATTTGCTGCAAATTTCCGAACAAAACATTTGCGGAAGTGTCGCTGCCAGTCAACGCTACGCCAAGCCATCCGAGCAGCGGCGAAAAGAACGGAAATAATGATCCCGTGCTGGCGAAAGCCAGCCCCATCGTCGCATCAAGCCCGCCATAACGCGTCGAAAAGCCCAGCGCCATCATCGCCGCAATTGTCACCAGCGAATACCGCACACGCCAAATTGTGCGACCGAACATCCGGATTAATTTGCGCGGTTTCAATCCCAGCAACAAGCCGGAAATAACTGCCGAAATCAATAATCCGGTGCCAGTCGCTGACAACCAGTTCACCACAAAAATTGCTTCCTCGGCCTTTGCTTGCGCGACCACGGGCGGAGTGCGAAATACCTGATTGTGCAGATACGGCACGACGAGGTTGAAAACGCTGAGCTTATTCAGCCACGCTTTGACATCCGGCAAGCCCCAGACAAAAACTACAACTGACAAAATTATCCAGGGCATCCACGCAATCAGAGCAGCCTTCGTCGTGGGCTTGGCGACTTCGCCTGCCGCATTGTGCTGCCGCATGATTTCTCGTGGTTGCCAGAATTTCAGCAGCACCAGCAACGCCACAATCGAAGTCAGTGAAGCCGCAATGTCTACGACCCAGGGGCCGTGATAATTGCTGACGAGAAATTGCACGATGGCAAAACTCAGGCCACAGGTCAGGCACGCGGGCCAGACCTCCCACATTTTTTTCCGCCCCGACATCGCCCAAATTAACCAGAACGGAACGATGACCGAAAAGAACGGCAACTGTCGCCCGACCATCGCGCTGAGTTGTTCGAGCGGCAGCCCCGTGACTTTTGCCAGCGCAATAATCGGAGTGCCAAGCGCGCCAAAAGCCACAGGCGCAGTGTTGCCAATCAGCGCAATACCAGAGGCAAGTAACGGCTTAAAGCCCAGGCCAATCAGCATCGCAGCGGAAATGGCGACAGGCGTTCCGAATCCGGCAGCGCCTTCGATAAAGGCGCCGAAGCTGAAGGCGATAATCAAAGCCTGCAAACGATCATCGCTGGCGAGGTTGGCAATCGTTGCGCGAATAACTTCAAATTGTCCGGTCTCAACCGTGATGTCATAAATAAAAATCGCGCCCAGGACGATCCAGCCAATCGGGAAAAAGCCATACGCTGCGCCGTTCCCTGCCGCCGCCAGTGCCAGCGGAATCGGCATGTGATACACAACAATCGCAATCAGCAACGAAGTCGCCAAACCGATGATCGCCGCGATGTGAGCGCGAACGTGAAAGAACGCGAGCAGTCCGAGCAGCACAACCACCGGGACGGCAGCGACCAGCGCCGAAAGCAACAGATTCCCGGCAACTGGAGTATAGACTTGATTCCAGGGCATTTCGTTTTTCTCCACTTTTGTAAGAATTGAAAACAGAAAAATCTTCGCCGTGAGGATAAGCAGTAGCCGCGATTTTAGCAAGGTGAATGCCGCCGTAAATATTGGAGGTTTGCGATAAAATTACTTGCTGTATAATCACTCCACGAAAGGAACATAAGTTATGGACACCATTACCGCCGAAAGTGTTTTGCAACTGATAGACGAGATGCCACCAACGGAAAAATCAAAGCTTAAGAAATTAATGGAGCAGCACGGTACAATGCAATCACCATCAGAAACCGCGAATGGGACAATACCAAAGCCAGCCAAACAACTTGACAAACGTGTGCCGCCAAAACCAATGCCAGATGGCACATGCACAAGACAATGGCTGGCTCAGCATCGGCGCGAATATGCAGACCAATGGGTAGCCCTGGACGGCGACCGCCTGATCGCCGCAGGCAAGGACCATGATGCAGTCTGGGCTGCCGCCGAAGCTGATGGCGCACATCTGCCACTGATAACGTTTATCGAAGACCCTGATAACCTGACAACCATCATCTGGACATGAGCATGCAATTAAGCTTTACCGAAGAAATTGTGTACGAAGAAAATCCGGCAGGAATTACGATTTTTATTTCGCTTCGTAGTGGTGAACGTGAAATGTACGTGGAAGCCAAAGTAGACACTGGCGCAGAGGTCTGTCTGTTTACCAACGAAATCGGACGCAGACTTGGCATCCCAATTGAGCAGGGAGTACCAATAAAAATCGGCACACTCGCTGGCGCACTGGAAGCTTTCGGTCACGAAATTACACTTCAGACCGGAGAATTAACTTTTCAAAGCGTAGTGTATTTCGCCAAATATCCCGGTCTGCCGCGCAATATTCTTGGTCGTCGCGGCTGGTTGCGAAATCTTAAAATGGCGGTGGTTGATTACGATAATTTGCTTTACCTTAGCGCCTACGAATCCTAAAAGACTTTCTTTATTGCCCGAATCCTTTTTTCGTGAGAGCATCTAATTAGATGCTTTAAGAATGAGGTTTATTTTATGCTCGACATCAAACAAGACATTCAATCGTTGACAGATTTCAAACGCAATACGGCAGAGTTTATGCAGCAGTTGCAGCAAACCGGACGCCCGCTTGTCCTGACCGTTAATGGCAAAGCGGAAATGGTTGTGCAAGATGCAGCGAGTTATCAGGAAATGCTCGAAGCCGCAGAAGATGCAAAAACATTGAAAGCATTGATCTCAGCCTAAGCAGGAAAAGGCCGACCGGCATCGGAAGTTTTCGTTGAGCTACGAAAAAAATATAGTTTTCCTGAAAAGAGGCCGCGCAAGTGAGCTATCGCATCGCCCTTCAAAAGGCGTTTTGAAATACACCCACCTAATACGAACACAATCATTTCCTATAACCATCGTTCAGAAGAAAATGTTCTATATCGGTTAGCGTAGCTTGCAGGTAGGCTTTGGCATCATCTTTGTATTTTATCAGTTCAGTAACATCGTAATCTTTGCCACATTCAGCAAATGAAACAGTCCCATGGGCTAGTGCATTTCGTTGAGTTTTTATTGTGAGCAAACAATCGCCATTTACAATATGCCTTTTGACTATGCCGTAAGTTTGCATAGTTTCTCGTATTTCTCTTGCATCTAAATTTCCACTAAAAAGGTCTTCTTTTCTAAAAGTGTGCTGGATTAGGTCTAGGCCAATTTGACTCAATACGGATTCCAGTCTTTCAGGATTACAACTCTTCGCATTTTTTAGAACAATAACTTTAACTTTACTGCTCAAATCATCAAAGCCAACTCCTTCTGCTACAAGGTGCATAATTACTGCCTCTAACGCATTTTTCATCGTTGATTCTACTAGATTATAGACCAAGAGAAACCCATTAGCTTTAAGAGCTTTCTGTAGATCAGTAGTGACGCGTGAAGAACAAGTAGTTCCTGCTTCATCGGTATAAAAGAAATATTTGAAGGAGCGAGCTGCTTCTTCATCGTCTAAAAGTTCAATTTCTGATTTCGCAGAAAGAATTTTCTTAACAAAATCGAAGTACTCATCAACTTCTTTTGCTCTAGTATCAAAATCAGCCTGGACAATCTGCATGTTAACGCCCCAACAAATGCTCCCTTACAAATTCAATTCTTGCGACGACTTTTGGCCTTGAGTTACTCGCATCTGATACGGTATGTGTCTTGAAATCGTCTGATTCAAGCCATTGCTTAACATTGCCAGGAACTAAATCAGGCCTTTCTCGAAGTGCATGTGTCACCCCGACAGCGAGCGCTTCGTATCTGACACGAGGTACAGAATAGTTTTTCTCGCTTTTTCTAAACCCATAGGGGAAATATTTATCAACAAAATCTAGCATCAAAAGAAATTCTTTCTGCATTTTCTCGTTATCAAACGAGCTACGTTTCTCTTTAATAAAATCATTTAGGAAATCAGTAACACTTTTCTGAAACCTCTCATATCTGTCAGCATAGGCAAAATAGCGAAGCACCATTTCGGCGGCTTCTTCGCGTTTCCGCCTAACTGCCGAAATCGGCGTTAATTTCTCGAAAAGTGGATTAGCGGCACACTCGGTAATAAAATCGTAGAAAGGGCCTTCAAAAATTCCTTTGCGCTTTTCCATCGGAGAGAGTTCGTCGCTCCCTGTATTAATACGCTCAAAGATATCTCTCCTGATCTGATCATCAGCTTTATCTGAAAGTTCAATGACTCTTATCGGTCGTCGTTTGAATTTTCTCTGCCGGGAAATGTCAAGATTACAAAATTTAAAGCCATTAAGGGTTGTTAGCTTCTCAAGCCCTTTAAGCTCTAATTCATCATTCAGAAAAGCATCTAGCGTCCGAATTCGTTGAGAACCATCAACAATTTCTATGCGCCCTTCATCTTCTGAAATTTCTTTGTGGAGTGCCGCCGTGAAAATATACGGGATCGGTAGATCAAGCATTACAGATTCGATGAATTTGCTTTGACGCTTCTCATCCCAAACGAAATCGCGTTGATATTCAGGAATAAATAACTCATTTTCGTCTTCACCTTTTCCCTCTCGATATTTACTAACAATGAGTTCTACTGTGTATTCCTTTGTGTCGTAGTCAACAACTTTTCTCTCTTCCCGTATTTGTTCTTCAGCCACGAGTTTTTCTTCTTCAGTGATTAGTGCGCTGAGCCATAATTATTTCGGGTGTGTCCCACCTGACTAACGGAGAATCCCCACAACTCGAATCATTTCAACGGTTGGCCTGATTAGAGTCAGCGGGCTTCCGTGTTTGCCCTA